>WJMS01000299.1 GCA_014727815.1 candidate division GN15 bacterium
AATGTCAACGATGATCCCAACGGCGATGTCGATCTGCCTGATGTGATCTACCTGGTCAATGCGCTCTTCTTAGGTGGCGCCCCGGTCCCGTGTCCCGCCGCGGCGAATATCGACGGTGACCCGGGCTGTAATGTCGACCTGCCCGATGTGATCGCGCTGGTGAATGCGCTGTTTTTGGGCGGCGCCCCGCCGGCGCCATGTCTGCCCCAGTGCGAGTAGCTGGAAGGTACACGAAGTAGAATGGCAAAGCCCGGCGCATGTGAAATGCGCCGGGCTTGTTTCGTGCGGTGATTCCGGGCTTTTGTGCCGACCAATCCCCTTCCTTGACACCCCCACAGCGCCGACGTAGATTCCGCTGTCATGAATATGCCCAACAAACTGACCCTCATGCGGGTTGTCCTCGCCCCGATCTTCATGGTCTTCTTCCTCTACGAGAATTTCTACCTTCGCCTGATCGGGCTCGGGCTGTTCATAATCGCCGCCCTGACCGACATGGCCGATGGCTACTACGCCCGCAAGTACGGCATCGTCACCGGCTTCGGCAAATTCATGGATCCCCTCGCCGACAAGGTCCTGGTCAGCTCGGCCCTGGTTTCATTTATCGCCCTTGGCTTTGTCTCACCGATACCGGTGATCCTGATTATCGGCCGGGAGTTCTTTATCACCGGCCTGCGGCTCCTGGCCGCCTATCGCGGCGT
The DNA here is from genome assembly GCA_014727815.1 of candidate division GN15 bacterium. GTDB lineage: Bacteria > Zixibacteria > MSB-5A5 > GN15 > FEB-12 > WJMS01. The sequence continues at coordinate 699 of WJMS01000299.1, forward strand.
TGTCATCCCGCCCTCCTGGCCGGCCAAGGTGAAGACCTTTTTGCAGATGGCCGTGGTCGGAGTCGTCATGGCATTCATATGCCTGCAGACGACCCTGATTCATTTTGAGTCCGAGGCCCGGTCGCTGCTCGAGTTCGACTATCGCTACTATTTCAATATCCTGCTCTGGGTCACCGCCGTCTGGACGGTCTGGACCGGGATCGATTACGCGGTCAAATACTGGTACATGATCAGGACCGCCCTGAAATGAGCAAGAGCATGCGCCACACGGTCGTCACGGCAGTCGCCACCGGTCTCTACTCCGGCTATGCCCCCCTGACCTCGGGCACATTCGGCACCATCCCGCCCGCCTTGATAACCTACTTTCTGATCCGCGACAACCTGCCGATCGCGATCGGCGCGGTGATAGTCTCGATCGCCATCTCGATCTGGGCCGCCGGCGAAGCCGAAGGCATCTTCGGCCACGACTCCAAGAAGATCGTCATCGACGAGTGGGCCGGCTGGTTTGTGACCGCCCTGTATATTCCGGTGACATGGCAACATATGCTTGTGGCCTTCGTCGCCTTTCGTTTCTTTGATGTGGTCAAGCTCTGGCCGGCCCGTCGGCTCGAATCCCTGCCCGGCGGCTGGGGGGTGACGATGGACGATGTCGCCGCCGGGGTACAGGCGTGTATCGCCAGCCACCTCGTGATTCAACTTATCGAATGGCTGTAGCATTTCGATGTACGAGCATGATAGGAGAAGAACTACTTCACTATAGAGAGCATCATGGAAGTTGAGATTATTACGATCGGCGACGAGGTCATCACCGGCCACACGGTCGACACCAACGCCGCCTATATCGCCACCCGGCTGGTCGACAGCGGCTTCATAGTCCGCTACCGAACCTCGGTCGGTGACAATGCCGAAGACATGGAAGAGGCTTTCCGGTTGGCTCTCAAGCGAGTCGATGTTGTCATCACCACCGGTGGCCTCGGCCCGACCGATGATGATATCACCAAGCGCTCGGTTGTCAAAGTCTTCAAACGCAACCTGATCTTCCACGAAGACCTGCTCGAGGATATCCGCGCCCGCTATGCCAAACGCGGTATCGACATGCCGGCCATCAACCAGAACCAGGCGCTGCTGCCGCAGGGAGCGACCTTTTTCCCCAACAAAAACGGCTCGGCAGTCGGCATCTGTATTGCCGAACAGGGCAAGGTCTTTGTCGCCCTGCCGGGCGTGCCGTTTGAGATGGCGCAGATTCTCGATGACGATGTTATCCCGTATCTGCAGGGGATGAGCAACCGCGAAGTCATCGCAGTCCGCAAACTTCGCACCACCGGCATTGTCGAATCCCGTCTGGCCGAGATGCTTGTCGGCGGCCTGAAACTCGAGCCGGGCGTCCGCCTGGCCTATCTGCCGGGCTACCGCGGGGTCGACCTTCGCGTGATCGCCGGCGGCGAGAGCAAGGAAGAGACCGAGACCAAGGTCCGTAACCTCATGCGCTATCTTGAATCGGTGGCGGGCAAGTACATCTACGGCTACGACGACGACACCCTCGAGGCGATCCTCGGTCAACTGCTCAAGGACAACGACCGCACCCTCGCCGTTGCCGAATCATGCACCGGTGGCCTGCTCGGCGCCGTGCTGACCTCGGTGCCGGGATCATCGGCTTACTTCCTCGGCGGCATCCAGGCCTACACCAACAACGTGAAGATGAGCGAGTTGAACGTCCCGCTCGAGGTGATCGAGCAGCATGGCGCGGTCTCCGAAGAGTGCGCCATCGCCATGGCCGCCGGCTGCCGGGAACGGTTCGAGTCCGACTTCGCTATCGCCATCACCGGTATCGCCGGACCCGATGGCGGCACCGAGGAAAAACCGGTCGGCACCGTCTGGGTCGGCATCGCCTCGGCCCACAACAAGCGGGCGCGGCTGTTTAAACTCGGCGGCCAGCGATCGGTCATTCGAGAACGTTCCGTCTACGCCGCCATGGAATTGCTTCGCCGGGAGATTCTGGATATCCAATGAGCCCGGACCGACCAAAACGTCACCGCCTCTTTATCGCCCTGCCGCTGGGCGAGCCGATGGAACGAGCCCTGGGAGGTATCATGACCGACTTAAAGAAGTCCGGTGGCGCCGTCAAGTATGTCGACCCTCGCAACTGCCACCTGACGGTGCGTTTTCTCGGCGACACTGACGAGCAGCTCATTCCCGAACTGAAAGCCGTGCTCGACCGCGCCGCTGCCAAGTACGCTGCGATTGAAACGACCATCGATCGCCTCGGCGCCTTTCCCAATCTCAAACGACCGCGTGTCTTCTGGGCCGGACTGGCCCGCGATGAGTCGGTTGAGCCACTGACCGCACTGGCTGAAGATATCGAAAAAGGCGTCCAGGCCCTCGGCTTTGAACCGGACAACAAGAAATTCAAGCCGCACCTGACCCTGGCCCGGGTGAAACGTCCCGACGGCCTTCGTGAATTGTGTGATACCGTCCGGGACTATCGCTTCAAAGTCCTCCCGCTCACCTGCGATCGCCTCGTCTTGTTTAAGTCGGAACTGACACCGAAGGGCCCGGTCTACACCCGTCTGCATGAAGCCAGACTCGGCGAAGAACGATTCGAATGAAGTCATGAACCTGATAATCCTGACTGAGGATGATGAGATCGGCGAGGGTCGCTACCGCCTGACCGACCACCGCGCCGAGCATATCCGCAAGATTCTCAAGCTCGGTTTCGAGGACCACCTGCAGGTCGGTCTGCTCAACGGTCCGCACGGCCGCGCGTTCATTCAGAAGATCGATGACAGCGAGGTTGTTCTCGAATGTGAACGACTCTGGCTCGAGGGTCACCCCATCCCTGAGATCACCCTTGTCTGCGCGCTGCCCCGCCCGCAGATTCTTCGCAAGGTGCTCTTTGTCTCAGCCATGATGGGAGTCCACGCCCTGCACCTGATCCGCGCCAACCGGGTCGAGAAGAGCTTTTTTGAATCGAAGCTGCTGGAGGCCGAGCAGTACCGCCCGCACCTGATCGAAGGGCTCAGCCAGGGCAAACGGACGCAGCTGCCGAAAGTCGCGGTACATGATCGGTTTAAGGTCTTTTTCGAAGACACCTGGCCGACGATCGAACGCGCGGGCAACGGCCACCTGCTGAAACTGCTCGCCGATCCGGACACCGACCGGGGCCTCCACAGCTACCCCACCACCGACGCCTATCGTATCGCCATCGCGGTCGGACCGGAGGGCGGCTGGGTGCCGTTTGAGCTCGACCTGATGCACCGGGCGGGTTTCGAGTCATTTACGCTCGGGAAGTGGATGCTTCGGGTGGAGTACGCCGTCACCGCAGCCCTGTCGCAGCTTGAGTTGCTGCGCCTGCAGGCCTGAACTCCCCGTCATCTTTCCAGCAAAGTTACTGTAACTTCCGGCGCGTTCGTGGCCGATATCTTCATCATGCAGACTCCCAATCCAAATCTATCGCCCCGACGGATCAATCGCCGGCTCGACCGGGCGGGCTCGTTTGTGGTCGGTCTGTTGATCTGGTTTTTTGTCGGCCTGGTGCTGCTCTACATCTCCGGCCTTCGGCCCGAGTCGCCGCCCCAACGTGTACTGTGGAGCCTGGTCATGCCGCTGATTTATGCCGTTGGTGAAGGTGTTATCGAAGTGCTGCAGCGGTTCGAACCAATCAGGCGATTGCTCGACTGGATCGAGCGGCGCAACAGCGGTCGGCTCTTTTCATTCGAGCGCATTGCCTGGGGCGTGCTGGCCGGACTGGTAGTCGTCGGGGTCTGTACGGTCCTGACCTACAGCGCAACCCGAGCCATGGGCATTGCGTTGTTTTAGCCTGACAGCCGACCTGTCCCCCTACTTCCCCTTCCGAAACCACTGGAACGGGCCGAGGATTCGCCGGCGCCAGCCCTTCTGCTTCCCCGGCGTGATCGTATCGGCGCGGGCCGCCCGGACATCCTCGATCGTATAAAACGCACTCGGGTTGAACTTCTTGATGGTTGTCACCACCTTGCTCAGCTCAGCCCGCTTGACGATCGTGAAGAGCACCGTCACCGGTCCGAAGCCACCCTCGGCCGGCACGTGGGTCACCTGGTGCCCCTGCAGGATCAGCCGCTCGATCAAATCATCGGCCTGCTTTGGCACGATCACCCGGACCAGCAGGGTGCCGATCGCCAGCCGCCGTTCGATCGTCATGCCAACCCAGGTCCCGGCCGCAAAACCTGCCGCGTAAGCAATATAGTTTTCCCAGCTGGTCAGGTTCTGCATGATCTGGCTGATTGCGGCGAGCCAGATCAGGATCTCAAAGAAACCGAGCACACTGGCGGTGGCGCGCAGATCGCGGGCGACAAGGATTATCCTGATTGTCCCGATTGAAACATCGATAATCCGTGCCACAAAAATCAGCACCGGCACCACAATCCAGGGCAGGTTGGGAATA
>WJMS01000300.1 GCA_014727815.1 candidate division GN15 bacterium
GGCTACATGTCCGGCTACGACTCGAAGAACGTCACGGCCGGGGCGAGCATTCGGCAACGCAACTTCTCGTTCGACTACGGATTCGTGCCCTATTCGAACGACTTCGGCACCTCCCACATTTTCAACCTGACTGTAACACTATAAGCATACGCAACTCAATCAACGCAAAGGAGAGACACTGGACAGATGGCTAAGTACAAGATCGCCTGGATGCCGGGTGACGGCGTCGGCAACGACGTCATGGACGCGGCAAGAATCGTTCTGGACAAAGCGAAGTTCGATGCTGAGTACGTGCCTGCCGATATCGGCTGGGAGTTCTGGAAGACGGAGGCCAATCCGCTTCCCGATCGCACGCTGGACATCCTGAAAAACACCGACTGTGCCCTGTTCGGCGCGATTACCTCGCTGCCCAAAGAGGAGTGCGAGTCGGCGTTGATCCCGGAGCTGCAGGGCAAGGGGCATGTCTATGCCTCGCCGATCGTCCGGCTCCGCCAGGAGTTCAACCTGCGCACCAACCTTCGCCCGTGCAAGGGCTACGAGGGCAACCCGCTCAACTACAAGGATGGGATCGACCTGGTCGTGTTCCGCGAGAACACCGAGGACCTCTATGTCGGTATCGAGTTCCATCCGCTGCCGGATGAAGTCCGCGACGTGGTCAGGAAGCACCACAAGAAGATGGCCCGATTCGACAAGACGCCCGGCGATGAGATCGCGGTGTCACTACGCGTCAACACCAAGACCGGCTGCACGAACATCATCACCGATGCGTTCGAGTACGCCAAGAAGCACGGCTACAAGTCGGTGACGGTGGTCGAGAAGCCGAACGTGGTGCGGGAGACCTCGGGCCTGATGGTCCGGACCGCCCGCGAGGTGGCCAAGAAGTATCCCGATATCGAGCTGTGGGAGACGAATATCGATGCCATGTGCATGTGGCTGATCAAAAACCCGCTCGACTACGGGGTGCTGGTGACCTCGAACATGTTCGGCGATATCGTCTCCGATCTCTGCGCGCAGCTGGTCGGCGGCCTCGGCTTTGCGGCCTCGGGCAATATCGGCGACAACTACGCCGTGTTCGAGCCTACTCACGGTTCCGCGCCGAAGTATGCCGGGCAGTACAAGGTGAATCCGATGGCGATGCTGTTGTCGGTGAAGCTGATGTTTGACTGGCTCGGCGAGACCGAGCTGGGCAGCGCGCTCGACGGCGCCATGGCTGATGTCATCAAGGAAGGCAAGATCCTGACCTATGACATGGGCGGCACCAATACCTCGCTGGAGGTTGCGGAGGCGGTTGCCGGCCGGATGTAGTTCGAATCACGTAATCGACGTTTCAATGTGCCGTCAGGCGGGATCGCCTGGCGGCACGTATTGTATGTGCTCTCATTTTCACGCCGGTTACTCTCACGTCCCTGCACCGTCATGCCGGGCGAAGTCGAAGGGCGAGCTGACCTGCCCGGGTTCGATGGCAGAACCGCGTCGGCCGCTGGCCTCGGGTTCTGCCCTACGAGATTGACGGAACTCTGGCGGAACGAGGTAGGGTACGTTTATCTTCAAACGCGCCGGGGTTCGTTTGCGGGTCGTTACATCTCGTACATGTCGTCGGGGAGGTTCTCGTTGAGGCGTTCGAGCAGCAGCTCGCGGGCTTTCTCCAGCGCCAGGCCGCGGTGGCTGACCTCGTTTTTTTCGTCGAGCGTCATCTCCGAAAAGCGTTTCTTCGATGGGGGATAGTAGAAGACCGGGTCATAGCCGAAGCCCTGTCGGCCGGCGGTCTGCTCGGCGATCAGGCCGTCGGCGCGGCCCTCAACCGTCTCCACCGAGCCATCGGCCCAGGCGATCGCAATCACGCATCGGAAGCGTGCCGTGCGTTTTTTTTCCGGCACGCCTTTGAGTTCGTACAGAAGCTTGCGGTTGTTGTCATCGTACGTGCAGCCCTCGCCGGCAAAGCGGGAGGAGTAGACCCCGGGGGCGCCATCGAGTGCATCGACTTCGAGCCCGGAATCATCGGCCAGCGCCGGCATGTCGCAGAACTCGCGGATCGCACGGGCCTTGATGATGGCGTTTTCCTCGAGAGTGCGACCGTTCTCCTCGGGATCGGGGAAATCGGTGAAATCATCGCGGGTGTAAATCGTGACGGGGAGATCCTCGAGTACTTCCTTGATCTCCCGGATCTTGTCTTTGTTATTTGTTGCGAGTACGAGTTGCATATTGTGTCTGTATATGATTGTGAAGAGTGATTCGACTCAGTACTGCCCGATGTCTATCCGGGTTACTTTCTCGATGTTCCAGCCCAGGAAGCGGCTGGCCACCTGCGTAAACTTCTCCGGCACGTCGGACACGTAGAATTTTTTTTCACCTTCGGGGCCGGGGGACTGCGAGGAGTTCGAGTGCAGCAGACCCCTCTCGGTCAGGGCGCGATAGACCACCTTGGCGGTTTCCTCGCCGCTGTCGATAAGCGTTACTTTGTCGCCCATAACATCGGCGATCACATCCTTGAGCAGCGGGTAGTGCGTGCAGCCGAGAATGAGCGTGTCGATTTCGACGTCATGCATCGTCTGCAAGTAATCCTGCGCGATCAGGTAGGTCGCCTTCTTGATATAGCCTTCCTCGGCCAGCGGCACAAAGAGGGGACAGGCCAGTGAGAAGACTTTCAGTTCGGGATTGATCGCATGGATCGACCGGGCGTAGGCGTTGGAACTGATCGTGGCGTTGGTGCCGATCACGCCGATTCGCCCGTTTTTCGAGTGGTCCACCGCGGCCTCGGCGCCGGGATGGATCACCCCGACCATCTCGATATCGTAGTTGCCTTCGATCTGATCGAGCGCCACCGACGAGGCCGTGTTGCAGGCGCAGACGATGAACTTGACTTTCTGCTCGAGCAGGAAGGCGACATCCTGAACGGTGAACTTGGTGATGATGTCCTTGGAGCGGGGGCCGTACGGGGTCCGGCCGACATCGCCAAAATAGACCACATCCTCGTTCGGCAACATCTTGAAGACTTCGCGGGCGACGGTCAGTCCGCCGACGCCGCTGTCGAAAATTCCTATCGGTGCGTCCATGCCTGCGTCCGTCCGTTAGTTCTTCGAAGCCAGTTCGTACTTGGCTTTGAAGCGTTTGATTGCCTGGTAAATACTCTCGGCGACATCGCGCTGAAAGTCCGACCGGCGAAGCATCTTCTCCTCGGTCTTGTTCGAGATGAAGGCCGATTCGACCAGCACCGAGGGTGTAAAGACCTTGTTCAGCACGAAGAAGCCGGCCTGGTCGACACCGCGCGCGGGATGTTTGAGGCGGCGACGGAACTCCCGGTCGACCATCATCGCCAGATCGTGCGATTCGACCTGGAACTCGGTCATAATCATCTGATTGAGAATATCGCTGACCGGATCGATCCCGGGGGTGAAGGTCTCGGTGTCTTGATCCTGGTTTTCGGCCTCGGCCAGTTCGCGCAGGAAAAAGGAGTTTTCGAACTGCTCGACGGCGCGGGCCGAGTCGTTCTTGGCCGGGGCGAGGAAGAAGACATTCCAGCCGCGCACATGTCGTTTGGGCGAGGCATTGGCGTGGATCGAGATAAACAGGTCGGCGCCGGCATCGTTGGCGATCTTGGCCCGTTTGTCGAGCGATACGTACTCATCACGGTCACGTGTCAGGATGACTTTGAACTGCTTGTCCTTGCGAATCTTCTTGGCCAGCTCCCGGGAAATGTCGAGGACGACATCTTTCTCCTTGGTGCCGGATTGACCGACGGCACCGTAGTCCCGGCCACCGTGACCGGGATCGATCACGATCACATCGATCTTCTCATCCGGCCCGACCACCGGTTTGGGTGTCGTGTCGAGCTGGAAATCACTGTCGGCGATCGAAATCTGAATTCGTGGCGGGTTGAACACCAGCTTGTGGGTCAGGGTGCCGATCGATCGCCGCAGGCGGAACGACACCTGGCCGGTGTTGTCGACCTGGTGCGTCTTGAGCGTGTACATGACGCGGCTGTTGCGTCGCGATTCGATCCGGGCCCGGTTGAGGCGGGCATCGCGAATCGAAACATTGACCCAGTTGCCCTCGGTGACAAACAGTTCGTAGTTGAGCGCCCGGGTCAGGAAGATTTCGATCAGGATACCGTTGGCCTTGGGACTGACCCCCATGTCGGTGACCGTAAAATAGTCGGAGTCGACCCGGATCGTCTCGTTGTCCGGATTCCAGGTGATTTTCTGCGTGACCACCCGATCAAGAAACGGGATGAATGTCTGCGCGGGCACGAAGACTTTGCCGTCGCGGAAATCGATCGGGTAGGTCAGGTTGAACAGGGAGTCGGCCAGGCGGAAATACGGCGCGCCGATTATCATGGTGAAGCGCTGGTCGGTCTGCTCGTAGACGACGCGATGACCGATCATTTCCCAGTCGAGGGTTCCGCCGAGAATCTCCGCCAGTTCCGAGAGCGAGACGTACATGACATCGTTGTTTTCGTGCGCCTCGATTTCTTCGTAGCCGCCGGAAATCGCCACCTTGACATCTTTGGCGGCGACCGGCCCGGTCCCGAGAAGGCAGACCATCAGCAATGCTGCCGGTAGTCCTGTCCGTAGCAATCGACCCATCTATTCCGTGTCCCTTTTGAGTGCCTGTTTCATGCGCCGTTCGGCTTCGGCTTTGGCGATCGCCTCGCGCTTGTCGTATTTTCTACGTCCCGTCGCCAGGCCCAGTTCAACTTTTACGAGCTGCCCCTTGAAGTAGAGGGCGAGCGGAATCAGCGTCATGCCCCGCTGCTGAATCTGGCCGGTCAGCTTGCGGATTTCCCGGCGATGCAGCAGCAGCCGCCGGGGGCGGGTCGGGTCGAGTTCCTCATGGGCTGCCATCTTGTATTTCGAGATGTGCAGGTTCTTGAGCACCACCTCGCCCGCCTCGACGGTCGCGTAGGCATCGGCCAGGTTCACCTTGCCCTCCCGAAGCGATTTGACCTCGCTGCCGCGCAGCTCGATACCGGCTTCGAAAGTCGCGCTGATGCTGTAATCCCGCCGTGCGCGCCGGTTTTTGGCGATATAGCGAATCTCTGACGCTGTCTTCTCCATCTGAAAACAATAGAAAAAGCGGCGGTCGTTTGCAATGTAAAACCCCAACAAAGACGGCGCCGGGGTGCAGGATGTCCGTTGCCGTACATAAACTTTCGGCCCCGGCCTCCGATACTTACGGATAAGACAGGCAACGCCGATCATTGCGCCATCGCCGGGGGATTTCTCATGGAGTGGGCAGGGACCAAGCGAATCGCATCAGTTCTGGTTATCGATGACGACCCGATGATGACCCGACTGGTATCAACCGTCCTCGAATCGGACGGTCATATCTGTCACACCGCTAATAGTGGCGCCGAGGGGCTGGCGCAGGCACACGAGATCAGGCCGGACCTGATCTTCGTGGACATCAGTATGCCCGACATGACAGGGTATGACGTTACCCGTCAACTTAAAGATCAGCCGCAGTTTCAGAATACACCGATTATTTACCTGACCGGCAAACCGCCGTCGGAGGATGGTGGGCGGTCGTTTTCGACCGGCGGGCTGGCGTTCATTCGCAAGCCGTTTTCGCCAAAGCAGCTCAAGGAGCTGGTTTCGGTGACGCTGATGTCGATTGGCGGCTGAGGCGGCGTTTTCTCAAGTACTTGAGCCTTCGGGCCGATAAAAAACATAGAAGACAAGGGATTGTCCCGCATTTAGCTATTGAGGACCCGGCATGTCAGATAACGTTGCAACGCAGCAGGCACGGATTCTGGTGGTTGACGATGAACCGGAGATTACCGAAATCGTCGAAACCTTCCTGACCGAGTCCGGCTATGCGGTGAGTGTGGAGAATTCTCCGCAAAACGCAATCGAGACCATCCGTCAGTTCAAGCCGGATCTCGTCCTGCTGGATATCATGATGCCGCAGGTCGACGGGTACAGCATCTGTAAC
>WJMS01000301.1 GCA_014727815.1 candidate division GN15 bacterium
ATGCACCACCGGCGACTGCTTCTCGTTTTTGAGCAAGTCAACGGCGGTAAGCAGTTTGCGGTCGAAAAACCGCGCCGAGCCGGCCAGGGCAACTTCGATCGGGACAGCATCGACCTGCTCGAACCCGACCGCACTGCCGGCGTAGCGGGCGTTGTACGGCTCACTGTTCCAGGAGAACTCCTTATTGATATGCTTGACCGTCAGGCCGACTCGGATATCCCGGATCAACATCGTCTCGCGGCGCTCGCGATCGAAGAGTTCATCGATAAAGAGGATACCGCCGAAATCGAAGCCGACCCCGCTGGCGCTGACCTCCGGGAAAGTCGCGTAGAGATAGCTCAGGTTGGCGCCAACCGCAAGATACCGCTCGAATCGCTTGGCAAACACGATCGAGAACTGGTGGCTGTTGAGCGAAAAGTCGCGACCCAAATCGAAACCATCGGAGTCGCGCGCGCGAACATCACCCGACCCGGCATACAACCAGTGCCCACCGATCGCCGTCTGCCCCTGCACCGGGAAGACGGCGGTGACATAGCCGAGCTGCCGGTCGAGTTCCATGGCGCGGTATGACGACGAAATCAACGTCCGGTCCAGCAGGGCCAGACCGGCCGGATTGAACAGCGGCGCGGCGCCATCGTTGGAGACCGAGCGATACGCCCCGCCCATCGCGGTCGGACGGGCGCCCGCCGGGATTTGATAAAACGCGCCGCCGTAGCCGCCATTACCATCGCCGGCGTACAGCCCGGTGGGAAGAACGACGGCTGTCAGAATAACTGCTATAAGTACTCGCTTCATGTCGTTCTCCTATGGAATCACGGCCAGCTTGCCCCAGCGAACCTCGCCGGTCGAATAGGTCACTTTGAAATAGTAGACGCCCACGGCCACCAGGTCGCCGTCATCGTTGTAGCCATCCCAGGTGATCCCCTGGGCGCCGCTCGAACCACCGCCGTGGTAGGTGTCGGCCGGGAAGAAGACATTGTCGATCGGCGTAGCGACATGGTTCATGGCGAAATCAAAGATATCGAGTGTAACGGTCGCGTCCTGCTCGACCGTAAAGTGGAAATCCACCTCCTCCCCGCGCCCCGGTCGGAACGGGGTCGGAAAAGCGTAGACCTCGGAGGGCGGCGCCTCGAGATCGCGATAGTGGAAGCGCTGCTGGTCGGTAAAATCAAACAGGTCAAGACGGACCGTGCCATCATCGGTCCCCGCCCAGAGGTAGTTGTCGATCACCGCGACTGAATAGACCGGCGTGCCGGGTTCGACGAAGACGTTCTCTTCGGTGATAAACTGGATCGTATCCCAGGTGGCTTCCAGGCTGTCGGGTGCGGCCATGTCTTTCATGAGCAGACCGGCATCGGTCGCCGCGAACACGACTTCATCGTCGAAGGCGTAGTTCCACGCGAAGTGTTGCAGATTGACGCCGCGCCAGCGCAGGCTGACGGTCGTGTCGAGAACATTGCCGAGCGTATCGACCAGCTCGGTCTCCTCGAACCGTCCGACTGCTATCCCGTTGCCGCCCCCTGAGACCGGTCGGCCGGAAGCCCAGATGCGCGGTGGCGCGCCATTGCGGTACTGCACGTCCATCGCCGGGATGAAATCACCGGTAATACCGACCCGGACACCACCGGTATCGACAATGATCGTGTTGGTCGAGTTGTAATTGATCGCGAGATCAGCGCGCAATGTATCGAAATTGGCCCGGTAGATTGCATAGGTACGCAGGCTGTCGGGTTCGGTGGAGATGGCCATACCGGTGTTGGTGCCAAAGACCAACTGACTGTCACGGACAGCCAGGGTGAGAATCGAATCTCCGGCCAGTGACGTCCCACTGGCGGTGATCGACCCCGGCGTGATATTGGTGAGCTGACCGTCGGTGTTGAAGAAGATCCCTTCCCAGCCGACCGCATAGACCGTGTCATTGACCACTTCGAGGTCGGTCATAACCGTGTCGACCAGCCGACCCAGCCAGTTGGCGCCGCCATCTTCCGACTGCAGGGTCACCGCGGTTCCCTGCGCGGTTGCCGGCAGACAGATCGCCCAGATGTACGACGTATCCCCGATCTGCTGGGTGCGTATCCCAACAACGCGCCGGGAGCGCCGCAGCGTCTCTCCGAAGTCCGCCGTATCGGCGTTAATGAACGGCGGCGCAACAAAGGCGCCGGAAGCATCAAGTTCAACCGAGGCATACCCCGAGTCGGTGCCGATCCGGAGGGTGTCGCCGATACTCTCGAGCGCATTGACCGCGTTCAGGGCCGAGCCGGGATTGGCCGAGTCGACCAGAATCCGTGCCCAGGTCAGGCCGGTATCCGAGGAGACCCACAGTCCGGCAGTGCCGGCGGTCATGTACACGCGGTCATCGATACCGACAAACGAGCTGATACTGTCGCTGACGCCGGTAAGAAATGACGGCGTGATATCGGTAAAGGTCTCGCCGTGGTCGTCGGAGTAGGCCAGCGACGGATCCAGCGAGCCGAGATCGAGCCCGCCGATCAGCAGCCGTCCCCAGAAATAGCCCAGCGCCGTGATAAACGCATCGGGAAGGCCATCGCTTTCAAAACGCGTGTCGAACGGACCGCCGGTGAACTGCCCACGGGTCAGGCCGTTGTTGCCGCCGATAAACAGGCTGCGCTCGGAATCCACCGTACAGGTGTCGCAGAACGCGACCGCCTGGACCGAGCGGCTGTAAAACTTATCTTCAGGCTTCACCCAGACATACTGAAAGACGCCCGCGGCGGTACCGGCCCACATGAAGACCGAGTCCTGGTGGGCGGTGTCGGCAACACACGAGAAATAGCGATTGCGCAGCGATGGCTGCACGCCGGGGATATAGAACTGGGTCGAGTCGGCGCTGGTCGGGAAAATCCGGCGCCAGTTGTCGCCGCCGTCCTGCGAGGCCAGCAGGCCGCCGGCGAAGGCCGAGAAAAAGAGCCAGTCGCCGCCCAGCTCGGGATCATTTAAGCCGGTGATGTCAAACACCTGGCGATTGCCACCGGTCACGAACTCGATATCCTGACCACCGGGGCTGAAATCGATCTGGACCCAGGTGTCACCGTTGTCATCGGTGTAGGAGACGCCGTCGGACAACGAAAAGAGCTGGCCACTAATCTCCTCGTCATGATTACTGCCAATCCAGAGCCGGCCGTCCGGCGCGGAGAAAATGGCCGAGAGGTTGGAGCTGACCAGGCCGTTGGAGGCATCGTAGCGAAGCCAGGTCTGGCCGTTATCATAGCTGAACATCACCCCTTTGCCCGTTCCCAGCCAGACCCCGGCATTGTGTTCGATGATATCGATGGCGGAGTTGGTGACCAGGCCGGTATCGGGGTCGGCGAGAGCGGCCGATCCGGCCTGTCGCGGGGTGTCCAGCTCGAAGGTGATCGGCGCGTCGGCCAGCGCCAGGGAGGTGCCCAGGAGGACGAGCGCGAGCGCACGAAGGATTTTCAAATCAGGCTCCCACAAAAAACCCGTACCTCGTCGTCAGGCGAGCGCACGGCGTTGTTCATCACTGCTAATTCAATGGACGTCAAGTAGCTTAGGTTCGTTCATACATCGATAACAGTGGGGATAATAGCGAATAGACTCCCTCGTGGCAAGTTCTTTGGGATTGACTCCGATGCTATTGGTTATACCCGCGCCGGATTCGGCCGGTTCCGGCAAAATGCCCGTGATACAAGGATTTGCGATCTTTCTCGCGAACCGACCGCGAACCCCGGTGTACAACCTGAGGCGGCCGACACGGCGACAACTCCGGCATTGACACTGCTCGCCGACAGACGTATATAGGACCGAGATTTACCATCAGTACAGGATCCGCATAATGCACCGTAAGCTCTTGTTTGCCTTCCTGGCCGTCGTCACGATCGGACTGGTCTTCGCCGGACCGGGCTGCGACGAACTGGTCACCGAGAGTACCACCACGATCGTCTATGATTATCCCGAGGCTGAATTTAACGCCAATAAACGCGAGGGCTGCGCGCCCTGCACGGTCCGCTTCACCGAGGAAGCCAACGGTCCGGTGGACCAATGGCAATGGACGATTCGCTTTGCCGACTCGATTGTCGACTCCTCCCGCGACACCAACCCGACCTTCATATTCGAGGAACCGGGCTTCTACTCGGTGTCGCTGCTGGTGACCGATACCCTGGACCGGACCGACTCGGAAACCAAGACGCGCTATATCCTGGTGGCCAACCCGGTGCCGGTCTTCCAGATCGGCGGCGGCGGCGGTGTTCCGGTGTGTGCCGGGACCAAAATCGAGTTCATCAACGAATCCTACGGCGGCATTACCGATTACAAGTGGATGTTCTATACTGCCGATTCATCGTTCATCGACTCGACCTACCGGTCCAATCCCGACTTCACCTTCAGTCAACCGGGCCTCTACTCGGTTTCGCTGACGGTGTCGAGTGACTGCGGCGATTCAACCGTGGTGCTGCCGGATGCCATCGATGTGCGCAGTTGCGCCCTGGTGGAGTGGACCGTCAATGGCGGGACGACCCAGGATACGGTGTGCGGTCAGGAGTCGATTACCATCGACTTCACTATCAGCGGCGGCACGGTGGACAGTATTCTCTGGATCGGCACCGGCAACGACACCGCCCGGGGGTCACTCAGCCCGGTCACCTTCCCCGGCTTCGAGACGGGCGGGCTGAAGTCAATCTGGAACCGGGTCTACACCGAGGGACTGGTCACCAGCGACACGCTCTCGCAGATCCTCTTTGTGGAGAGTCTGGCTGAGGCGGCATTGCTTGCGACGCAGACCGACTCATCGGTATCAACGGTGACCTTTACGGCCACCAACTCGACAAATGCCAATACCTATTTCTGGGACTTCGGTGACGGCAACAATGGGGCGGGGATCATTTCGACGCATGCCTATGATACGGCCGGTACGTACGACGTCTTCCTGGTCGTCGACAACGACTGCAATGTGCCCGACACGGCCTTCGAAACCATTGAGGTCTTTGACTCGACCAGCACCTTTACCAAGTAGTAGTCACACGTAAACGACAAAAGGCCCGTCGATCGAACGACCGACGGGCCTTCTGCTTTGCTTCGTAAACCGGCTTACTTGCTCAGTTCTTCCTTGAACTTCTTGGTCAGGGCCGGGACGACCTCGAATAGATCACCGACAATACCATAGGAGGCGATATTGAAGATCGGGGCATCCTTGTCTTTGTTGATCGCCACGATCGTTTTCGACGTCTGCATGCCGACCAGGTGCTGAATGGCGCCGGAGATACCGCAGGCGATATACAGCTTCGGGTTGACCGTCCGACCGGTCTGCCCGACCTGATGCTTGTACTCGACCCAGCCGGCATCGACGATAGCACGCGAGGCGCCAAAAGCGCCGCCGACCGCCTCGGCCAGCTCCTGCACCACGTTAACATTCTCCGGTCCCTTGATACCACGACCGGCCGATACGATAACATCGGCTTCCGCCAGGTTCTGGGTCGCGGCCGCTTCGACTTTGACGTCTTTGACAACCGCGCGACCTTCAAACGCCGAGGCATCAACCGACTCGGTCACCACTTCCCCATCGCCCTCGGTCGATTCGTTGAAAATCTTCGGACGGACCGAGACGAAAAACGGGCCGCCGTTCGGGTGCACGCTGGCAAGCACATTGCCACCGTAGGTCGGACGGGTGATTTCGACCGAATCGCCTTCGGCCTTAAGGCCGGTAACATCGGAGGCCATCCGGCCGCCGTTGGCGCCGGCCAGGCGACTCATCAGGGCCTTGCCGTAGGTGGTGGCCGGGGCGAGTATCAGATCGAAGGTGTACTTGTCATGGAGGGCCGAGATGACTTTGGCGTAGATTTCATCCTGGAACTGTTTGAGGGCCGGATTGGCGACTGCGAGCACTTTGCCGCCGCCGCGTTTGGCGACCTCGGCGGCAAGCTCTTCCGCAGCTTCCCCGAGCACCGCCGTATGTAGTTCTCCGCCAAGCGATTTGGCGGCCTCCAGGACCTCGTACGAGGCCGACAGGATCTTCCCTTCCTTCTGCAACGCAATCGCCAATATCTTCATCGGTCCACCTCTGTGTTGTGAGTCGAATTTCGGCCAATATAGAAA
>WJMS01000302.1 GCA_014727815.1 candidate division GN15 bacterium
AAGAAGAAGCGGCCGCACGGCAGCGGCTGGTGGATGAAGCCGGGGATATGATCGAGGATAAGATCTGGCGGGCCTACGGCATTCTCAAAAACGCCCGTGTGCTGACCTCGGACGAAGTGATGAACCTGCTCTCGGCGATCCGACTCGGCTGTGCGATGAAAATACTGGACGAAATTGATATTGGTTTGATCAATGAGATATTGTTGTTGTCCCAGCCGGCCCATCTACAGAAGTATTATGGACAGCAGATGGACAACAACCGACGCGACTTCGTTCGCGCGCAAATGGTAAGGGACAAACTACGGAACATCAACGCCTAGCCCGGCGTTTAATCTGTGCAGACGCTGTCATGTGCGAATGTGGGTACACATACAGAGGAAGGATGATCAGTAATGAATGAGATGTTTACCGAGTCGGCCCGCAAGGCGATTGAGT
Source organism: candidate division GN15 bacterium (assembly GCA_014727815.1). Lineage (GTDB taxonomy): Bacteria > Zixibacteria > MSB-5A5 > GN15 > FEB-12 > WJMS01. Next base: position 436 of record WJMS01000302.1, read on the forward strand.
ATGCGCGCGATGAGGCCTCCCGCTTGAGGCACGACTACATCGGTACCGAGCATCTCCTGTTAGGGCTGATCCGACTTGGTGAGGGACGAGCGGTCGATATCATGGCCAACCTCGGCCTCGACATGGACGACCTTCGTGGTGCGATCGAGGAAGTCGTGCAGCCGTCCGGCGGCACGATGACTATGGGCCAGCTGCCGCTGACCGCCCGTGCCAAGAAGACTCTGGAAGTGTCCGGCCAGGAAGCCCGCGCCCTCAAGTCCAAGGATATCGATACCGAGCATATTCTGCTGGCGCTTTTGAAAGACGAAGAAGGTGTCGCAGCCCAGGTGCTGTCCACCTACGAGATAGATTACAAAGAAGCCTACGAAGAGCTCAAGAATATTAATAACGGCAAGCCGTCGTCATTTAAGAAAAAGCGCAAGAAGTCGAAAACGCCGGCGCTGGATCATTTCGGTCGCGACCTGACCGAACTGGCCCGTCGCAGCAAACTCGACCCGATTATCGGCCGCGAGTACGAAATCGAGCGAGTCTGCCAGGTGCTCTCCCGGCGCAAGAAAAACAACCCGGTCCTGATTGGTGAGCCGGGGGTCGGCAAGACGGCCATCGCCGAAGGTCTCGCCCAGCGCATTGTCGAAGGCAACGTGCCGCAGACACTCGAAAACAAGCGCGTGGTCACCCTCGACATGGCGTCGCTGGTGGCGGGAACCAAGTATCGCGGTCAGTTCGAGGAACGCCTCAAGGCGGTGATGACCGAAATCACCAACTCGACCGATGTGATTATCTTCATCGACGAGCTCCACACGATCGTCGGCGCCGGCGGCGCCGAGGGCTCGCTCGATGCGTCCAATATCTTCAAGCCGGCTCTCTCCCGCGGCGAGCTTCGCTGCATCGGCGCCACCACCCTCAACGAGTACCGCAAGTACATCGAGAAGGATGGCGCCCTGGAGCGTCGCTTCCAGACCGTCATGGTCGAACCCCCGTCCGAGGCCGACACCATTGCCATCCTCAAGGGCCTCCGGCCCAAATACGAGGAGCACCACCAGTTGACCATCGCCGACGAGGCGATCGAGACGGCGGTGCGGCTGTCAAACCGCTATATCTCCGGCAAGTTCCAGCCGGACAAAGCGATCGATCTTATCGACGAGGCCGGGTCGCGAGCCCATCTCTCGACCTTCACCCGTCCGGAGGAATTCTCCGAGATCGAAGCCAGCATTACCGAACTGCAAAACAAGAAAGAGCAGGCGGTCAAAAACCAGGCGTTTGAAACCGCCGCTCAGCTTCGCGATGAAATAAAGGCCGAGAAAGAAAAACTGGCCGACCTCCAGCGTGAATGGGAGGAAGCCCGCGAGAAAGAGAAGATCACCCTCACGGCCGATGAGGTCGCGACGGTGCTCGCCAAGATCACGGGTATCCCGCTGTTCCGCCTCGAAGAGGCCGAATCGCAGCGCCTGCTTCGTATGGAAGACGAACTGCGCAAGCAGATCGTCGGTCAGGATGAAGCTATCGGCACGATCGCCAAGGCGATCCGCCGCGCCCGCGCCGGGCTCGGCGACCCCCGCCGGCCGATCGGCAGCTTTGTCTTCCTCGGCCCGACCGGGGTCGGTAAAACCGAACTGGCCCGCTGCCTCGCGGAGTTCCTGTTTGACGATGTCGAGTCGCTGATCCGTATCGACATGTCCGAGTACATGGAAAAGTTCGCGGTGTCACGGCTGATCGGCGCCCCGCCCGGCTATGTCGGCTACGAAGAGGGCGGTCAGCTCACCGAGAAAGTCCGGCGCAAGCCGTACTCGGTCGTGCTGCTCGACGAAATCGAAAAGGCGCACCCCGATGTGTTCAATATCCTGCTGCAGCTGATGGATGATGGTCAGTTGACCGACAGCTTCGGCCGCAAAGTGGATTTCAAGAACACCGTGGTGATTATGACCTCCAATATCGGCACCAAGCGGCTGCGCGACGACAAGACGGTCGGCTTTGACGCCGCCGAGGCTGAGTTGACGTTCGACACGATGAGCAAGAAGGTGCGGGAGGAACTGAAAAAGGCCTTCAATCCGGAAATGCTCAACCGCATCGACGAGGTGATCGTGTTCCACTCGCTGGAGCGCGAGCACATCAAGGAGATCATCGAGATCCTCGTGGTCGATGTCGCCAAGCAGCTCGCCGAGAAGGGCATCAGCTTCAAGCTGACCGAGGATGCCAAGGAGTTCCTGGTCGAAAAAGGCTTCGACCCGGCCTACGGTGCCCGGCCGCTCAAGCGGGCCGTCCAGAAATACCTGGAAGATCCGCTGGCCGAGGAGATCCTGCGCGGGCAGTATGCCGGTGATCTGGATCTGATAATCGGTTCCGATGACGAGAAGCTGACCTTCACGTTCAATCAGTCG
>WJMS01000038.1 GCA_014727815.1 candidate division GN15 bacterium
ATTCTTCTCACTGGGGACGAAAGCAGCTTCAGTCATGATTTGTCCTCCCCTTTCTCTATCCGTTCAATCTTGCCACTGTCGATAAGCTGGGCAATCTGACGATCTAGTATCCCTTGGAGCGAGTCCGCCACGTCGTACGGCAGTAGGATCTCTTGAAAGAGCGCGAATTTCTCATGTTCAACATCCCACTTGCCAAAACCTAGTATGACGCCATGTGGTGTCGTCGTGCTTCTTACGAAAGACGCAAACTCATGGTTCTTGACCTCTGGGTTCAAATAGTAAGACTGGTTGGACTGTGTCTTTGATTTGTCCAGGGGTTCCTTGGCCTCGTGTTTGGTTTTGTCGGCGCTCATATCCTACCTTTCGGCAACCTATCACCACGAATTTATACGTACGAAGGTATTGTGTTCTTTCTGGAATATACGTCGTTTTACAGGAAAATCAAGGTACGCTCCATACAGGACCCTGCTACCTCAGAAACGCCCACAGGCGGCCGCTGAGCGACGATCGGTGGTCAGATAGTACCATACCGCCTCCCATCTGGCGTCTTTCTAGCGTAATTGCGCTAGCGTATAGACACTACAATTGACCCAAACTACGCCATCTTGACCTCTCTATCGAGGGAAGAAGGAGCAGGTGGCTCAGCCCCGATTCGGGCCGATACCCATGAGAGGCAATGAATTGCGGGAGTCAATAAAAAGTGGCGCCCCCCAGAATCGAACTGGGGACACACGGATTTTCAGTCCGTTGCTCTACCAACTGAGCTAGGGCGCCAACCAGATACGTCGTTTTTAGTCCCGGAAATTTAGACCGTTTTCGCCCGAAGTCAACCGAAAAAACACCTACCCACGCCAGTAACTCGCTCTCCCGCAAACGCGGCCGGATTCTATCCGGATGCTCCTCCACTCAACCTGTCTTATGACTCGATCCGCCCTGGCCCGCTCGACAAATCAGCCGACGCACGGCCAGAGAATAGGGTATCCCGAACCGCAGCCGATCATCGTTCTTCAAATCCTCGGACAATTGAGAAGTCCATACTACTCCAGCGCCGGGGCGAGCCATTACACGTCTCTCGGGGTTAGAGGTCTAACGCAGCTCAACTCAAGGAGAAGATGGAGGCAGTCAGAGTGTGGAGAGAATTCGTGCCGCGGCGCCTGCGGTAGTTACTCCCGGACGAACAGGAGCGTCAGCGGTGGCCGTCAATATACGCGCGAGTTGGTGGCGCAAACAGAAGCACCATCGCCGCCATCGACAAAATCAGCAGCACCCAGTTCATCGCTTCGGAGAGGTTGATCGCGGCCATCAGGATGATCAACCCGGTCATCCCGACCATACCTGCCCAGCCCCACTTGCGCTGATCCCCGTAGCCGGTAGCAATGGTGACGATGATGACACCAATGAGAAGGAAGATCAACCAGCTCTGCCACTTGTCATAGCTGTGGTCGAGGAAACCGAGGATGATCTGCACGCCGCCGTACAGAATATACATGGCGGCCAGGACGTAGCCATACCACTTGCTGATTTCAAACGTCAGCGGCCCGCGTTGCTTTTCCTCGGACATGCACTTTCCTTCCTAATGGGCTGTCTCGCCCAGAATCGCCGCCCCGATAAAACCGGCATCGTTACCCAGTGTAGCTTTCGACACGCGAAGATCCCGGGTGGCGCTTTCGAACGCTCGTTTGCGGATCCCGGCGGAGACGGCTTCCACGAAGCCCGCCCCACCATCGGCAATACCACCACCTATTATTACGATCTGCGGGTTGAGAAGGTTCACAATACCGGCCAGGCCGATGGCCAGGTAGTCGGCGGTCTCCGCGATAATCTCCGCAGCCGTCTCATCCCCCTTGCGCGCGGCGGAGAAGAGCTTCTTGATATTCAGATTGTCCAATGATCCCTGCAAGACTTCCTCGAACACCGGGGTAAGGCCGTGTTCGAGCCGGGCCCGGGCGCGAGACAGAATAGCCTGCGAGCAGCAATAGGATTCGATACACCCGCGCATCTCTTCGTGACAACCCGGGCCATCGAAATTGATCGACATATGGCCAAGCTCTCCGGCCGCAAATGACGCCCCCCGCCAGACCTTACCATTGAGCATGATCCCGCCCCCGACCCCGGTACCAATCGCTGCACAAACAACCGATTCGAACCCGACCGCAGCGCCAAATCGGGATTCGGCCAGGGCCATGACATTGACATCGTTGTCAACCCAGACCGGCATGTTGATTCGGTCGGCGAGGATCGATCCGATCTCCATGCCCTGCCAGCCGGCGATATTGGGGCTTGGGCCGATCACCGTGCCGGTTCGGATATCAACCGCGCCCGGTGTGCCCACGCCGAGCCAGCGAACATCGAACTCGTCCTCGGCCGCAAACAACAGCAACCGTTCGGCGATGTTTGTGACCAGATGCATCAGGGCATCCGCGCCCTTTTCGGCGACAGTCGGACGCTGTTCGCGAAACAGCACCTTTCCCTCGCCGTCAACCAGTCCGTATTTGATATTGGTGGCGCCGATGTCGATTCCGGCGTAGACAGAGTCGTGAGCCATTATCGCCGTTTATCTCTCCCACATTCCCGATTCACGCAGGTTGCATTCGTTCGGTCGAGCAATAATAGGTGGCGTTGGTAGCGATGTCAACGTTTTACACCGGGCCGTGGGGCAGCACCCGGGTTACTACGGTGTTGGCCGCGCGACCAGAGCAGTATCGCTACGACAAAGATAAGGATGACCAGGGCCGTCAACAGGTTCAGCAAGCCGACATCAAGCGCCTGACGTTGTGCGAAAATCGGCACATATCGGAGGACGGTATTCAGCAGAACCATGCCTACGATTGTGAGGGTAAATCGACTTCCGGCCCGCTGCAGGGCGATGCCATAGAGCATACCACTCGTCGCATGGAACAATATCCAGAAGGCGTTTTCCAGGACCTGCCAGGAGAGTAGTTCGGCGCTGAAGTATCCGAGTCGATAGGCCGCTTCAAAAAAACCAAAGGCCGCGGCCAGGGCTGCGCCCAACACAGGCCAGCTCTCGCGGGTAGGACGTAACAACCTGGTGAGCAGAATCACGCCGGCTAGCTTGAGAACCTCTTGAATCACTCCGCCCGCCAGGGCCGGCCAGACAGCGCCCAAAAATGACCACTGCCGACCATCAACCCCGGGCTCAAGGAAACTCTCGGCGAGCCAGGTTTGCAGCGGAACCTGGGTAATCAGGGTCACGAAGAAAATGACTATACCTGTGGCGATTGCGATCGCCAGCGGCTTGATCGATGGTCGCCCGCGAAGCCAGAACAATACGCCGAGACCGCCCACAATGAGAAACAGTATCCAGTGCGGCAGCTGGGACGGATTGAAACTCCAGTCGCGTCTGCCGGCCTGTTCTTTGATGGCGTCGGTCTGCGTCACCAGATCCTGATAGACCCTAATCCGCTGAGGGACGAAGTCGAACCGGACCAGCCGGTGGTCCGGCGTGACAAAACAGTCGGCTTCGACCGGACTGTCCAAATGCACAACAAAGACGGAATCGAACTTACCTTTGTAGAGCTGTTTGTACTGGAAGTCGTTGATCGAACCACGCACAAACGCCGTGGCCATTGCCTGCGGCTGGTAGATCGTGTCCGTGATCGTCTCCCCCACGGCCAATCGATGTCTCGCAAGGATGATCTCTACCTGATCGACGAAATTGGGATCCCAGCCAAAGCGGTTGTCAGGCAGTGGCACCTCGCGTTCGACCTTGCTGCCCATTCTCGTGAAGAACCCGCTCAGCGTGTCATCGGACCATTCCATGACCAGCCGTTCGGTCAGGCTGTCGTTGACAATCGTCAGGTTGTCCCCGCGGTAATATCCCTCGGGAGAGATGAAGCTCTCCCCTGTCGCAGCAATCTCGCGGTCGGAGCCCATCAGTTCGTAGCTGATACTCAGCCGGCGTTCAATGACGAGGCAATCGTTGCCGGCGACTTCACGTTCACCCGTGACAGTCGAGAAGAGCCGCCCCATGTCTTTGGCGTAGTACGTGAAGGTCCACATGCGCAGGCTGCCGATCGGGCGAAAGTCGGTCACCTTTTCCACCGGCGGTACGACCCGCTGTGCCGCTGCCGGGATTGCTACGGAGAGCACTACCAACGATACGACGGCAACGATGATGGCGATGTTGTGACGGCAGATACGGTTCATGACGGCTGATTTTTCCTGTCCGTTGACGGCGCTATGCCTTCGCGACCAGCACCAGATTGCGCGATGCCTTCTTGAAACGTTCTTTGAAATACAAATCGGCAAAGCGGCGGATATCTTTGAATCCGGCACGCCTGCTCGCCCGGATGACTTCGTCGGGCGTAAAGTTGTCGAACTCATGCACGAACGGTTCGTTGGTCGGTGGATCCTGGTTGAGGTCTATTCGCACCAGGTGCACGGCCAGCTTCCTGCCGCGGCGCTGGGAATAACGGGCGTAGACGATACCTTCATTCTCGGTCGCCCGAATCGGCATCAGGGAGCCATCCTGCACCGCCAGATAGTTGAGCATCTGCAGCACCAACCTGCCGCCCGGTCGGAGCACCCGACGGAAGCTGCGCAGGCTGTTCAGCAGGCCGGTCTTGGTCGAAACGCCGGTTATCGAATTGGCAAGACAGACCACCAGGTCAAATGATCCGTCCAACTTGCGTGGCAGCCGCTCAAACTCGCCGCCCAGGAAACTCACCGGCAGTTCGCTGCCGGCAAACTTCTCACGGGCAACTTCGAGCATACGCTCCGAGCGATCCAGCCCGACCGCTTCGATCCCGCGCTCGGCAAACAGCTTCGTAGTTAAACCAGTAGCACAGCCGGCATCGAGCACGCGCTCGGGTTGGGTCCGATCGATAATCGCCGCCACCTCGTTGCGATGGTAGTTCTCGCGCTGAGCGGCGTTGGTCATCCAGTCGTACTCATGGGCGTACACTTCGAACGCCGAGGGTGTTGCTTTCGCCTTAGCCATGTCTGCTCTACTGCTGCGCTAGTTTTTCTTTCAGGAAGGGAATCAGATTGTCGCGGTCGATCGTCTCCTGAAAACCTTCCGCCTTGAGCCACTGCTCGCGGTCAGACACATCCGAGGCAACCTCGGCCCCCGCCGCCATGTTTTTGACTGTTACCTGGTTCTTTTCGAACTCGTCCGAGCCGGCAATAACGGCGAATGGAATACCGATGCGATCGCCGTACTTCACCTGCTTGGTCAAGTTCCTGGTGTCCCCGGCAAAGATCTCCGCAGGAATGCCGGCTTCGCGAAGTTCGGCCAGGATCTTCAGGTAGTCAGGCAACCGCTCTCGATCCATAACCGTAACCAATACCCGGGCGGTCGCCTGTTGCAGCGAGAGTGCTTTCAGTTCGAGAAGAGCCGCGAGCAATCGATCGACTCCCACGGATGAACCCACTGCGGGCAGTGACTGACTGGTAAAACGCTCGACCAGGTTGTCGTACCGTCCGCCGGAGAAAACGGAACCGTACTCAGGCAGGTCGAGCAGCGTCGTCTCAAAGACCGGACCGGTATAGTAGCCGAGGCCACGGACGACCGTAAGATCGATTTCAGTCTTCTTGCGGTCGATCCCCATCGCCTCGAGATGGCCCTGGATCGTGCGAAGCTCATCGATGCCCTCGTCGGAAGCGTCGGTATCGCCCAGCAGCTTGTGGACCCGGTCGAGCGGGTCGCCATTCTGGTGCTCGGCGATATCAAGAAACGCCTCAAGCCGCGTGATCTTCTCCCTCGGCAGCTCCAGTCCGGGAATCTTGTCGCCGGAGCTGTCGGTGCGGCCCTTGCCCAGTTCCAGCAGGACCGCTTCCTTGCCCTGTTTATCGAGCTTGTCAATCACCCGCATGACATCGGTGCCGCGCTCCGGCTCGATCTCGGCCCATTCGATCAGTCCGTTGAGGATCTTGCGGTTGGAGTATCGAACTACAAAGCGCTCGATCCCGAGCCGCTCGAATGTCTGTACCATCGCAGCGATAATCTCGGCATCGGCCAGCAGGTTGCTCGTGCCGACGATATCGATATCAAACTGCATGAACTCGCGGAATCGTCCCGGGCCGGGTTTGTCGACCCGCCAGACATTGCCATACTGGTAGCGCCGGAATGGTGTCGGCAGCTGCGGCTGCGCCGCGACATAGCGCGCCAGCGAGACCGTGAACTCGTAGCGCAGGGCCATCTCGACGTCGTCGGGCCCCTTGAAACCAAACAACTCCGCGAGGTTATCGCTGGTGTAGTGACCGCCAAGCAGAGTTTCGGCGAACTCGAGCGAGGCAGTCTGCAGAGGCAGGAAACCCATCAACTCGAATGTCGCACGCAGGTTGGCGAGCATGCGTTCACGGGCCAGCTGCTCGGCCGGCGGATAATCACGAAACCCCTTCAACAGAAGGGGTTTCACTCGTTTTGGTTTGTCCTTCTTAGCCATAGTCTCCACTGCAACAGACGGGATCCGGAAATGATCCCGGCCGGTTGGATCAGGCGATCAGACCCTTCATGAAGTCCCGGACCGACATCCGTTCGCTGCCGAAGATGTGCTTTTTCATGTCGGCCTGGCGATCGGCGCTGAGGAGCGCATCGGAGAGCGCGTTGAACTTGGCGTCGAGATCGGATTCGGTCATCGGCTCCCGGGGATCACCCTTCGGGTACTCCAGATAGGCTTCGTAGGTCTCGCCGTCGGTGGTCTTGACGACTACCCGCGAGGGCTGCTTGGCCGGGAACATCTTCTCGAATTCCTCGGAGGCCTCGCCCTTGATCTTGTCGATCAC
>WJMS01000303.1 GCA_014727815.1 candidate division GN15 bacterium
GATGATTACCGCACCTGCAACTGCTCTTCGGCCGGGATCGATTCGGCCTGGATGCCTTTCATGGCGCCGCCAAGACCGTGCGAGTGTTCCGCGATCACGGCGTAGTCGCGCCAGTGGGTGGTGGCGTTGACAATCGCCGCGCCGTACTTCTCCGGATTGTCCGACTTGAAAATGCCCGAGCCGACAAAGACCGCCTCGGCGCCGAGATGCATACACAGGGCGGCATCGGCCGGTGTCGCTACCCCGCCGGCGGCGAAATTCGGTACCGGCAGCTTGCCCTTTTTGGCGACTTCGCGCACGATCTCGATCGAGACGCGGTGCTCTTTGGCGACGCCATACAGTTCGGTCTCGCTTATCACGGTCAGTGACTTCATGGCGGAGTTGATTTCGCGCAGGTGCTTGACCGCCTGGGAGACATCGCCCGTCCCCGCCTCGCCCTTGGTGCGGATCATGGCGGCGCCTTCGGCTATACGCCGGAGCGCCTCGCCGAGCGTGCGGCAGCCGCAGACGAACGGCACCTTGAAATCCCACTTGTTGACATGGTAGGCGTTGTCGGCCGGCGTGAGAACTTCGGACTCGTCGATAAAATCAATCTCGAGGGTTTCCAGCACGCGCGCCTCGATGAAATGCCCGATCCGGCACTTGGCCATGACGGGGATGGTGACAACACGCTTGATGTTTTCGATGATATCGAGATCGGCCATGCGGGCCACGCCGCCTTCGGCCCGGATGTCGGAGGGAACGCGTTCCAGCGCCATGACTGCGGCCGCGCCGGCCTGTTCGGCGATCTTGGCCTGCTCGGGGGTGGTGACGTCCATAATGACGCCGCCCTTGAGCATCTCGGCGAGGCCGACTTTGACTTTGTGTTCTTTGCTCTCGAAGCGTGTATCCATAGTTGGTTCCTCCGACTCCAGACTGTTTCTATCTTTTTAAACAGTGCGCCGGTCATTCCGGTTCAGCCCTGCCGGGGGCTTTTTTCGGTCGCCTGCGGGCCGTGTATCAGCCGACAAACGGCGGTTTTTCAGGCCGCTAATATAATATCGCCGGGCCGCGCGGCACAACCGGAAAGAGAAAGGGCCTGTCGGGCTCGCGGCCCGATCAGACCCTGGTGTCGTCTGCTGGTGTATCGGTCGGTTAGCGACGCGCGCGGCGGGTGTATTTGCCGAAGTGGTGTTTCGACAGCGCCTTCTTGACCGTCACTTCCTGGTTTTCCCAGAACTCGCGGAACTGGCAGCCGCCGTATTGGTCGCAGCCGCAGTTGGGGCCCTCGGTGCAGAGGTTCAGGTGGATCGGCCCCTCGATCGCTTCGATCACATCGAGAAACGAAATCTCTTTGGGGATGCGCGACAGCCGGTAGCCGCCGGTCACGCCCTGGTAGGACACCAGAATACCGGAGCGGGTCAGATCCTTGAGGATTTTCGCGAGAAATTCTCTCGGGATCGACTCGGCCTCGGCGATCGAGTTGATTGAGCCAAGTTTGCCCTTGGGCAGGGTGGAGATATGTCGCACCGCCCGGAGCGCGTAGTCGGCTTTACGTGATAGCTGCATGGTCTCTCATCCTTGTTGTCACTGGCTGTGTTCTATGTCAGAATCGTTTACCCACGCTTCCATGTTTCCGGAGCTAAAATAGTAAAAAAGCTCTGCTTAGTCTACAAAAAAATTGCATTCTGGATCACTTTTTCTTCGAATACACCGCTGGCCTTGGGGGAATCGATGCGATTGCGGCCGGCAACTCTTTTTGTGGACCCGTGCTAGCCATTTTTTACGAAATCTCGAAAAAATGTGAACACGGATTGAAAATCTCTGTTATATTTGCCGACCGGGAATCACCCCATGCGTGTGCAAGCGATTAGAGTCCGAAGGAGATAGATGATGGCTGATCAGACGAACACGGGCAACATCACCCCACCGGCCGACGAACAGGTGATTACGATCACGCCGGCCGCGGTAGAAGAACTGAAGCGTCTGCGCGACGAGGAGAAAGAGCCGAACCTCTTTGTCCGGGTCGGGGTCACCTCGGGCGGCTGCTCGGGCATGGCCTATGCCATGGAGTTTGACAATGAGCCGCAGGATGTCGATCGGGTTTTTGATTTTGACGGTCTCGAGGTCCGGGTCGATATGAAGGCCCTGGCGTATATCAAGGGGGCGACGGTCGATTACAAGGGCGGCCTGCTCGGCGGCGGGTTCAGTTTCACCAACCCCAACGCCAAGCGCTCCTGCGGCTGCGGCACGTCGTTCACCTGCTAACGATTTGACCGACGATGGCCTTTGCGGTAGTTGATCCCGCCGACCTGCTCGCGGACGGCGCGTTTTTCGAAGACAGCTTTATCGAACAAGCCAATGCGGTAGACTGGTCGCAGTATGCCGGCGCCAAGGTACTTGTGCGCGGCTGCAATTCGACCGTTATTCCCCCGTGGGCCTACATGTATTTGACCGGCAAACTGGCCGGGGTGGCCCGTTCGGTGCGTTACGGCAACGAACACGACAATATCGTAGTCTACCGGGCGCCGAAAGACGAGTGAGAGATGAGGGACGGCGGTTGCGGGGTTGACGCGGCCGCGAAGTGGAGGTTTATTCTGGCTACCATGCCCAAAATTACGTTTCTGCCGAATGATGTTGAGGTGGATGTCCCGGAAGGGACGATAATCCTCGACGCTGCGCTGGATAACAACGTCAAGATCGACCACAACTGCGGTGGTAACTGCGCCTGCTCGACCTGCCATATCATTGTCGAAGAGGGATTCGATACCCTCAATGAAATGAGCGAGGACGAGGAGGACATGCTGGATGAAGCGGAAAACCTGACCGATGTTTCGCGGCTGGCCTGCCAGTGCAAGGTGACCGCGGATCTGGTTGTCCGGATTCCCGAGAAGTCATCCGAGTGGGATGAAGACGATACGTTTTAGGACCGTAAGTCTCTGACATACAGGGCCCCCGTCAGCGGTCCTTTGAGCCGACCCGGCACTGTCCGGTCGGCTTTTTTTATTTTGTTCCCGCCCAACCTGTTACGGTAAATGTCCGGCGCGATCAGCCGATACCTAGTCTAACCGGTCCGAACGGGCCGGCATGGGACAGGTATGCCGTTTTCCATACGTGACAACCAACAGGGCTACTCGCTGGTCGAGGTGATTATTGTCGTGCTGATCCTCGGGATTATCGCCGGGATCGCGGTCCGTTCGCTGTCATCGAGCAGCGATGTCAGCCGCACGCGCGAGACAGTCGCGGAGCTGGACAGGATCGCCCACGCCATTGCCGGTGATCCCGACCGACTCTCGGGCGGGGTCCGGGTGGACTATGGGTATGTGGGCGATGTCGGATCGCTGCCGGGATCGCTCGATGCGCTTGTCAGCAATCCGGGCGGCCTGGGGACCTGGTCCGGGCCGTACCTGCAGGACGAACTGACTGCCGGGGCTGCCGACTATACGTTCAAACGTGATGCCTGGGGGCAGGTTTACACCTACACCGGTGGCAACACGATTGCATCGTCGGGAGGTGGTTCGCCGATCACGCGGCAGATTGCGCGGTCGGTCGATGACCTGCTGTACAATCGGGTCAGCCTGGCGGTTACGGATATAGACAACGTCCCGCCCGGTCCCACCTACGCCGACTCGCTGGCGGTGGTGCTGGTCTATCCCGATGGTTCCGGGGCGTATGCGACCCGGTCTCGGTCGCCCGATCCGAACGGGCTGGTCGAGTTTGATTCGATCCCGATCGGCTTACATCGGCTGCAAGTCGTGTATATCCCCGAGGCGGATACCCTGATCCGTCGGGTCCCGGTCGATCCCGGCCGCGGCTACTATGCTGAGATTCACCTGAACCGGGAGCTGTGGTGATGGCAACCCGGCGCAATGATATCGCATCGGCAGGGTTCAGCCTGATCGAACTGCTGGTTATGATCGTCATTGTCGGCATTCTGGCGGCAATTGCGATGCAGTCCATGGTCGGGGTGGTACTCGATACTCGCGAGGTGAAGACCGAACGAGAGATGGAGATGCTGGCCCGGGCGATCGTGGGCGACCCAAATGAGCTTCAGGGCGGGATGCGGGCGGATTTCGGCTATGTCGGGGATGTTGGGGCGTTTCCGCCAAGTCTCGACGCCCTGCGGACGAATCCCGGCGGGTATAGCACGTGGCGGGGGCCTTATCTGCCGCCGGGGCTGACCGAAGATGCGGTCGGCTTCAAGACCGATGAGTGGGGCAACAGCTACCAGTACAGCGGGGGAATGACGATTGTCTCGACCGGCAGCGGCTCCTCGATCATAAAGAAATTGGCCGAACACCAGAGCGATTACCTGCAAAACACCTTTAACGGGGTGGTGCTCGATGCCGGTGGGGCGCCACCGGGGCCGGTCTACATGGACTCGGTTACCGTGGCGATATCGGTGCCGGATGGTTTCGGGGGGATGACCACCGAGTCGACCCAGCCGGATTCGGCCGGTCTGTTTTCGATTGGCGATCTTCCAGCCGGGCGGCATCGGTTGGAAATCGAGTTCATCCCCAATGTCGATACGCTGGTGCGCTACGCGACGGTCCTCCCCCGACACAACGGCACCAGTCGGTATAAGTTCGCGGCCGACTATTTCGGCGGCAGCCCGTCCGGCTTCGGCCGTCGCTGCGAACTGATCATTGTTGCGGCACGCGTGCCCGACGACCTGACCGGCTTCCCGCTCTTGTTGACCGAACGGAACCTGCCGCAGGAGATGCTCGACGCGAACGGCGCCCACGGCGCCGACAACGGCGGCGGCGATATCCGGTTTACCCTGGATATCGACGGGACCAACACGCTGCCGTGCGAAGTCGTTGATTTCACGACGCACAACAATCCGGCGCTGGCTTCGGCGGAAATCTGGGTGCGGGTACCCTCGGTATCGGCCAGCGTCAACACCTCGATCTGGGTCTGGTATGACCGCCCGGGCGAGGTCCAGCCGCCGCCGGATGACCCCGGTGGAGCGCACCTGGTCTGGGATTCGACCTGGGTAGTGGTCCAGCACATGGATAACAACACCGGTTGTTCATCGCCGCAGATGCTCGACGCTACCGATGGCAGCAACGACGGCACGTCGCATGGTGGAATGAATTCGAGTGATTTGGTCAGCGGGCAGATCGGACGGGCGCTCGATTTCGACGGCAACAACGACTATATCCGAATCCCGGCCTCGGGAGTGACGGTGACCGGGACGGAGATCACGATGGAAGGCTGGATGTATCTTCGCGACGCCACCGGCCGGGCCAACCTGTTTCAGCGCGGCACGAACTACGCGTTGTGGGAAATCCGAAACGGCGGGACACCGTACAACGTCTTCTACGATCACACCTGGCGGAAATTCAATTTCGGCCAGCCGGCTACCTGGTTCCTCGATGACTGGCACTATGTCGTCTGCACTTACGACGGCGCCAACGTGCGCACGTATATCGACGGTGACCCCGATCAGGTGTATGCCTACACCAGTAATCTGAATCCAACCGCCACCAATCATGACCTGGGTATTGCGCTCAACGCGGGCTGGAATGATTCGTACTATCGCGGCCGGGCCGATGAGATCCGGGTCTCGCGGGCGGTGCGTTCGGCGGCGTTTATCAAGGCACAGTTTAACAATCATGACTCTCCGCAGACATTTGTATTGCCGCAGTCGCCGGAGACACCGTGATGGTGACAGGGGGTACACATAACCGGGGATCGGCGGGCTTCACGCTGATCGAGCTGGTAATCGTAGTCGTGATTGCCGGCATCCTGGTGACCGTCGCCCTGCAGGGGACGCGGCAGATCAGCGATACGGCCCGGGTCGAGGAAACGCGACAGGAGATGGATGCGCTGGCGATGGCGATTGCCGGCAATCCCGGGCTGCACAACAACGGTGTGCGGACTGACTTCGGGTATGTCGGCGATGTGGGCGCGCTGCCGCCGAATCTCGATGCGCTCTATGCCAACCCCGGCGGCTACGCGACCTGGAACGGACCGTACATCCGGAATCGCTTCACGCAGATTGCCGATGATTACAAGACTGACGCCTGGGGCACGCTGTACGCGTTTGGCGGGATTGCGATTACATCGACCGGGTCGGGGGAAAACCTGACTCGTCGGGTAGCGCCATCATCCGATCACCTGCTGTACAATTCTGTGGCGGGGAATGTGTATGATCTGGACGGCACGCCGCC
>WJMS01000304.1 GCA_014727815.1 candidate division GN15 bacterium
CTTCTTGACCACCTGCCACAGCCCGACGCGGGAGAATTTCTTCCCGAATCGATTGAGAATCAACGGTGTAGAGTCACTGTCAGCCTCCCGCGGGCGGCTGTCCAAACAGGCGACTACGGCATCGCCGGCAAAGCGCCCCAGCGGCACCAGCCGCTGTTTGCTGCCCTTGCCGGTGACCCGGACGAAGCCCGCTTCCAGTTCGATATCCCGGGGGCGCAGGTCGATCAACTCCGAGAGCCGCAGCCCGCAACCGTAGAGCAGTTCTATGACGGCCCGGTCCCGGGCTGCTGAGACCGATTTCGGGTCAACCGCCTTTATGATCGACTCTATCTCCTCGGGCGAGAGATAGTCGGGATGATACCGGGCAATGCGCGGCGCTGCATACACGTGGGCCGGATTGTCCCGAATAACCCCGGTCTGCTTCAGGTATTCGAAGAAATGTTTGATCGAGGAGATCTTCCGGGCCAGCGTGGCCGGTTTCCGCCCCAGTTTCGACAGGCCGGTGAAGTAGGTCGCGATGACTGATGGCGTGTAGCCGGTGACATCTTTGACGCGACATGACTGCTGCATTGCCGCCAGGTCGGTCCGATAGGCCTGAACGGTATTGTCCGACAAGCCCCGCTCCAGTTGCAGGTGCTGCAGGAAATCCTCGATTCGTGCAGTTACCGTATCCATGGATCAGACTCCGTGCGCAATTGCCAGCACGCCGACAACACAATGTCCCTGTTGCGCCAGCACGCGAGCGGCCTCGCGAACCGTCTCCCCCGACGTAACGACATCATCAACCAGCAGGATCCGCCGCCCACCCCTGTCGTAGTCGAGCGCTTCGAAGACACCGCGGATGTTTTTCGCGCGCCGGGCTGCGGGAAGCATCTGCTGCGGCCGACGCTTACCGGTGCGAACAAGCAGGTCGTCTGCGACCGGCAGATCGAGGCGGTGTGAGAGAACGTGGGCCAGCTCGCTCGCCTGGTTGTAGCCGCGCTCGTATTCGCGCGTTGGATGCAGCGGGATCGGCGTAAGGCAATCGGCTTGCCGCGAGGCAATGCGATCGCCAAATGTCTCGACCAGTGAATTCGCCAGCAGGTCGAGCGGGCGAAGGATGCCCCGGAACTTGATCTCAATTACGACCTGTTTGAGCGGATCGACATAGTTGCCGAGCGCAAACAGCGGCAGCAGGTCGTTGCCGCACGACGGACACTCCGGCCAGATTCCCACCTGCAGACGGCAGTTCACGCAAAAGGCAAAGTCGTAGAGATCGAACTTCCCCCGACAGACCGCACAGACCGGCGCTTCGCTGTCGAGATACTGATCACAGCCCGGACAGAGCGGTGGAAAAGCAAAGTCGAGCAGGGCGCCGAGCAGACGACCGCTTCGCGATTCGGTTGCGTCCATACGGGTAAGAAACGGACAGACTCAGTGTTTCTTCAAGAAGAATCTCCGGAGACGTTTGCGCAGATCGTATGCCGTCCAGTAGACAATCAGCAGCCCGAGCATTGCGCCGGCAGCGACGTCATACCAGGCGGCTCCAGCATGTGCCTGACCGGCGGTGTAAGTCGGCACCAGCTCGAGCCAGCCGTATACCTGATCGGTCAGCAGGCCGGCTGCAACCGAGACAATCACGATGGCTGTCAGGTAGCGCACGGTTGCGGGCGCTCCCATGATCTTGTTGACGACCGTGATTGTCGAGACATTGGTAGCCGCGCCCACCATCATGAAGACAAGCACCATTCCCGGCGAAAAGCCACCGGCCAGCAGCACGGCCGCCAGCGGTGTTGAGGAGCTGGCACAGATATACAGCGGCAGGCCGGCCAGGATGGCGCCCAGGTAGCCGCCCCAGCCCTGCCGAAGGACCTCAGGCAGGTCGGTCAGCTCGCCCCCGAAAAGCGCTGCCACGAGTCCGGCCAGGACAAAACCGATAAGGAGGTACGGCGCCAGGTCACCGAGAAGATCGGTAAAGGCGTACTTGATCGAGCCGATTACCGTGGAGCGGTTTCCGGTTTGCTGATCCGCACAGCAGTTATCACTATCACAACACGGTTCGGTGCTCATGGGGACCGGGGCTGCTTGTTTGTCGGGAAAGAATGTCTCTGCGCCACCCGCCGCCAGGGCGGTGGCAAAGGCGGTGACCGGACGGGCAACGGTCAGGACCGGGTCGGTCAGCGTATAGGTCAACGCGATCGAGTCGACCCCGGTCTCCGGGGTCGAAATGAGAAAGGCCGCCAGGCTCCCCTTGGACGCCCCCGAGGATCGAAGCTGCTGCGCCACCGGCAGGACCGAACAGGAACACAACGGCAGCGGCAGACCGATCAGCGCCGCGCGCCATACGCCGCGCTGAGATCGACCGGACAACAGTCGGGCAACAGTGTCACCTCGGAAGAAATGCCAGAGCAGGCCGGCCAGGATGAGGCCGATCAGGAACCAAACCGCCGAATCGACCACCATCCCCCAGACGCCGAGGGCCCAGCGTTCCAGAAATGGCAGGATGGCTGCGTTCACGGTTACTGAATCAGTTCGCGGGCCCGGTCGGCCATGGCCTGACTGGGATCGAGTGCCAGCACCCGTTCGAACCAGTAGTTGGCCGAGTCAACCTGCGTAAGATTGTGAAAGACGATGCCCTTGTTGAATGTCGCGATCAGGTGGTTGGGATCTTCTTGCAGGACCTTGTCAAACTCCTCAAG
>WJMS01000305.1 GCA_014727815.1 candidate division GN15 bacterium
ACACTGTGTGGTAATCCTCGTGCGGCCCGGCAGGTCGTACGCGTACTGCACAGTTGCTCCGAAAACGAGCAGCTGCCGTGGCATCGGGTGATCAACGCCAAAGGCCGGATATCCCTGTCCCCCGGCCGCGGTTACGAACTGCAACAGGCGCTGCTCAGCGACGAAGGGGTGGAGTTCCGGCTTGACGGCAGTATTGATCTGCAGCGCTTCGGCTGGGATGGTCGCTGAGCCTACGCTACCGCTGCAACCGGCTGGACCGTCTTCTGGATGTACTGCTGGTGCAACACATGCAGGCAGAGCAGGTGGTTGACCAGGGCATCCTTGCGCACCAGTGAGACCGGGTCGCTGTCATTCTCGTATTCATCCATAAACGTCCGCAGCCGCTTCGGATCAAACAGCCCGACCTTCCTGATCTCATCATCGTTCATATGATTGTCGAGCAGTTCCTTGAGCGCGCGCTGTTTATCCGGATCGGTATGCCCGGGGGGCGCCATAAAGGCAAACTTCTCACGCTTGTACAACACCTCCGGCAGCACATGCTTCATCGCCTCGCGCAGGATCCACTTCTCGGTATTCCCGTTGATCCGCATGTGCGGCGGGATACTCCGGGCCACTTCGGCAACATTGTGGTCGAGAAACGCCGGACGCGATTCCATCGAATTGGCCATATCGACCCGGTCGCCGCCCCAGTTGAGAATCTGGCACTCCAGCATCGTCTTGATCCAGGTATACTGGGCGATATCGAGCGGGTGGCGGCCCCGAATCTGCGACGCATCCATCGACTCGGCAATCGCCTGAATCGGGTCGTAGTCATTCAACTCCGCGCGAACATCATCGTGCAGGAGCGGCCGGGCCAGTTCGAGTGTCTGCATCCACGGCTGAATCCATGACGGCGTGAAACCACACAGGTTGTCAAACGCCGGATGCGACACCTGCTCCTCGGCCAGAATCGCGCCCTTAAAAAGCTTGTTGGTTTCATCCATCAAGCGCCGATGTGATTCAGCCTCCTCGGAGTCTCCGTCCGCATGACCGTGCAACAGCATGTCCCGCTTGAGGGCAGGATACCCACCAAAGAGCTCATCGGCGCCTTCACCGGTTACCACTGTCTTGTAGCCCGACTCCCGCACGCGCCGACTCATGCACCACTTGGCGACACCAAGCGTATTATAGAAAGTCCGCTCCGCATGCCAGACTGTCGTCAGGTAGTTCTGCCCATACAGGTCACCGGCAGTCAGGTTGAGCACCTCCTGGTCGGCATGGACCCGCCGGGCCATCTCCTCGGCGATATGCGCTTCGTCATATGAGTCATTATCGAAACTGATCGTGTACGCTTTCACCGGTGACTGCTGCACCGATGAGGCAATCCCGAGCATCGAGCAACTGTCGATGCCGCCGGAGAGATAGCAACCCACCGGCACATCGGCCTCCAGCCGCAGCGATACCGATTCGATCAGCTTGTCGCGCACCTGCTCGACATACTCTTCGGCGGTGAGGTGATCCTCGTGCTCCTCCTTCATCGGGAAGTCCATATCCCAGTAGCGCCGTTCGGTGATATCGAGACTGTCGCCGTGACGCTGGATAATCACCATGTGACCCGGTCGGACCGCGTGGATGCCGTCGAAGGCGCTCGTGCCGGGCACCATGGTATGCATCAACTGGTGCAGCACTGCCTGCGGGTTGAGCCGCCGGGGGACATTGGGATGTTCGAGGATCGCCTTGACCTCCGAGCCGTAGTAGAGCATATCGTTGGCAACATGGTAGAACATCGGCTTGATCCCGAACCGATCGCGGACCAGGATCAACCGGTCGTTGGCTTCGTCGAACAACGCAAAGCCGAATTCACCGCGCAGGTGATTGACAAAGTCCAGGCCGTGTCGCTTGTACAGGTGCAGCGCGATCTCGCTGTCGGACTTGGTGACAAAGCGCTCGCCTTCGCACGTCAGGTCGGTCCGGATACGCTTGTAGTCGTAGAACTCACCGTTGACGGTGATGACCAGCTCCGGCTCCTTGCGAAAGAACGGCTGGTCGCCAGTCTCCAGGTCAATGATCGACAGACGTCCGTGCCCCATGGCCAGGCGGTTTTTTTCGTCGATATGATAGCCGCACCCGTCGGGGCCGCGATGGGTCAACACGGCTATCATCCTCTTGAGCGATTCGGAGGCGTTACTCTCCAGTTTTGGGGCCGAGAAAAATCCGGCTACTCCACACATGAATATACTCCAGCGTTCGTGTTTTCGTCGTTTGTGTCAGCAGGCACTACTTGGCCGGGATATTTTTCGGCAGACGGTCGAACCGGTTCAGGATCGAAATCATCAGGGCCTGCCGGATGAATACGGCGCCGTGCGCCTGCGTGAAATACAGGTTGTGGTGCGTGTCATCGAGACTCGGATGCAGTTCATCGAGCCGCGCCAGCGGATGCAGGACAACCGCGTCTTTCTTCAATTCACTGCCCTTGTGCAGCCGATAGCGGGCATCGAGCGTGCGGTAACTGTCGCCGAGAAACGCGATCGAGTTCATGTAGATCACGTCGAGGTCGGAAACGACTTCGTTGATGTCGTTCGTGATGTGATAATCCACCCCCGAGTTCTCGAGTTCATGATCGATCTCCGCCCCGAGCGGGTCGGCCATCTCGGACACGATCGACATTTTTCCTATCACGTCCTTGAACAGCAGCGACATCTGCAGGAAACTCCGCACCGCGCGCATACTGCCCGGTGTGCCGAGAATACCAAGGTGCAGCTTCTTGCCCGACTTCGCACCAAGCTTCAGTTCCGGCTTCCACTTCAGAATAGCATACCAGTCCGCCAGCGCCTGGGTCGGATGGTGACTGGAGCCGTTGCCGGCGTTGACCAACGGAATACGCAACTTCTCGCGGATTTCATCGACCGACTCACGACGGGTGTGGCGCATGACCACGAGGTCACCGTACGCGTTGAGCATCTCGCCGATATCGGCCAGCGACTCGCCTTTGGCGACACCGGTCGTCTTGGCATCGGGGATACTGATCACTTTACCGTCGAGCCGCAGAACCGCGCTCTCAAACGACAGCCGCGTGCGCGTGCTGGCCTCGAAGAAGGCTGTGATGACAATCTTGCCGTCGAGCGGATGGCTCGAAGCTATCTCGGTCGCCTCCAGTAAGGCGGCAAACTTGCAGATTTCCAGGACCAGCGGTCGGTCGAGCTGGTTGACCTCGATGAGTGACTCCCCGACCAGCTTGCGCAGGACCTCGAGGTTTATCGTCTCTTCTTCGATCAACTTCTCCGGATCGGGATACAATCCCTCGGAATCCATCGGGTTGACCACCGCCTCCGTATCGTCAGGCTGCTTCGACGTAGCCATCACCACACCTCATCTTTCTTATGGTCGCGGAGTAACAGAATAACCAGGGTAATCGAAGCCACGGCCGTACCGGCCAGGGCTGCGAGAATAAGTGTATCGAGCACACCTTCCGGGAAATACCAGATCATGCCTGACCTCCCGTCGTTTCAGGATGAGCTTCATTCAAATCATTCCAGTCAAAATCACTCGGGAAGAGCGCTGTGCTGATTACGACGGTCAGCATCGAGACCGTCGCGCCGATCAGCGACGCAGTGTACCAGCCGAGCTCGAAATACGAGATCAGCCCGAGCACGGTACCCAGTATCATGGCCAGCAGGGCACCTTTCGCGTTGGCTTTCTTCCAGAAGAGCCCCGCCGCAATCGGCCAGATTGTCGAACCGACCATCGGTCCGGCGAAGAACAGGACCGTGGCCAGGGTGCCGACGCGAGGCAAACAGACCAGCCATGCTGCCAGGCCGAGCCCGATAATGATCCAGGCCGACATCTTGCGCAGCATCTCATCGCTGGCCGAGGGGTTGATCAGTTTTCTGTAAATATCTTCGGTGATCAAATCCGATGTTGCCGCCAACAGCGAATCGATACTCGAGGCCAGCGAACAGAAGAAGACCGCAAAGACAACGATCGCTCCGATCTTCGGCAAAACATTCGCCGCGACCAGCGGCCCCACCATATCGGGGCTGGTCACGTTGATCCCGAGCGCGCCGGCAGCCAGGGCAATAAACCCGGCCGCGATCGGCACCGGCAGCCAGAAAAAGCCGGCGAGTGTATATGCTTTGCGGCCGATCCCCTCACGCATCGCGAAGGCCCGGCTCCACCAGACGTTGCTGTGGAATATCTCCCCGACCCCGAACAGCAGGTTGTTGAAGATGGCCATAATCGAGGCCGGCAGGAGAATGTTGATCAACATCGGCCGCTCGACTTTCAGGTCGGTATAAATCGCCTCGAAGTTGGCCTGGGTGAGCACACCGATACCGACAATGACGATACCGATCAAAATGATCAGACTCTGGATATAGTCGGTGCCGATTACCGCGTAAAGCCCACCAAACAGCGTGTAGACTACGCACACAAACAGGATCACACTCATGCCGATCGCATATGGAATACCCGCCAGCGCGTGCATCAAAATGCCGCCGGCCATGCCCATACTGATCAGCCAGGTAAAACCGTAAAAGATCGAGATCATCAGAAAGAAAATCCAGGCAGCTTTACCGTAACGCAGGCGGATAAAATCGCCGCTGGTGTATCCCGATGGCATCAGGCGTCGAATTCGTTTGGCCAGCGGAGCAAACAGGAACAGGCCGAATGACGCTGTCGAATAGGCAATCATACCCCAGATACCAAGTTCGTAGGCAAACTGCGGGGCGAGCATCGTCGTGTTGGAAGTAATCCAGGTCGCCATCGCCGTAGCGGCGCCGAGCGCCAGCCCGACATTGCGTCCGGCCAGCATGAATCCCTCGATTCCCTTGGCTTTGCGTCCCCAGTATACGCCGAGGCCGATCCAGAGGACACCGAGCACGGCCAGAAGAATCCATCCTATCGTTGGTGACAGTACTGCCGATTGATATTCCACCGAGGCTCCTTCCCTAAGCTGACTTGTTTGCTTCGCGTTCGGCCGCCCGCTCGGTCGTGCGGGTGCCGTACACCACAACCGCAACCGTGAGCAGGAACACCACGCCGCCCAATCCCGCCAGGGTGAGCGCCAGATTGAGTGAATGATGCTCGACCGTCACTTCCATCATCTGCGACCAGGGACTCGTTTGCGCGTCGGTCTGGTCAACCGTTCGCACACGAAAATAGTACTTGCCGTCCTTCAGACCGGAGATATAGGTCGCCATGTCCGGTCCGGTGTAGCGCGTCTTGACGCTCCGAAAGAGCGAGTCGGACGCTTGTTGCAACTCGAAATGGAGGCTGTCCGGTAACGATTCGAGAGTATCCACACTCCACAACAGCCGGATCGTGCCGGAGCTGGTGGCGTGGTCCAGCGACATGTCAAACGATGGGGTCGGGATCGGCGGCATGGGCGGACTCTCACCCGTCATCTCCTGGGCCGGAGCGGCTGAAACGAACAGAAGGCATGCGACCAGCACGGCCGCCACATTTCTCACAGTCACGGAAAGGTTCCTTTTGCTTGATGACAACGTGCTGCACGGGCCCGGGCTGCCGACATTGCGGCAGCGTTCGAGCGAG
>WJMS01000306.1 GCA_014727815.1 candidate division GN15 bacterium
GAAGTAGCGTACCGGCCGCACGCAGGCGTAAAGGTTGAGCACCTGGCGCAGCGTCACGTTCAACGAGCGGAAGCCGCCGCCGACCGGTGTGGTCAGCGGGCCCTTGAGGGCGACGACGTACTTCTTGATGGTGTCGAAGGTTTCCTGCGGCAGCCACTCGCCGTAGAGTTCGTTGGCGTTTTCGCCGGCGTAGACATCCATCCAGACAATACGCTTCTTGCCCTTGTAGGATTTCTCGACAGCGGCGTCGACCACACGGCGGGTCGCTTTCATGATATCACGACCGATACCATCACCCTCGATCACGGGGATAATCGGGTTGTCGGGGATGACAAGCTTCTTGTTGCGGACCTTGATCTGCTTGCCGTCCTTCGGCACTTCGATATGTTTGTATCCAGCCATAGTACTCCTCGGTGTCTTAGTAGCCCATGATCTTGAGGTGTTCTTTGTAGGTGGCGGCTGATTTCTGCAGCGAGCCGAGTTCGCTCTTGTTCAGTTTCAGCTCGAGGATGCGTTCCACACCGTTGGCGCCGAGCACGACCGGCACGCCGATGTAGATGTCCTTGATGCCGTACTGGCCGGTCAGGTAGGCCGAGGCGGCCAGGACTTTCTTCTCGTCGCAGAAAACGGCGCGGCACATGTCGACCGAGGCGGCCGCCGGCGCGTAGTAGGCCGAACCGGTCTTGAGCAGCTTGACGATTTCGCCGCCGCCGCCGGCGGTACGCTCGGAGATCGCTTTGATGCGATCTTTCGGGATCAACTCACCGATCGGCACCCCCGCAACAGTGGTATAGCGCGGCAGCGGAACCATCGTGTCACCGTGGCCGCCCAGCACCATCGCCTGGACGTCGGTCATGGCGACATCGAGCTCCATCGCGACGAACGCCCGAAGACGGGTCGAGTCGAGGACGCCGGCCTGACCGAAGACGCGGTTGGCCTCGAAGCCGGTTTCGTTGCGCATGTGATAGGTCATCAGGTCGAGCGGGTTCGACACGACGATCACGAATGACTTCGGCGCGTGTTTCTTGATCTCCTTGGCGACCGAGCCGATGATATCGGCATTCTTGTTGAGCAGGTCTTCCCGGCTCATGCCCGGCTTGCGCGGCAGGCCGGCGGTCATGATGACGATGTCGGCGCCCTTGATGTCCTTCATGTCGTTGGTGCCGAGAATCTTGGCGTTGTAGCCGCGGACCGGTCCGGCCTGAGTCAGGTCGAGGCCCTTGCCCTGCGGGGTGCCTTCGATAATGTCAACCAGGACGACATCGGCCAGGTTGGCTTCAGCCAAATACATGGCGCAGGATGCACCGACGTTTCCGGCTCCGATAACAGCGATCTTTTTGTTCATGCCTCCTCCCGGATGTTGTGGCATTTTATGACGTTTAGTTATCCTTGTTTACGGTCACAACCGTATGGCCGGCGTCATACACTACCGCCAGCCGATCCAGATCATGTGAGGCTCTCCTCTCTGCGAGATAGTGCGTTATATCATCTATTGGTTCGTAGAATACTTGTTTGACGGAATGATGGGGCAGTTCGGAATGCAGGAGCACGTCGATACGACGGGTCATGGCATTGACCCGCGAGAGCTTGTGCGAGCCGAACCGAAGGATGCCGTCTTTGGGACGGTTCTTGTGGCGGTCCCAGGTGAGCGCCTGATTGAAGAAATGCTCGGAACCGACTCCCTCTTCGCAGGCCGAGACGACAATCGCGGCACCACCGGCATGTACGGCCGACCGGCAGTTCTCCAGGCCCTTCTGCAGCTGATACAGATTCTTGTCGAGCGGCGGGCGCATCTCGCACAGGACAACATCGTACGTGTCATCGGCGGTGCAGCCGTACATGCGCGCAGCCACCTCGCAGGCCCTCGCGAAAGCGTCGTTGAGTGAGCCGCAGCAGACCTCGCGGATATTGTGATCGGCGTCCATGACGATCTGCACCGTGTAGAACTCGCGAGTCTCCACGAAGGTCATCAACTCTTCGAAATGCTGGGCGACCGGGTTGCCGCGCAGTCGCATCGGCCGGGCATCGAGCGAATTGGCCAGGTTGTGATTGCGTTCGGTAGTGGCCAGGTCGCTTACTCCCGGGAAGAGCGATTTGCGCCCGCCGGTGAAGCCGGCGAAATAGTGCGGCTCGACCGAACCGATAATCAGGACGTTGTCGTGCTCGAGTACGGCTTTGTTCAGATAAACCTCACCGCCGAAGCGGTCGCGACCGACCACCTCCATCGATTCCAGGTCGCGACAGTCGTGTACGAGGATACGAGACTTGAGTTGGTCGTACAGGTCCCCGAATATCCCCCGGTACTGCGGTTCGGTCGGCGCCGGGTGGGTGCCGGTGGCGATAAGAAAATCGGCCCGGTCCAACCGTTCCGGATAGGCGCTGTTGAGCCAGGCAAGAATACGGGCGGTGGGCGTGTGACGGTAGCCGTCGTTGACGATCATGAGCGGGAACGGCGCATCGAGCAGACGCTCGCCGCCGGACGCGGCAAAGCGTTCGAGAAAGGTCGCACGATCGATGATGGTATCGATGCCGCGCGAGATGAATGTATCAACCTCGACTCCGTCGGGTATTGTCACGATACGAGTAGCCTTCCCATATGCCAGCGATATATCCATATATAGGGAGCCGGTGGCGCACCCTCCTGCAGCGACCGGCACTGCTCCCTGTCCCGGTCATATAACCGCGTGTGACGGGCGGACGCTCGGTCCGCCGGTCGATTCACATCCTATATGGCATCGGGGCCGAAGAAAAACGCGATCTCCGTGGCCGCATTCTCATCGGAGTCCGATGCGTGCACCGAGTTCTTCTCGATGTCTTTGGCGATTTCGAAACGAATGGTCCCGCAGGCCGCTTTGGTCGGATCGGTGGCGCCGATCAACGTGCGCAGATCCTCGACGGCGTTGTCCTTCTCCAGAAGCATCGGCACGACCGGACCGGAGGTCATGAATGCGACCAGGTCGTTGAGAAACGGCTTGCCCTCGTGCACCGCATAGAACTTGCGGGCCTGCTCCTCGGTCAGTGTGACCATGCGAATATCGGCCACGGTGAAACGGGAGCGTTCGAGGCGATTAATGATATGCCCGATCAGATTGCGTTCGGTCGCATCCGGTTTGATAATCAACAGTGTCTTGCTCATGGACTGCGGGTTTCCTTCGTTGTTATGACTTCTTGAGTTTTTCCGCTTCCCGGAAGCCGATTTCGACGGCTTTGCGGTTTTTGTCTTCGGTACCGCGGGGCGCGCGGGCCAATACGGCGTTGACCAGTTTCTCTTTCTCGACCACGCCGGTGATAGAGGCGATCGCGCCCAGTGCGATCACGTTGGCGACCATGACGTGGCCGGCCTCTTCGCGGGCCAGGCGCGTAAACGGCAGGGCGTAGTAGTCGTCGGTCGGCACGTCGGTCACCAGCGTTTCGTCGATAATCAGTGTGCCGCCTTCTTTCAGGTCTTTGAAATAGGAGTCCATCGACTCCTGCGTCATCGCCAGCAGCACGTCCAGGGTCATCGCCTTGGGATAGTAGATGTCGTTTTCCGAGACGACGACGTCGGATTTCGATGCCCCGCCGCGCGCTTCGGGCCCATACGACTGCGTCTGGGAGACATTCTTGGTGCCGTCACCGCCGATTGCTTCGGAGAGGATGACGGCGGCCAGGATCATGCCCTGCCCGCCGGAACCGGACAGGCGGATCTCAAAGCGGTCCTGGGGGACCGCGATTTTGTCAAGCAGGCTACCCATAGTTACCGTCTCCCCTGGTTGACGCGATCCACGAGCCGATCGTATTCATCACAAAACTCGGTGATCTCGTTGTTCTCGTGCAGGGTGCCAATCACCCACTTGCCCGCCATCTCCTCCGGCGACATATCCTTCGCTTTGGCCGTGGTCACCGAATTCTCCTTGAAGATATTCAGCATCGCAACGGC
>WJMS01000039.1 GCA_014727815.1 candidate division GN15 bacterium
CCGTCACCAGCATCGGCACCGCAACATCCTCAGCATAGAAGATCGGCGACAGTTCGCGCGTCAGGTCACTGCCGACCGGGCCATACTCCTTCTCCCAGCCTTTCGCAAATACCTGTGAGCTGTTGCGGTTGGTGTGATCGACATCGGAGACACCGACAATCGACACCACACACGCAATCTTCTCCGAGGCGTGCGTGGCCAGCCAGTTGACCACATAACCGCCGTAGGAACCACCCCACACGGCAATCTTCTCCGGCGAGGAGTAGCCCTGGTCGATCAGGTAGTCGATCGCCTTCTCGCAGTCGACCAGTGATCCCCAGCGCCCTTCCAGGTTATCCGCGCGTTCATACGCCGGGCCGTAACCGGTCGAACCACGTACGTTCGGGAACATGACCACAAAGCCCTGCGACAGCGCAAAGGCGATATTGCGCTGGAAGACCGGGCGGCTCTGGCTCGGCGGACCGCCGTGGTAGCTGATAATCGCCGGGTTGGTGCCATCCTTCGCGACATCTTTCGGCGTGTACAGCAGCGCCGGGATGTCCCAGCCCTCCTCGGACGGATATCGAATCACCTCGACGTTGACATTGGAAAAGTCAAAGCCGAACGTCGACACCTCGCCGATCTGCTGCATTTCGCTGTCGCCCAGGCTGAACGTAAACGCGGTCGGCGCCTGCTTCGGCGAGGAGAAACTCAGCACGACATCACCGCTGTCGTTGGCCGCCATGTCCGAAGCGCTCTGGCCGCCGAGCACGCCGATTTCGAGCTGGGGAATCTGTACCGGGTTGCCCTCGAGATCAATCGCCGCCAGCTGGGAGTAGCTGTCGTTGTTCAGCGACATCACCACCACCCCCTGCTCCTCGAGCACCATGTAGCCATCGGTCTCCATTCCCGGATCATACAGCACCGAGAACTCCTTCGGCGTGGCCGGGTCGAGCAGGCACAGCTTCATGAACTCATCTTCAGTCGACTCTGCCGACGTCAGCACGACCAGGCGACCATCCTTGGTAAACCCGGCGCCCCAGACGAGCGTAATGTCGGTCAGATCGGTCACGTCATTGGTGCTCAGATCGAGCATGGCCAGTTGCGACTCCGAGAACGACATCCACCGCACGAACACCATCTGCTCGTCGTGCACATCGATCGGGTAAAACGCGCCCGCCTCGGAGTAGATCGTATCCAGGGTCTGCGTCGAGATGGTGTACTTGCCGATGTGCATCTCCCGCATGTTGTCGATATACAGCCAGAACTCATCGGGATTCTGCTCGTTGAAGATCGTACCCGCATACCGGGTCGAGCGACTCTCCAGGAGCTGCTTGAACTTGCCGTCACGCGTGAAATGCCAGATATCATGCATCTCGTCGCCATGCTTGTTCGTGCTCACGAGCAGGAAATCACCCGATGGATGCACATTGAAACCGGAAATCGTCAGGCCCTCTTCGGACCAGTTGTTTGGTGTCAACTGGTGCGGCCAGCTCATCGGCTCGTCGATATAAAAGAGCGCTTCGGCCTCACCGGTGATCCGCATGACAAAGTAGATCCGCCCGGTGTTGTCGATCTGCGGGCTGCCGATGTAGTCGATCCCGAGCAGGAACGACAAATCGCGCATGGTCGATTCCCAGTGCGGCGAGCTCTCCAGCTTCTCGGTCGTGACTGCATTGGCGCTGTCGATGAATTCCATGATCTTCGCCGTGTCGGTCGTCACCCAGGGATCGATCTGTTCCAGGATCTGATCGACCCGCCCCGGCGCCTGAGCCAACACACTTGCGCACAGGACCACGGTCATGATCAACGTGAGAAATAGACGCATAACACACTTCCTCCATGTGACTGATATGTTGCCGGAGAAAATACGGCGTGCGGCGGGCGCAGGCAAGTGCTTTGGGAATAATGACTTCAGCGATCGGGTCTATCGCCTTCCGCCGCCCGGCACAGGTTGCGCGCCATGCCGCGGAAGACAAAGAAATGGACGGGAAACGTGGCCCACCAGTACAGCAACCCGCCCAGCCCCTTGGGATAATAACGCGCGATCTGCGTCAGACGGCTGCCCTGCTCATCGCTGCCAACCGTGAATTCCAGCCATGCCTGCCCCCAGACTTTCATCTCGGCGTGCAGGCGCAACATCCGATTCTCTTCGGCTTCCTCCACGGCCCAGAAATCTATCGTATCACCTTTTGTCAGGACCTCCGAGATAACCCGCCCCCGGCGCATGCCCACGCCCCCGAGCAGTTCATCGAGTGCACCGCGGATCTTCCACAACCAGTTGGCGTAAAACCACCCGGTCTCACCGCCGACTGACGACACCGTCTGATACAACCGGTCCGGCGTCACCCGGCAGCTCACGGTGCGGGTGTCCGTGAGCAAGTGTGACGGATCAATGTAGTCCTGCACCAGTTCCGATTCCTCCAGCACCTGCACCGTGCGGCCATCGCGCGGCATGACATTCTTCAGCGCCCGTCGCACCGCTTCTTCGTAATCCATCGGCTCGAAATCGAACATCATCCGGGCATCATCATTCTCGCACACCGTATCGGAGCGCAGCCCTTCGATCAACGCCCGGGCTGTTTCGGCATGAATCGGTGTCACGAAATTGACCCAGTACGACGACAACTTCGGCGTGAGCACCGGCACCTGGATCAACAGCCGCCGAAGTTGCAGCACTTTCGCGACGGTCAGCATCATATCCCGGTAGTTCAATACTGCCGGCCCGCCGATATCGATCGTTCGGCCAACCGTCTCCGGTTTGTCGAGACAATCGCTCAGGTAGCGCAGGACATCGGGCAGGGCGATCGGCTGGGTGCGAGTCATCAGCCAGCGCGGACAGATCATCACCGGCAGACGGTTGACCAGGTGGTGGACCATTTCAAACGAGGTGCTCCCGGCGCCGACCACCACCGCCGCCCGGAATTCCGTCACCGGTACGCCCGACTCCCGCAGAACGTCGGCGACTTCGTGCCGGCTTTGCAGATGAATCGATTCCTGGTCTTCCTTGTTACCGAGCCCGCCGAGATAGATCAGGCGCTGCACGCCGGCGTCGCGCGCCGCCGTGCCGGCATTCGTGGCTGCTTCCCGGTCGAGCGACGCAAACGAGCGCTCGCCGGCCGACATCGAATGCACCAGGTAGTAGACGACCTCGATATCGGCCATGGCCGGGGGCAGTGTCTCCGGCTTGAGGACATCACCTTCGACGACAGCGACACCTTCCCACTGCGGCCCGTCCGTTTTGCGGCGGTCGCGTACCAGGCAGCGGACTTCATGTCCGCGCGCCTGCAATACCGACACCAATCGACGGCCGACATATCCGGTCGCGCCGAGAATCAGCACCCGCGCCATTGACTATCGCCCTCCTTTTCTATCGATCTGCATATCCTGACAACAACCGGATCAATGACTTGTTGCACGTATCGCTCCAACAAAAAAACGGCCACCCCGCGCCGGGCGGGATGGCCGTTTGTGTCAGGAGTCTTGACCGCCGTCAGTCGGTTCAGCCACCGCAGTTCGGGGCGGGGCCGCCGAGGAACAGCGCACTGGTAAGGTAAATGACATCCGGGAGGTCGACTTCACCGTCACCATTGACATCGGCACTTCCGGTATACACCGGTGCCGGACCGGCCAGGAAGAGGAAGTTGACGAGGAACGTCACATCGGCCAGGTCCGGGCCGTCACCGTCGTTGTTCACATCACCACAGATGTACGGCGGATCGATCACCAGACTCAGTCCCTTAAAGGTTGCACTGCCGGTTTCGTCGCTGTAGCGAACCGTCATGGTAATTGTCCCGGTATCGCTCGGCGTGCCCGACAACAAGCCATCGGTCGACAGCGTCAGGCCGGTTCCGGCCAGATCGCCGTTGCTATCCTCGAATTCCTTCACACCGGTGCCGCCGGTTCCCTCAAGCTGGAAGGAGTAGGCGTTATCCTGCGCCGCATTCGGGAGAGCATTGGTGACGATCGTCGGGACCTCATTGATCACCAGGCTCACTTCCTGCTGCGCGCTGCCGCCGCCGTTGTCCGTGACCGCTGCCGTGAACAGGATTGTCTGGGCCGCCGACGGCGTGCCGCTGACCGTGCCATCGGCGGCAAGGCTCAGGCCGGTACCGCTCAGGTCACCGTTCACGTCACTCCACTGTTTGGCGCCGGTGCCACCGGTCACACTCAACGACTGGTTGTAGCCCTGGCCCATTGTCCATTCGGGCAGCGTGGTCGTTTCAATGACCATCTCGGGGTTGATCGTGAAGGTGAACGGCTGCTCATCGGTCTCCAATGCTTCATCGGTAATCAGCGCGACAAACGAGATCTGGCCGGCCGAGCTGACCGTACCGGACAGCATGCCGTCCGAAGACAGCGTAAGGCCCGTCCCGACCAGGTCACCATCGCGGTCGGTCCAGGTGTGGACTCCGGTGCCGCCGGTCGACTGGAGCTGCTGCTCGTAGTAGCCGCCGGCCGTCCAGTTGGGCAGCGAAGCGGTTACGATCGACGGTACCGCCAGGTCACACTCATACACCGA
Organism: candidate division GN15 bacterium; assembly: GCA_014727815.1. Taxonomy (GTDB): domain Bacteria; phylum Zixibacteria; class MSB-5A5; order GN15; family FEB-12; genus WJMS01. Next base: position 4,502 of record WJMS01000039.1, read on the forward strand.
CACGGAGACCGCATCGACACCCGCTTCCACCACCGAGCCGCTGTTCAGGTCGGAGGCGTCGAAGCGAAGTTGCATGTTGGCGGTCGGCGTGACGAACTCGCTGGCCCAGAATGACCGCTGGAACCAGCCGCCATTGGCCTGCTCGCTCGGCCCGACCTGCTCGACCAGCGTCCAGCTGGCGCCGGCATCGTTGGAGACATAGACATAGAACATATCGTTAAACGGATCGGCGCCGGTGTGGTTTGAATACCAGCGGGCATAGCTGATTTTGCCGTCGCCCGCGCTCAGATCAAAGACCGGCGAGAACAACTGCGTCGTGCCGCCGTCGATATCGGTGTCACCATCGCCGGGACCGGTCAGGTAACACTGCCCCGAACCATCGTAATCGGTCGGCGGATCGCCGCGGTCACCGGAGCCGTTTGGCACCGCCCGGGCCCACTGGCCGGTCGAGGCATCGCCGGCGACTGTCCAGCCGAGATTGAGTTCGAAATTGTCCGCAAATTCCACCGTCTCTTCGGTCGCGACGACCGCCTCCCACGGCTGGGTGGTGTCCGGATCATAGAAAACACCGTTGGCTGCTTCTTCGGCGCTAACGTAGTAGCGCAGGCGGCTGTCACAGGCTGAGGCCGGAAGCGTGCCCTCGTACAGGTTGCCGGAGATCTCGGTCATCGGCACCGCCACATACGGGGCGCCGTCGATCGAGTAGTGCAGCATGCCGCTGCCCGGTACCGGGGCGCCACCAAGTTCGCCGCTGACCGACACCTGGAAGGTCGTCTGCTCATCCGGCGGCAGCAGCGACGGCGCGCCGGCCGGGTACTCAAAAACCACGCTCGGGCCCGGTACGTCGACATTCACCGCTTCCCAGGCATTAGCCACCTGGACTGCCCAGTCACCGCTGCCGTCGAGATCGTTGGCCGCCGAAATCGTTGCCAGGGCGGCTTCATGATAGGTCGTACTCGTGGTCCAGTAAAAGGCGTTGGAGCGGTACGCCACACTCATTGCGTTCTGCACGCCGATCCCGGTCACGGATACACCGTTGTGTGAACCGCCATCGGACAGCAGGTAGAACCACTTGTTGCCGACACCGCTGTTGGTGTGGACACCGCAGTAG
>WJMS01000307.1 GCA_014727815.1 candidate division GN15 bacterium
GAGATACGGCGTCGGCCCGGGCGCCGTGCGGTTTATCAGCGGTACCTTCGATCCGCATGTCGAACTGGAAAAACGACTGGCATCGTTCCACGGCCGCGAGGATTGCATGATCACCTCGGCGGCGTACACCTCGGTGATGGGCGTGATTACCACCCTCACCACGCCGGAGACGATGATTATCTCCGATGAACTCAATCACAACTGCATCATCAATGCCATGAAACTCGCCCGGCCGAAAGGCAAGATGATCTACAAGCATGTCGATATGGGCGAACTCGAAGCGCGCTTGCAGGAAGCGGTAGGCAAGGCCGAGCATGTGATTGTCGTCACCGACGGCATCTTCAGCATGCGCGGTGTCTACGCCCCGCTCGACAAGATCCAGGCGCTGGTGCAGAAGTACAACGACAAGTTCCCGAAAGACATCGTGCTGATTGTCGACGACTCCCACGGTGTCGGCGCACTCGGCGAAACCGGTCGGGGTACCGAAGAGTACACCGAGGCCGGCCCGGTCGATATCCTTGTCGCCACTCTCGGCAAGGCGCTGGGAGTGAACGGTGGCTATGTCGTCACGAAGAAGGAGATCATTCAGTATCTCCGCGAGAAAAACCCATTCTATATCTACACCAACCCGATCACGCCCTCCGAAGCCGCCGCATCGATCGCCGCCCTCGACCTGCTCGACAGCGACCAAGGCCGCGAGCTGCTGAAACATCTCAAGGCGATGACGGAGAAATTCGAGAAGGGGCTGACCGATCTCGGCTTCGAGACCTTCCCCAGCCCGCATCCGGTGACCCCGCTGATGGTGCGTGATACGGCCAAAACCACCGACATGGTGACGTTCCTGCGAGAAAACGGCGTCCTTGCTACCGGCCTCAACTACCCGGTGGTGCCGAAAGGCGACCAGTCGATTCGTTTCCAGGTCGCCGCCGACCACACGCCGTACGATATCGACTACGTGCTCGGAGTACTGGAGAAGTACAAGCAAGACCGTGGATAACACCACGCAGCCATCGGAAGGCATCACGGCGGGCCCCTCACGGCCCGCCGTTTGTTTTGGGACCTGCTTCGCCACCCAGTCAGTTCTACTCTTGAAAAACAGTGTACCTAATTGAACCAACGGAAGACACATGTATACGGGACAAGATATCTTTACGGTTTTTGGGACATCCAGCGACATCGGCGGGTTCGATGACGAAGCCACCCGGCGTTCCCAATATCTCGACGATGATGTTCGTCCGCTGCCCGCACAGGCTCACTCTCACACAAACTGCCCCAGCGCCGCCTTGATCAAAAAGCCCATCAAGATCGAAAAACACAAATTCACCAGCGTGCCGCCGAGAAATACACGTGGATGATTCTTCATGTCTTCGGCCCGCAGTATCGACTTGGCCGCAAAAATCAGTGCCAGGCCGGTGACCTGATCGGCCAGGATCAGCGTGACCGCCAGGAAATTCTCACACTTACCGATTATCGTGCCCAGCCCGATAGTGCGCCGACGATTCTCGGATGGTGGCGTCGTGTCCGGCTCGGTATGGGCCAGTTCGACTGATCGCCCGATCAACAGCCGCACGACCCGACCGCTCAGGCTTAATGTCAAAATGTACCCGAGCAGCAGTATCACGACGTACCGCAAGCCGGCGTCGCTAAACAGGTCCATGCCTCCTCCCGTACTGCACGTGTCTGAAATGCCGGTTACCGTTGAGACAGAATCTCGGTGATCAGCTCCTCGGTCCGTTGCAAGTGACGCCACGACGCCGCCCGCAGCGAATGAGAAACCGCCTGCTGCGTCACTCCCAGTTTCTTTGCTACCTTAGCCTGGTGACCGAGCTGCCGATACCTCCCGATTACAAGATTCTGCTGCTCCGTGCGTGAGTCAATGATTAACCCGGCGAGGCTGCCGAGTTGTGAAAGAAGCCGATTGTAATGATCGAGTGGAGAAACCAGGGAAAAGCCAAAGTGCTCATTACGCTTCTTCAACGCCGGCATGAGATCGGCCGCACCGTGGAACGCGGGCCCGTCCATGCTCGCAGTATCGCCGCTGTTACGCCCGACATCGATCTCACCCTGCACAATCGCGAAACGAAACCGCAGCGGAAAGACTGCTTCGTTCAAAAGGGAGCACAGCAGATAGCTTCGGTCGGGAACCTTCAGGGCCAGCGACAACTCGTCGATGCCTCGTACGGCTACTGCCCCTAGCATATCCCGCCGGAACCGTCGCGACATTGCCTCGACCGACCGGTTTATCTTCGACGCGGCAGCCCGACGGTCATTCACCCGCGCCGACCCGATCAGATCACCCAGAATAACCGTGTCTGATACAACCTTGTTTTCCATAATACAAGTATTCGGACTTGTATCTCAGAAAACAAGTTATTTTACTTGTTTGTTGCAGATTTTTCTTTCAGCATGACCCAAAACCTCGTATCGCAATGGCCGCCAACCCCATACCACTGCGGCACAATCACCCCCTCCGCCGCGTTGCACAACATATCACTCATCCGCAAGACCACCAAGGAAGGATGTCTCATGCAGTCACTGTCCGATAAAGTCGTCGTGATCACCGGCGCCTCAAAAGGCATCGGCGCCGGCATCGCCGAAACCCTCGCCTCGGAAAACCCGCGGCTGGTCCTGGTCGCGCGCAAAAAAGCCGACCTGCAAAAAGTCGCCGACCGCCTCGACCTGCCGAAAAAACAGGTCGCGATTGTCCCCGCCGACGTCTCCAAAACCGCCGGCATGCGCAAAATCGTCAACACCGCCTACCGCAAATTCGGCCGTGTTGATATCTTCATTAACAACGCCGGCGTTGGCATCATGAAGCCGATAGTCGAGATGACCGAGAAAGAGTACGATCTCACTATGAACACCAATCTCAAATCCATCTTTCTCAGCTTCAAGGAAGTCATTCCCAAGATGCAAGAGCAGGGCGGGGGGCAGATTATTAATGTCTCCTCGATGGCCGCCAAGCAGGGCGTTCCCGGTCTCGCTGCCTATGCCGCTTCCAAGGCCGGGCTGAATATCCTCGCCGACAGTGTCGGGGGAGAGGTCCGTAACGACCGCATCAAAATCTCCACCCTGGCGCCGGCCTCGACCGAAACCGGCTTCGGCTCAACCGGCGGCAAAAAGCGACCATCCAGCTCCGCCGCCAAAAAGCTGACCGTTACCGAGGTCGCCGAAGCGGTCCTGTTTATGGCCCGGCAGAACGACAACGCCTGGGTATCGATGGCCGATATTCGGCCACTGCTCAAGAAGAAGTAAACTGACCGTCCAATCACAAAAGCGGCGGTTCCGGTGCGCATGACCGGAACCGCCTATCCCCCCTCCGTGCGACTACCCTGGAGGGTAGACAGCCCCCTCATGGGAGGCATCGGCGATGTCGGGTCGTGGTGGGGAGTCATTGCAGTGCGACACACCCGGCCACAAACGATCACACCTGTTGGCCGGCTCTATCGAATCGATTCAAATGTATGCGGGTAAGGCGGGACGGAGACATGCCCAATCGTAGTGTAATATACGACATGATGGCCCTCCAGGTCAAGGATTTTGCCGTCGCCGTCACACGATGCCGGCGAGTGTATCGTGACCCGGCGATGCCATCGGCCGCTTATGATTGCCCCGCGCAGACCAAAATTCCTTGTCTCACAACGAATATCTGATAGATTTGTAGAACAGGGGAGACCAACGAAGGAGCTGAGCTATGGCCACCGATGGACTTCTTTGCTGGAACTGCGGCAAACCGACCGGCATTCTCAACAAGGTTGCCCGGGCTGACCAGTGCGATTCGTGCCTGGCCGATCTTCGCTGCTGCCGCGGCTGCCGTCATTTCGACCCGACCCGGCGGTTCCAGTGCAAGGAGAATGTCGAGCGCAACATTGTCGACAAAGAGAAGTCGAATTTCTGCGATTTCTTCCAGATGCGCAATGTCATCAAGCGTCCGGGCGGCGTTATGACCACCCCGGCCGATGAAAAGGAAGATCGCAAGAAACGCTTCGATGACCTCTTCAAGGACTGATTCGTTCAGATTCGATCGGTCATCGCTTGCATCGCCTCACCCAATCAGCCTTATTAGCACTATGAAGAAAAACTATCACATATTGGTCTGCCTGGCCCTGGTCGCCCTTGCCGGCCTCCTCGCCTGCGGCAAACCGGCAATCAAGCATGGCTCGATCGACGGTACCGTCCGCACCATCGAAAACTGGCGTATCGAGTGGCAGGGCGAAGAAGTCCCGGTCGAACAGGGCGTGCCGATCGAGGGCCTCACCGATACCAAAACCAAATACACCCTGCCCGAGTACTGCCTGCGCTACGTCGGCGAGGTCAAACATGAACTGGCCACCCGCTACGGCTTCTCATTCTACGAGAATGTCCCGCCGGGCGGACGGATCGAAGTCAAGCTCTACGGCACCCGGGTGGCCCGCACCGGCAACCAGCAAACCGAGGCCGCCGAGCTGATGGAAGAACTGACCAACGAGACCTATCCCGGCGGCTATGTCGAGTCGGCGGTGCGCGAGGAAGGCTTCTACTGGGGCAAGGATGACATCGTCAAACAGGTTGATATCGCGATATACGATGTGACCGGGCGCCTGCTGGGGGAGATATTTGTCGGTGGCGATGACGCCGAGCAGAATGTCGAACCGGAATACGCCGCCAAAGCAATCAACCGTATCATCCACCGCGAAAACTGACGATACCGCAGCGCGTCGCTATTCCTCCAGCTCCTGCAGCCTTTTGACCCAGCTCGCCAGCAGCGCCTGATGTATGTCTGCAGTGTATTCAACCGCGCCGACCAGCAGCCCCGAAACCAACCCGCCAACTACCAGGTCCTCGTCGGGCGCAGGAAA
>WJMS01000308.1 GCA_014727815.1 candidate division GN15 bacterium
AGCCATTGTGGAGACTGGCGCCACCGATGGAAATGAAGCTGGCATCGGCTTCAAACGGGGTACCATCGACCACCGGGTTGTTGTTCGGGTCGGTTCCCTCGACATAGATCACGTACTCGGAATTCCCATCGGCATAAATGCTCGCCGGGACACCGGTGACGGTCAGGGTGGTCGGGAACCAGCTGTTGAAGAACATCGACGAGTCGAGCACGGTGCCGCCGGCGGTTTCAGCGTAAATCCATACGCGACCGTCGGCCGTGGCAACATTGTTCCCGGAGAACCACAGGGTCGTGGCAATACCTTCATGCTGCATGGTCCGGAGCTCGTGTGACTTCATGGTTCCTTCGTCGGTACTGAAATAGACGACGGTCGAGTCATTCACCGGGTTGAGGTAGATGTCGCTCACAACGGCCGTGATTTCGTTGTCGCCGGCAACAACATCCCAGTATGGAACGTTGCACTCTTCGGCGCCGACCACGATGTACTGCGGCGGGCCGGCCGAGATCAGAATCTGCGTGGCGTTGGAGAGCACGGTGTCGGCATAGGCGCGAATACGCACCGTTCCGGAAATCGTACCCGAGCTGATCGGCGCGGAGGCGACACCCTGGCTGTTGGTGACGGCCAGATAGGGGCCGGCGCCGGTGCTGCCGAGGTGTTCCCCGCCACCGGGACCATCGACGATCACGAAGTTGATCGGGAGGCCTTCCGGCACCGGGTTGCCGTTGAGATCATAGCCGACCGCACGAAGGGTCGATGTCTCGATACCGCCGGTCTGCTTGACCGAAAGCTGCATGGAATCTGACGCGAGATAGATCGAGGCGATCGAGGCATCCGGCGTCAACTGCACCTGCACGTCGGTGGTGCCGGTGATGCCGTTGTCATCGACCGTAACTTTGATATAGACAGTCATGGCGTCGTTGCCGGACACATAGTTGACCGTCGCGTTGCCGGTGCCGCCGGCGGTCTGGGCGGTAGACGGAATCAGGCCGAACCCATCCCAGTTGCCGTTGGCATTGGCGTCAAAAACGAGTGAATCGATACCGGGTGACCAGTAGCCATTCTCATCGATATCCACAAACTTCTCACCGGCCGCGATCTTGACGACCGTTTCGTCCGGGGCCGGCTGCCCCAGGGCATCGCGCACGGCGATCGTCACGGTCGCCGTATCGGCGCCGTTGGCCAGCAGGAGGCTGGGAGTCACGGTTACGTTGAGGTTACCACTGCCGCCCTGGCTCTGGGACTGGATGTCGAGGCCGACCGTCGAGGAGACGGTGGTGCCGAGGATGCCGGCGCTGACGGTCACGGAACCGGAGCTGGTGGCGGTAAAGACGGCAGCGGCGACGCCGGTGCCATCGGTCGTGTCGGTCGCGGGCGAGAAATAGCCCTCGCCGGTGCCGCTGCTCGAGAAGGTGACCACCTGGTCGGCGACCGGCGAGCCGCCGTTACGGACGGTAGCTTCAACGACGGTTGTGTTGCCGGTGGCCAGCTGGGTCGGGCTGGCGCTCACCGTAATCGTCATTCCGGACGGTACGTCGTCGGCTTTGTTCTTCGACTCGCAGCCGACGATCAGAAACGCGGCCAGAACGGTAACAAGCATGACCAGCAGGGTCACTGATCCGAGTTTTCTGGAATTCATGGTCTCTCCCACACTGTTCTGTATGTTTCTCTTGTTAATGTCTGTCCTGGCACGCTGCCGGAAGTGACGGTGTGCCCCTTGATATGGCGTCCCCCGTCGAGAGAGCGACGAGGGACGCTGGTTTGTCTGCTTCTGATGCCCCCGGTTGGTTACCCTTCCATGGCGAGCTTGTTGTCGACTATGGTCGGGGTGACGAAGATCACCAGATCGCGGCTCTCCGTGCGCTTTTCGCTGTAGCGGAAGAGCGCTCCGAGCAGCGGGATATCTTTCAGCACCGGCACGCCGGTGATGGTTTCAATCTCATCCTGGGTGGTCAGGCCACCGATGACGGCGGTCTGGCCGTTGGCCACGATGACATGGGTTTCGGCGTTATTCGTGTTGATGATGACGCCATTCGGATCGAACTCGTAGGTCGAGCGCTCCGGCTTGAGGTGCATGAGGATCTGGTTCTCGGCCGTGATGTGCGGCGTCACCGCCAGGATCGTACCGACTTCCTCGAACTTGGTAACGATATTGCCGGACTCGTCGAACTGCTTGATCGGCACCTTCTGGCCCATCTGGATCCGGGCTTCCTTGTTATCGAGCGTGGTAATCTCGGGGTGGGCAATGATCTTGCCCTTACCGCTCGAGACCAGCGCCTCGATAACGGCATCGACCGACCAGTCTTTGTTGAGCGCGGTCACGGAGTAACGGGCGACCGGGTCGGTACCGCGGGCAGCGTCGACCTCACCCTTCTGGGTATAGGATCGGCCGGACTCGGTGATATAGGCGCCTTCGGCGGTCCAGCGCACGCCGATCTCTTCGAGGCCGCGCGAGGAAATCTCGAGCAGCTGCGCGGAAATCTTGATCTGGGCCGAGGGACGGTCGAGCTGTTCGACATAGCTCAGGACTTTTTCCATATTGGAAGGGACTTCCTGAATGATGATCGAATTCGAGCGCGGGTCGGAGGTCGCCCGGCCGCGTTCGGTCATCAGCGATTTCACCGCCGAGACGATATCGTCGGAGGTCGAGTTGGAGATCTTGATAATGCGCGTTTCCAGCTCGGCCAGCTGCCGTTGTTCCAGCGAGTGCTTGTTCTTCTCGGTAACTTCCTCGCGGTAATCTCCCTCGGGAAGCACGCGGATGTAGTTGCCCTCTTCGTCGACCACGGCCAGGTCATAGGTCCGGCCGATGATGGTCAGGGCGTCGCGCCACATGACGTTTCTGAGCTGAATAGTGACGGTGCCTTCGACCTCGGGCGCCACGACGACATTCACACCGCCGTAGTCGGCCAGGAAGGTCAGGACCGAGCGGATCTCGGCCGACTGGAACTGGAGGTTTTTGATCGGCTGTGATGGATCCTGGGTTTCCTGGGCCGGCGCCGTAGCCGCCACTGCCATGACAAGGACGACCAGTCCGAGCGCCAGACGCAATTGTTTGAACGAACGACACAGCATATTGCTACCGCCTTTCACGTGCATTGTTATTCTTCGATCTGCAGGGCGACCGTCCGGCTCCAGCCATACTCGAAGATCTGGAAGTAGACGCGGTCGCGTTCGACCCGAAGGACATAGCCCTTGCGGACCTTGTCGCCCGATTTCAGGATATAGCTGTAGCCATCCTTGTCCTCGAAGAGGGCTCGGTTGGCGCCATCGACGGCCTCGATGATACCGACCAGGCGCAGGCCTTCGACATTGGGTACCCGGCGTTCGACCGGGTTGTCGTTGGTCTTGGTATCATTAATGAGGGTGGCGAACGGATCCCGATGCCGGGTGGCCTTGTATTTGATAACCAGCCGCTTCGGGAACTCCGCAACCATCGTCCCCTTCAGCTTACTCGGCGTGGTCGGGGCGCGGCGGAACCGCGAGGTGCGGGTCGGCGGCGGGGTCGATTTGTTCGACTTGTCAACCTTGGCGACCGTCTTGCTCGAGTTATCGCTCGACTGCTTCTGGGCGGTCTGCGCGGCCGGCTTTTTCGGGGTGGCCTTCACGGCCGGTTTCGCCGGTGTCTTGGCCGGTTCGCCGGCATTGTCAGACTTGGCGACGGTCGGCTGTTTGGGCTCGGCCGGGGCCGCCGGTTTGGCCGGATTCTTGGAATTGGCAATCTTCTCGGCCAGCGCCTGCTGGGTCGGTTTGGTCGACTCTGCTTTCGGGCGGGCCGATGCCGACGGCTTGGTCACGCTCGGTTCGGTCGCGGTCAGCGACGCTGGCGGCGTGGTGTCGGCGTGGACTTTTTGCGACGGCCGGTCCACCGTGTTGGTTTTGGCATCGGCGGCCTTGTCGGAGGCGTCGGCAAGGGCTGACTTCGGCTGCGCCGGCTTGCTGACGGTCGGCTGCTTTGTCGAGGTCGTCGACGGTGTCACCGTCGGCCGTTTCGGCTTGGTGACGGCCGGTTTGGCCGGGCCCTGTTTGGCCGGCGTCGGCTTATCGGACAGGCTGGCCAGACGGTCATCCTGAATCTTCTTGTTGGCCTTATCGGTCGTCGACGTTGTGCTGGTCTGAGCCGGTTTGTTCGGGGCCGGGGCGCTCGATCCCGTCACCGACGAGACATAGTCTTTTGAGGACCAGGCCGCGAACGCATTGGCCGTCTTGTCTGTGAAGAAGACCTTCACGGCGCCGTTTTCGGCGGTTACGCTGTAGACCGGGGCAGCCTGCATGTCGAAGACGATGCGGACGATCTTTTCCGGCTGGACCGCATACTGGCTGGTCCGGATGCTCGCGATCGAGCAGCCATCGGGCAAGGTGACAAAGTTGCGCTTCCCGAGCGCGTGGGTTGCCGACAGCACGTCGACAATCACCCGGTGCGGCTTGCCATCCTTCGGCGGCTCGACCTGGTGGATGAAGCGCACGGTACCGTCTACAGCGATATAGGCGGCAACACCGTCGACTTCATGACGCAGTTCGATATCGGTAACACTGGACGCCAGCGCCGAGGAACTCAGCACGAACGCCAGGACCACAATCCATTTGGCATACTGTTTCATCGTCACACGAACTCCTATATGACCAGTTCCTCAAGCCGTTCGCCTTCCTTCACGAAGTAGGTCGAGAGGATAAAGGTGGCGGTAACCGTTTCTTCTTTCTTGC
>WJMS01000309.1 GCA_014727815.1 candidate division GN15 bacterium
ACGGGCAGGGAACTGTAGTTCTCATCCATCTTGTCCCGGGCGAACGGTACGATCTGCACGTAATCAGCACGCATGCCGATCGTGTACGGCACGTCCTCGATAAACGGCCCTGCCGCGATTGTGGTCATGTACGGGCTGAGGGTCACATCGGTCTTGCGTACCTCAACCTGTTGCTCGGTGTCGTAACCTTCGCCGTACTCGTTGGAGAAAGTCGTGCGCTTCTCGATCCGATTGCGGACCTTGAGCAACACCCCCTCCACCTTCCAGTACGGATAGTAGAAGCGCTGCAACTGCATATCCGAGCCGGACAGCGGCAGGTTGTTCTCCTTGAGATAGCGATCGATCGAAAAGCGGACTTCCCGGAACTCCACCTTCGGCGGCACCATAAACGCCGGCGGTACATCGGGCATCTCCAGCTTCAAGTGGGAACCGCAGTAGTGACAGATCAGGACAAAGAGATTGTCCCCCAACTTGAGTTTGCTGCCGCAGCCCGGACAGGTGACCCCGATAAAGAAGCCGGACTTTTCAATCTGGCGACTACTGGCTTTGCTCAGGCCGGTCTGAGTCATGGCTGTTGCCTTCCGGAGGCGGGGTCGTCGGTTTGCCGCACTCGCCGCAGAACTTCGAGCCCGGGATCAAATCGGCCGAACAGTGCGGACACTGGACAGCCGCATCGAGTTTATGACCGCACTCGAGACAGAATTTCGATTCCGTCGGCAGGTCGTGTCCGCACGAAGGACACTTGTTCTGCCGGACCATCGGGTGACCGCAGCGGTAGCAGAAACGCGACTGCTCGGGCGTATCGGTATGGCACTTCGGACAGGTCACGGTCGGGACCGGCTCCTGCCGAAGCTCCTGCTGTTCGGGAGAAAAGACCTTGGACATCATCCCCGGCATCATGAAGCCGATCCCGGCCCCCATGCCCAGTCCGGCGCCGGCGCTGGCCGTCCCGCCCGGGGCGCCGATCCCTTTGGCCATCTGGAACTTCAGGAAATTGTCGAGATCGCCGACCGCCTGCATGCCGGAACGCTGATCGATCAGCTTGGAGACATCTTCCGGCGGCGTGATCGACGCGATAAAGAAGTCGACCAGCTCGAGGCCGTACTTGTCGAATTCGACCTTGACGATCTCCTTGAATTCCTCGGCCAGCTCGGTGTAGATCTTGGGCAGATTCAGAATCGTGTCGAGCTTTTCACCGAGCAGGTCGTTGAGCCGCGCGATAATCACATCGCGGAGGTAGCTCTGGATTTCCGGCGTGGTATAGCGTGCCTGCCGTCCCACGATCGAGTTCAAGAAGAGACTTGGTTCGGCAATCCGCATCGTGAAGGCGCCGTGCCCGCGCAGACGGATAAGACCAAGTTCGCTGTCATGGAAGGTTACCGGATGTTTGGTCCCCCACTTCAGGTCCGTAAAGACCTTGAGATTGGTGAAATAGACCTCGGCCCTAAACGGGGAATTGAAACCGAACGGAAACGACAGCAGCCGGGTCAGAATCGGCAGGTTCAGCGTCGACAACGTGTGCCGCCCGGTCGCAAACGAATCAGCCGCATGACCATCCTTAAAGAAGATCGCCATCTGGCTGTCGCGGACGATCAACTGCGCGCCCCATTTGATGTCGGCCGAGCCCTCCTGCGGGATTCGGTAGATCATCTCCTCGCCGGTGGGGTCCATCCATTCCAGAACTTCTATTAACAGACCCATAAAACGGTCCTCCCGTGTTTAGCAGGCATACTCTACCCTTTTATCTGATATTCGACAGAACGGGAGGATTCTTAATTGATGGAGCGCAAAGCCCGCGTTTATGCGGGCTTTGCGACTGTGCGTAAATTGATCAGGTAAAACAACACCGGCACGATAATCAGCGTGAGGACCGTCGAAGAGACCAGACCACCGACCATTGGCGCGGCGATCCGCTGCATCACCTCAGCCCCGGTCCCCTGCCCGAGCATAATCGGCAGAAGCGCGATAATGGTCGTCCCGACCGTCATCAACTTCGGCCGAACGCGCTCTACCGCGCCCTCCGTGACCGCCTTTTCGAGGTCTTCCCGGGTGGACAGACGGCCCTCGCGGCGATACCGCGATACCGCCTCCTCGAGATACACCAGCATCACCACCCCGGTCTCCGCGGCAAGTCCGGCCAGGGCAATGAACCCGACATAAACCGCCACCGACGCGTTGAACCCGAACAGGTAGAACAGCCAGATCCCCCCGACGAGCGAAAACGGCAGCGACAGAATCACAATCAGGCAATCGGTCAGGTTCTGAAAATGCAGGTACAGTAACAGCAGGATGACAAAGATCGTCAGAGGAATAATCACCTGGAGTTTCTCCGCCACGGCCTGCATGTTTTCATACTGTCCCGACCAGACCAGGCTGTAGCCCTCGGGAATGTCAATCTCAGCCGCCACCTTCTCCCGCGCCTGCTCGACATACGAGCCGACATCAACCCCCGCCAGGTCAACAAAGACCCAGGCGGTGGGCCGGGCATTCTCAGACTTGATCATTGCTGCGCCCTTCGTGAAACCGATATCCGCCACTTGCCCGAGCGGTACCTGGCCCCCATCCGGACGTGGAATCAGCACCCGACGAAGTTCTTCCGGATTGTCCCGAAGTTCTCGGGGATAACGCACATTGATCGGATAGCGCTCCCGCCCCTCGATGGTCCGGGCAACATTCATCCCGCCAACCGCCGACTTGATCACCTGCTGGATATCGCCAACCGTCAGGCCATACGCCGAGGCCTTGAAGCGATTGATCTCGATATCGAGATAATTGCCACCGGTGACTCGTTCGGCGTACGCTGAGCGAGTCCCTGGTATCGGCCGGACGACCCGTTCGATTCGCTGTGCTATCGCACTCAGCGAATCGAGATTCGGCCCCATCACCTTGATCCCGACCGGCGTCTTGATCCCGGTGGCCAGCATGTCGATCCGCGTCTTGATCGGCATCGTCCACGCATTGGTCAGCCCTGGAAACTGTATCGCCCGGTCGAGCGAATCAATCAGCATCTCCGGCGTCAGCCCCGGCCGCCATTCCTCCTGCGGTTTGAGCATGATGGTCGTCTCCAGCATCGTCAGCGGCGCCGGATCCGTGGCCGTTTCGGCCCTGCCGACTTTACCGAAGACACGCTCGACTTCAGGGAAGGTTGCTATGATCCGGTCGGTCTGCTGCAGCAGCTCACGCGCCTTGCCCACCGAGATACCGGGCAGGGTGGTCGGCATGTACAGCAAGTCGCCCTCATACAATGGCGGCATGAACTCCGAGCCCAACTGCGACACCGGCCAGAGCGTCACCGCAAGAATGACAAGCGTCAGCACTACCACGAGCATTTTGTACCGCAGCGCAAAGTGAATGATCGGCCGGTACAACCGGATACTTATCCGCGACAACGGATTTCGAGACTCCGAACGAATCTTGCCTTTCAGAAAGATCGCTATCAACGCCGGAATCACCGTGATCGACAATATCGCCGACGCCGCCATTGCGAATGTCTTGGTGTAGGCCAGCGGCCGGAACAGCCGCCCGGACTGCCCCTCCAATACCAGCACCGGCAGGAACGAAATCGTGATGATCAATAGCGAGAAAAACAACGCCGGTCCGACTTCCTTCGCCGAATCGATAATTATCTGACTGCGTGGCTTGGCGCCACTGTCCCGCTCGAGATGCTTGTGCGCGTTTTCGACCATTACAATCGACGCGTCGACCATCACGCCGATCGCAATCGCAATCCCCCCGAGCGACATAATATTCGCGTTTATCCCCAGTAGATGCATGATCAACAGGGACACCAGTACCCCGACCGGCAAGGTCACCACCGCGATCAGCGTTGAGCGCACGTGCAATAGAAACAGCAGCGTGATAAGGATCACGACACCGATCTCTTTGATCAGCGTCCACTGGAGATTACTGGTGGCTCGATCGATCAGGCCGGAGCGATCGTACACCGGCACAATCTCAACCCCGTCCGGCAGCCCGGGCTTCAACTCCTCAATCTTCGCCTTCACCCGATCGATCACCTTGCGGGCATTGTCACCCCAGCGCATTACGATAATCCCGCCGACCGTCTCCCCCTCGCCGTCAAGCTCGGCGACCCCGCGACGGATCTCCGGGCCGTACTGTACGTTTGCCACCGATGACAATAATACCGGCGGACCATCCGGCGGCGTATGCACCGGAATACTTCGGAGGTCCTCCAGATCACCGACATAGGCCAGGTTGCGCACCATGTATTCGGTCTCACCAAGTTCGAGAAGCCGCCCACCGACCGCATTGCTCGATTGCTTCACCGCATGAATGACATGCTTCAACGGCAGGTTGTAGAACTCGAGCTTGCGTGGGTCGACCTCGATCTGGTACTGACGCACAAAGCCACCAACTGAGGCTACCTCGGAAACACCCTCGAGCGATGACAACTCATACTTCAGAAACCAGTCCTGAATCGAGCGAAGGTCGGCCAGACTGTGCTGATTGGTCGTATCGACCAGGGCGTACTGGTAGACCCAGCCGACGCCGGTGGCGTCCGGTCCAAGCTGCGGCGTGACGCCATCAGGCAATCGCCCGCTCATCTGCGAAAGATACTCGAGCACCCGGCTGCGCGCCCAGTAGAGATCGGTACCATCTTCAAAGATGACATAGACAAACGACAACCCAAAGTATGAGAAACCGCGAACGTTCTGTGCCTTCGGCACCGACAACATCGAAGTCGTCAGCGGATACGTCACCTGGTCCTCAACCACCTGCGGCGGCTGCCCCGTGTACTCGGTCTGAATGATCACCTGTACGTCGGACAGGTCCGGGATGGCGTCGACTGCGATATTCCGCGCTGCCCAGATTCCGGCCAGGAGTAGTATCGCCGCCGTCGCCAGAATAAGCCAGCGATGCCGGACTGAATATTCGATAATCTTACCGGTCACGGCCATGTACCTCTTCGAGTGGTTTCAGATGCATGCCGCACACCGGACAGTCACCCGCTTCGGCCTGTGCCACGCCACAGGAACGCATCGGGCAGACCCAGAGCGAATCGTTCTCGGTCTCTTCCACCGGCACCAACGCCATGCCGCACTCGGGACAGTCTCCCTCGCCATACTGCACGACATCGAAGTGTGACGGCATCGGGCAGGTATAGACCCCGCTGAGACTCGTATCGGATGCCGGCTCCGTCCCAGCCTGAGCGGTATCCTGCTCCGGCCGCTCCAGCTTCTGCAGGTGCATACCACACACCGGACAACGACCCTCGGTATCCGAGGCTACCCCGCACTCACGCATCGGGCAGATATACACGTCGTCATTCTCCGTCTCTTCTACCGGCAC
>WJMS01000310.1 GCA_014727815.1 candidate division GN15 bacterium
CTAGATATTAGGTCTATGCTGGTATAGGTAACAGTAGATTAAACGATTTGCGGGGACTGAAAATCCGTGTGTCCCCAGTTCGATTCTGGGGGGCGCCACTTTTTTATGGGTATGATTGTTGGCCTTCGCATGACAACGTCCGGCAGGCCTCCTGACGACTCAACCCATCCGATTCAACCTCATCTGCCATAGGTCAGTATCCGCTCGAGCAGGATGTCGCTAGGGAGCGAACGAGATTCAGGTGTGAATACACCGGCAATTCCGCCGAGTTCAAGGCGTTGGTCCAGGTCGTGTCAACAGCCAGGCGTGTGAATACACCGGCAATTCCGCCAAGTTCGAGAATAACGTGGTGGAATCGGAATTCCATGTATTTTTCTGTGGTGAGTTGCGTCGTAACAGTAGATAAGCAAACGAAATAGCATCTGTTACCGCATGGCCGTACTTATCCCGCCATGGGGTTGACCAATCGATAAACAGTAGCTCGGAGGTGCATACCAATGAGAAAATTATTGCTTTCACTCGCGTTGCTATCACTGGTCTTTGGCGGCAGCGCTGCTATGGCCGAAGATTGCGTAGAGGTAGACATAGAACTGCCCGCAACCGTGGTAGCCGAACCCGGAGCCTTTGCAACCGGTTTCTTCGAACTGACCAATTGCGGTGATGAAGCCGGTATAGTCGAGATGAACGTGTCGATTGCCTTTACGAATGGCCCCGCCTTTGACGTTGGCACGATCCCGGTACCGGTTGGAGCTGGAGAAGTCATCTCACGTGAATTCAGAGTACCCGTGCCTCCGCCCGCCGGCGGACAAGAACTCACCATCTGTGTCGAGGCCGCACTGAACGATGCAGCCGCTTCCGATTGCGCCACGATGGCGATCGAGGGCGATGGTTTCACGGGCGACGGTGGTTCAAAGACGGTCGGTTTTCTGGCAGGCGCTGAAGGCGAATGTGTCGAAATCGATCTGGAACTGCCTGATACGGTCGTAGTCGAGCAGGGAGCTGCCATCTACGACGGCTCTTTCGAGTTGATCAACTGCGGCGACGAAGCCTCGAATATCAATCTGGAAATCTCGCTCCAATTGTTTGACACTACCATCACGATCGGTGGCCCGACGGTTCCGCTCGGGGCGGGTGAGTCAATCGCGAGAGAGTTCCGTTTCCCGGTACCGCCGGTGGTGCCGAGTGGTGAGTATGGTATCTGCATCACGGCTTACTCTGGCGAGATGATGGCTACCACGTGCCAGACGATGGTTGTCGTGAACGACCACGGGCCGTTGACCGATAAGGGTAAGGCGGTAACCGCCCAGAACTACCCGAATCCCTTCAACCCGACCACCACGATTTCGTTCGCCCTGCCGGCTTCCGGCCCGGTGAAACTCACGGTGTTCAACGTGTTGGGGCAGGAGGTCGACGTGCTGGTGGACGATGTTCTCCCGGCGGGTTCGCACTCGGTGACCTGGGATGGTTCCGACGCCTCCAGCGGTGTCTATCTGTACCGTATCAAGACAACCGACCAGGTTATCTCGAAGAAGATGATCCTGACGAAGTAGTACGTTACAATAGCGAAGCAATTGACCCTCGGCAGCGGATGTGGCATCCCGCCGAGGGTCCGTTGACTGTCAGCCGGTCCGCGCCATGAGGTTCCTCCGTGAGTGCGGACCGGTCATTACTTGCCATATTTTACTCAAAGCTGGTAACACCATGCGCTTTTGTGTGCTATTGCTATTCACTTGGCTGCTTCTGCTGTCCTCGGCTGCCCCCATGTGGGAATCGCCGGTCTTCGTGCACGGCGAGCAATCGGGGGACCAGTTCGGGCAGGCCATCACCACGGTGGACTTCAACGCCGACGGCTACCAGGATCTCGCGGTAGCCGCGCCGGCGGCTGATCTGGCCGGCCTGTCATCGGGGACGGTTTATCTGTACTATGGAGGACCGGTGGCGGATACCATAGCCGATCTGCGTCTGGTCGGACAGGCGAGTTCATTTTTCGGTCAAGCCCTGGCACCAGCTGGGGATTTCAACGATGACGGCTACCCCGACTTACTTGTAGGAGCCCCATTCTACGATACTCCCGCAACCAGTGCCGGCGCCGTATTCTTGTTTTACGGGGGGCCGACCCCGGATACTGCTGTCGATCACATCTTCACCGGCGAGGCCGGCGGCGACTATCTGGGTATCGCAGTTGCCGGTATCGGTGATTTCAACGCCGACGGTTTCGACGACATTGCTGCCGGTGCCTACCGGTCGGACTGGGGTGCTTTCGAAAATGCAGGAAAGACCTACATATACTACGGGGGATCTCCTCCGGACTTCTCCGCCGATCACGTATTGGTCGGGGAAGCGGACGGTGAACGATTTGGCTACGCCCTGGCGGCGGGCGAGATAGACACTTCGCCCGGGTACGATCTGGCGGTTGGCGCCTACAGCTACGATGACACTGTGCTCAACCAGGGCAGGATATATCTGTTCAGTGGCGGTTCATCGGCCGACTCGCTGGCGGATCTGACCATCACCGGCAGCGGCGCGGGCGAGAAGTACGGCTGGAGTCTGGCGACCGGTGTGCTCAATCGAGATAGCTGGGCTGACCTGATAATGGGCAGTGATGGTATCTCGGTGGATACCTTCGCGACCGGTCAGATGCTCGTCTTTTACGGTGGCGCCAGCTTGGATACACAGTCGGATGACCAGTACTGGCTCAATCGCCCTGAAAACGACTATCTCGGGTACTCCGTGACCTCCGGATTCGATATCTCCGGAGACTGTTGCGACGACATTCTTGTCGGTATGCCCGGAAACGACGACAAAGCGACCGATGCCGGTGGAGCGGTTTTGCTTCGGGGAGACACCGTGATTGCGGTTGATACGACTGTCTACGGCGATGACATGTTGGAGGAAGCGGGCAGTGCAGTCGGCGGTTGGCCTCACTACAAAAGTGCACCGGCATTTGCGATCGGTGCGCCAGCGTACAACGGCTTTCAAGGGCGGCTCATGATATTCAGAGGTGAGGCAACCTCAGTCAATCAGCCACCCCAATTGACGGTACCCGCTGACACCAGTATTGACGTTGGACATGTCCTCTTGTTTGACGTCACCGCAACCGATCCGGATGGGACCGTACCGGCACTCGACGCTGCCGACC
>WJMS01000311.1 GCA_014727815.1 candidate division GN15 bacterium
AAGCTGGTGATTATTTTGTAGGGAGCGTCAGATGTTACTCGTCGGTCCCGCCTGCGCGGGTATGACACACCTTGGGCGTGTCGTGAATGATGATGAATGTTCTGTCGGATGCTTCCGAGTCGGCGCGCCGAAGGCAGACGACGAGGTACATCCGACAGGCCGTAGGGCCCGTTTGTCTTCAATCGTGCCGCTTCATCTGGCAGGTTTGCGGACAAACCTGCCCTGCGGGAGATCGACACAGGGGAAGGACCAGCAGGATTCTACTGCGGGAGGTCTTCGATCGGGCCGGTCTCGCCCAACTGGGCCTCGTCGAGCAGGCGGCAACCTTCCATCAGGATCGACTCGTTGGAGAGCTGGTTATTCGCCTCGGGCAGGCTGTCGGACGATACCGGTTCGATCATCCAGCTGCCGTCGGTCCACGCAAGCCCTTCATAGACAGCCTCGGCCCCGGTCTTGCCGTTGCATTCGGCGTTCATGATCTGGCCGTGCTCCAGATACATGGTCAGGTCGATACCATCGGCCGACGATATCACGAGCTTGGCGGTCTTGCGGCTGGGGCCCATCGCCTGCAACAGGTCGATCAGGTTCATGTCCTTGAGCGTCCCGTGCGAACCACCGTTGGTGCCGTTGCGGGATCGGCTGGCATCCTGTTCGAGCCGATCGCGAATCTTCTTCATCTTCACGACCAGCAGGTCAAGACTTTCATCGAGCACGATCAAGTCCTCGATCCCTCGTTCGAACAGGCTGGTCAGCGAAGGCGCAACGCTGGCTTTGGCGAGAATGAAGGTCGGTAGTTCATCGACATCAACCCCGAGATTGGTCAAATCATCGACCATCGAGATGACCTGCGAGGGTCCCTTCGAGGCCATGAGGATGAGCATGTTCGGGCGGCTGCGCTGGAAGAGGTCGACAAACGCGCGGTACTTGGTGTGACTGAGAGTTCGGAAACCCTCGACCTGCAAATGCCGTTCGACCCGCCCGAGATCTTTCTTGTCCTCGCCGAATATCATCACCTGTCCGAACTTGACCTCTTTCTGCGTCTTGAGCACCTCGCGCTGGATCATGTCGACGAAGGCGTTGACCACTTCCGCGAGGAAGAGCTTGCCGGTGAGTTCATCGAACTTGCGCCGGATCGCCTCGAACTTGTCGAGCGAGAGCTTCTCGTTCACTTTGACGTTGTCGCAGAAGATATCGACGATCGTCACGATATTGCCGCCGAGCACCTCGATCGGCAGGCGCTTGGTATATTTGGCCCGAAGGTTGATGTACATCGAGCGGAGAATCTCGATCACCACCGGTGAGTAACTGATCGAATCGAGCAGTTTGATCGTCAGGTCGATCTGCCCGCGCGGGTCGGCCGGGACATCGGAGGCGTTGTAATAGTACTTGGCCAGGTCGTGCAGATAGGCGGCAGTCGTGATGAGCAGCCGTTCCTTGGTCGGCAGGCCGAGCTGGCGGCAAAGCCCTTCGACATGCTGCCCCACCACGTGGCTGTGGTTGGTGTCATCGGCGTTGCGCGAGGCCAGCAGCGAGGTATACAGGTCGAGATTGCGCACCAGCAGGTCGGCCTCGGTCGCCGACGAATCCCGGTCTATCAGCAGCTTGGCGGCCGATTCGAAATAGCGCACATTGGTCTTGGGCGAGATCTTGCGAAGCCGGTCGATCAGGTCGATGTAGTCACCGGGCACGGTGTCTTTGATGAAGACCGTGCTGAACTCCTCTGCCCCGATCAGGTCGATCGCATCATCGGCCGAGTCGGTCCGGGCCACCCGATACGACTGCTGCTCCAGCAGCGCCTGCATCCGGTCACCCTCACCGTAATCATCGGTAACGAGCAGCACCTGTCCGCGGGCGGGACGGCGCTGGTCGCCCAGGCTCGGACCGGCGGGGGTTTCGGCGAGGATTGTCTCGGCGATCGGCAGTGAGCCCGACTCGGTCAGTTGATTGCTGGTGGCATACGCCATGTAATGCCGGGCGATCGCTGACTTGAGCGAAATCTCGGCGGCGACAAACAGCTTGATCGTCTTGCCCTGGGCCACGAACTGCAGCTCGTTCATCAGCCGCTCGTCTTTGGGATCTTCGCACGCGACCTTGAGGATACTGTGTTCTTCGTTATAATCAAACGGCAGGACCCGGCGGGCCAGGGCGACATCGGGCGGCACCATACCTAAGACCTCATCGGGGATCTCCATGTTGGTCAAGACGACACCATCGCAGTCGAACTGGGTCGAAAGAGCCTTGACCAGGCCCGATTCGGTGATATGCCCCGCTCGCATCAGGTGTGACCCGATTTTCCCGCCATGCTCGCGCTGGTGGGCCAGCGCTTCGCGCACCTGGTCCTCGGTAACCAGGCCCTCAAAGACAAGAATCTCATCGAGTCGAAGATTGGTCGGCTTTTCCATTATCTGACCTGCTCCCGTCTACGTCCCCGACCAATCCGATTGTGGCCGTGCGGCTGGCGCTCCTGCCTGCCGCGTGCTGTCTGGCGGTTTGTTGAATTCACCGGGGCTGCCTCTGTCTGCCATCGATAATAGCGTTTCTGCCTGCTGTCAGGCATGCCCCGAAACCGGTCGGGGAGCCGTATGTAGCTATATATCGACCATTCCGGCGGAGCCTTGATTGCCGCCGGCTGACACAATCGGACTGTGCAGGAATTGAACAGGCCGGGCGCAGGGCTCGCGAAGATTCTCAGCTAAGCCGTTGAGATTCCTGCTACTCCAACGTTTACATCACCACCCCCGGAGCCTATCTTGTCGGGGATTCGATCTCGCCTGCCCGGAAACAAACAGGAGCAACAACAACCAGATGTCGATTTTTACCGCCATTGCCGTCTTCATCTGCATTGCCGCACTTGCGTCGTACTTGAACTACCGGTTTCTCAAATTGCCGGCGACAATCGGCCTGATGGTGATCTCGCTGTCGGTGTCGCTGCTGATGATTCTGCTGCACTGGGTAGGCGTCGATATCGAATCCTACGCCGACGAGTTTTTGGCGTCGGTCGATTTCGGCGAGGCGCTGATGCAGGGGATGTTGAGTTTCCTGCTGTTTGCCGGGGCGCTGAAGATCAACCTGAATGATCTCGAGCAGCAGAAATTCATCATCGGCGTGCTGGCTACTGCCGGGGTGGTAGTCTCGACCTTTGTGATCGGTTCGATCATGTTCTACGCCCTGGCCCTGGTTGGCCTGCACCTGCCGTACATCTACTGCCTGCTTTTTGGCGCCTTGATCTCCCCCACCGATCCTGTCGCGGTCCTGGCTCTGCTGAAAACAGCCAATGCCCCCAGGTCGATTGCGACCAAGATTGCCGGTGAATCACTCTTCAACGATGGTGTCGGCGTAGTGGTCTTTATCACGCTGCTCGGGATCGCAGTCGGCGGCCACTCGACCGGAGTTGACGATGTCCTCCTGTTGCTCGCCCAGGAGGCGCTGGGTGGGGTTGTGTTTGGACTGGCGGCCGGGTATATCGCTTACCTGCTGCTGAAGGATGTTGACGACTACATTGTCGAGGTACTGATCACACTTGCCCTCGTTGTGGGCGGCTATGGTCTCGCCATGTCCCTGCACCTGTCCGGCCCGATCGCAATCGTGGTGGCCGGCCTGCTGATCGGCAACCACGGCCGACGGCTGGCCATGAGCGAACATACCCGCCACCATCTCGACACCTTCTGGGAGCTGATCGACGAGATCCTCAATGCCGTGCTGTTTGTCTGGATCGGTTTTGAAGTGTTGATCCTGGCGTTTACCGTCAACGCCTTCTTTGCCGGATTGATTGCGATCCCGGTGGTCCTTGGGGCCCGGTTGTTTAATGTCTGGGCGGCCGTGAAATCACTGACGTTCATGCGGCAGTTCTCGAACAACGCCGTGGCGATTCTGACCTGGGGTGGCTTGCGCGGGGGCATCTCGATAGCGCTCGCTCTGTCGATCCCGACCGGTGGCGAGCGCGATGTAATCCTCTCAGTGACCTACGTGGTTGTGGTGTTTTCCATTCTGGTGCAGGGCCTGACAATCAGGAAGCTGATCCGCCGAAGCGTGTGATGGTTCAGCCGATATCGGCCCAGGCGGGAAAGACGTTGGGATCGATTTCAAAGACGGTGGCGCCGAGCACGTAGATAGACAACGTGATCACCGCGATTCCAATCACGTTGAGGACAATCCCCGCCCGAATCATATCAACCATCCGCACTTCGCCCGAGCCGAAGACAATCGCATTGGGCGGCGTTGCTACCGGCAGCATAAAGGCACACGATGCCGACAGTGTCGCCGGGATCATCAGCAGCAACGGATTGACCTCGATTGCGACGGCCAGGGAGCCGAGAAGCGGCAGGATCATCTCGGCGGTGGCGGTGTTGGAGGTAAGTTCGGTCAGGAAGGTCAGGGTGCCGCAGGTCGAGGCGATCAATACAACCGGACTGACCCCGCTCAGACCGGTCATCTGCTCAGCAATCCACATCGACAGCCCCGATTCCTTGAAGCCGCTGGCGAGAGCGAAGCCGCCGCCAAACAGTATGACAATACCCCAGTGCAGCTTGCTGGCAGTGTGCCAGTCCATCAGGCGGGCGCCGGGCTGATTGCGTGAAGGGATGACAAAGAGAATCAGTGCAATGGCGATAGCAACCGTGCCGTCATCGATATACCCCGGCGCCGGCAGCAGGTTCGACCAGCCGGGAATTGTAAAGAGGCCGGTGGTGATATCCCGACGGAGCAGCCAGAGCAACGCGAGGCAGACAAACAGCACAAGCACGATCTTCTCTTCGAACGACATCCGTCCGAGCTTGCCGTATTCATCGCGGAAGATCTGTCGGTCGGCCGATATGGCGCCACTCCTGCGGGCGAACATCAGCGCCACCACCGACCACGCAATCGCCAGCATGACGACACTGAGCGGCAGGCCGAACCCGAACCACTGGGCAAACGTAATCTCCGGGGAATCCGGAAAGTAGATCGCAAAGATGCGGGTGAACGAAAGATTCGGCGGCGTGCCGATCAGGGTAGCCAGGCCGCCGATCGAGGCGGCGTAGGCGATTGCAATCAGCAGGCCGACCGCGAAGCGGGCGGTGGCGGGGCTCTGGTCGAGTTCTTTCATCTTGAATGTCACGGCCAGCGCAATCGGCACCATCATCATGGTCGTTGCGGTGTTGGAGATCCACATCGAGAGAAAGGCCGTGGCAAGCATAAAGCCGAGCAGGAGCAGGCGCGGGCTGGAGCCGATCAGCAGAATGATTTTCAGCGCAATCCGCCGGTGCAGATTCCATCGCTGCATCGCCAGCGCCATGATAAAGCCCCCGATAAACAGGAAGATGATATGGTTGAAGTACGTGGCGGCGACTTCCCGGCCGGGCATGATTCCCAGCAGTGGGAAGAGCATGACCGGCAGCAGGGCGGTGGCCGGAATCGGGATCGCCTCGGTAATCCACCAGATCGCCATCAGCGCCGCCACCGCTGCGGCCCGGGTCACAGCCGGGTTTTCCGGATCGAGATCAAACAGCAGCCATAACAGCAGCGCCACGGCCGGGCCGGCGACCAGGCCGATCCGCTGGGTGGGGCCGGCGAAACGGCGGATGGGTTTGTCTTCTTGCGGTTCCACGAATACTGCATCATAGCGCGCGCATGAGACATCGGTCAATCCTTTTTGCCGGTGGCGCTGACGCTGCGAATCTCGTATCTTGGTTGAGGATATCCATTTTGTACGGGAGGAGAGCGATGTCCACGCTTCCCCACGATAATTGGTTTACCGATGACTCCTTCTGGGAGACCTTTGAGTTTGCCATGTTCACTCCGGCGCGGTTCGAAAGCGTGCCGGAGGAGATTGATGCTGTTCTGGCACTGACCGAGGCGCAGCCGGGCGCCGATGTGCTCGATCTCTGCTGCGGACCGGGGCGTCACACGCTCGAGCTATGCCGACGCGGCTGTCACGTCACCGGGGTCGACCGCACAGCGCACTATCTGAACAAACTTCGGGAGAGTGCGGAAACAGAGGGCCTGACACCGGAGCTGGTCGAATCCGACATGCGGGAGTTTGTCCGGCCAGACGGTTTTGACCTGGTCATCAACATGTACACCTCGTTTGGCTATTTCGAGGATCCGGCGGAAGACCGACGGGTCGCACGCAATATCTACGAGTCACTGCGCCCGGGCGGCGTATTCCTGCTGGAGACAATGGGCAAAGAGAGGCTGGCAAACATCTGGCGGGACAGCAACTGGCGTCGGGAGGAAGACGGGACAATTGTGATCGAGGAGCGCCGTGTTACCAGGGACTGGACCTGGATCGAGAATACCTGGACAATTATCCGTGAGGGCCGGCAACAGAGCTTCTCGCTGGCCCATCGGGTCTATTCGGCGGCTGAAATCAAGGCGTTGTTTGGCGAGTGCGGGTTCAGCGACGTACGCGTATTTGGCTCGCTGCAGGGCGATCCGTACGACAATAACGCCACCCGGCTGGTGCTGGTCGCCCGCAAGTAGGCTGCCTCTCCGTTTGCCAAACCGAGCATTCGGCATTACCTTCCGGCCATGCTGGATAAGCGCAAAGACATCAAGACCAAATTGACCGCTGAGGTCGCCTGCGCCGGTTGAGCGTCAAAACTCGCGCCAAAGTTTTTGGCGGACGCACTCAAATCGCTCCCGGTGACCGAGCACCCGGATCTGCTGGTCGGCTACAACAAGGCCGATGATGCCGGTGTCTTTCGGATCAGTGACACGCAGGCGCTGGTGCAGACAGTCGATTTCTTCCCGCCGATTGTCGATGATCCGTACGCCTTCGGGCAGATCGCGGCAGCCAATGCGCTCTCCGATGTCTACGCCATGGGCGGCCGTCCGGTCACCGCGCTCAATATTGTCGGTTTCCCGAAAGGCGCTCTCGATGTCTCGATCCTGACCGACATCCTCTGCGGCGGCTGCGACAAGATCGCCGAGGCTGAGGCGGTCGTGGTGGGCGGACACTCTATCAACGACAAGGAGTTGAAATACGGCGTGTCGGTGACGGGACTGATCGACCCGAACCGGATCGTCACCAACTCGGGCGCCCGTCCGGACGATGTCCTCTTTCTTACCAAGCGGCTGGGGACCGGCCTGATCACCACCGGAATCAAGCGGGAGAAGGTCGATGACCGGGTGGCGCAGGCGGCGATCGAGGAGATGGCCCGGCTGAATCGGAGGGCCTCGGAGCTGATGATCGCCCACGGCGCCCATGCGGCGACCGATATCACCGGTTACGGCCTGATGGGCCATGCGCTGGAGATGGCCGCCGGGTCGGAAGTCACGCTTCACCTGATCAGTTCCGC
>WJMS01000312.1 GCA_014727815.1 candidate division GN15 bacterium
GTTCATACCGATGCTGTCGTCGTTTGCCTGTGCGATACCGGGGATAATGGCCACCCGCACGATTGAGGATCGCAAACTGCGCCTGATTACCATCCTGGTGGCGCCGTTGATGACCTGCTCGGCCCGTCTGCCGGTGTACGCCATCATGATTGCCGCCTTCATCCCGCATCAATCCTATTTCGGCGTTTTCAACTCGCAGGGCCTGGTCCTGACCGCGCTGTACATGCTGGGAATCGTGGTAGCGGTAATCGTTTCCTTCGTCCTGAAGAAACTCGTCCTCAGTTCGGACCGCGGTTCGTTCGTAATGGAGATGCCGTCGTACAAAGTTCCCACGGCCAGTTCGGTGTTGATACGCGTGCTCAACCGGGCGCGGTCGTTCCTGGTGCGGGCCGGGACGGTTATTGCCGCCATTACGATAATCGTTTGGGCGCTCAGCTACTACCCGCGGTCACCGGAGCTTGCAGCTGACTTTGATCAGCAGCGCCAGGTTGCCGAACAGACGTATCAGGCTTCGCTCAGCGATGTCAACGCGCAGCTCGAAACGGCCATGGCGGATGTTCCTTCGGTTCGACGGACCGACCTGGCCCAGCTCGAGGAAGAACTGGCCGAACTCAGCAGCGCGGAAGAGATATCGGATTATGTCGACTCCTGGCAGTTTGCCCAGCCGGCCATGGTGCAGACGGCCGAGCTGATGGCTGAACAACGTCGCCTCGAATTGCGGTTCAACGCTGAACTCAACCGTCTCGATCGACGGGAGAACGGCGCCATGCTGCGCCATTCCTATTTCGCACGGTTGGGTAAGCTTGTTGAACCGGTGACAGTGCATCTTGGCTGGGACTGGAAGATTTCCATGGCGGTCATATCATCATTTCCCGCGCGCGAGGTGATTATCGCCACCCTCGGGACGATCTACAACCTCGGCTCGGACATCGATG
Source organism: candidate division GN15 bacterium (assembly GCA_014727815.1). Classification (GTDB taxonomy): domain Bacteria; phylum Zixibacteria; class MSB-5A5; order GN15; family FEB-12; genus WJMS01. The sequence goes on from WJMS01000312.1 coordinate 936, forward strand.
ACAGTTCGGCCTCGTTGATCGAAAAGATGCGCCACGCCACCTGGGAGTCGGGACCGCGGATGGGCGAACGAGTCTTCACGCCGGCGGTGGCGCTGTCGGTGATGGTCTTCTTTGCGCTGTGCTGTCAGTGCGGAGCGACCGTGGTGACGATTCGCCAGGAAGCCGGGGGGTGGAAATACGCTATTGGCGCCTTTACCTACATGACCGTGCTGGCGATTGTCGGCGCCTGGGTCACCTACAATGTCTTCACGTGGTTAGGCTATTAGCATGGATATGTTCTGGCAACAAGTGATCATCTATGCCGCCCTCGCCATCGCTGTCGGCTACCTCGTCTTTCACTATATTCGCCGACGGAAAAAGCGGTGTGCCTGCGGTGGCTGCAAGGCCGGGGAACTGGCCCGCCAGAAGATGGACGAGGAGCAAAAGCTCCGACAGCCTTCGAATTGACTTCCCCCGCCGGCTTCCCCTATATTCGCTCAGGATTGGAAGCCACCCACTATGATACAGCAGTCATCCATCTTTCTCGGGCAATACCGGCCCCTTGATTCGTTCTTGCATCGGCTCGACGCTCGCGCCAAGCTGGCGCCGGTGGTACTGGTGATGGTACTGGCCCTGTTTACCACCTCGTTTACGTTCTACGGGATCATCCTGACTGCCCTGTTGGCCGCGCTGGCGTCATCGGGGGTAGGCTTCGCTCGCATCTCGGCCAGTTTCAAACCGGTTCTGTTCATGGTGGCGATCACTGCGCTGTACCACCTGATCTTCAGCGCCCGCGACACCGACGCCGTGTTCGGTATTTTCGGCTTTGCCATTACGACCGGTGGTATCGAGATGGCAGCCTACTTTTCATTGCGACTGCTGATCTTCGTCTCGATCGCCTTTCTCGTCACCCTCACCAGTTCACCGTCGGACCTGGCCGAAGCACTCACACGGTTGGCGCGCCCGCTGGCCAAGCTGCGCGTGCCGGTCAACGACCTGGGGCTGATCCTGTTCATGGCGATCCGGTTCGTACCGATCCTGATGGAGGAGTTTGTCGCCATCCGCAATGCGCAGTTGATCCGCGGCGTCGATTTCGGCGGGAATGTCATCTCACGTATCCGCAAGACCGGCTATTTGCTGGTCCCGGTGTTTATGGCTGCCCTGGCGCGGGCTGATGATCTTGCGGTGGCGATGGAGGCCCGTGGCTATCGTGGCGGCGTGAAACGAAGTTTTTACTCGCACAGTCGTCTCGGTCCCGTTGAGTTGTTTTTTGTTCTAACCACGGTGGCCGCCATCACCGCCGTCTATCTCGGTACCAAATGAACCAGCCGGAACGAAATATCCGCCTGCTCGTTGAGTACCGCGGGACCGCTTTTGCCGGCTGGCAGATCCAGAAAGAGCAGACTACGGTACAGGGGGAGATCACTGCCGCGATTGAGCGGGTCACGGGTGAACGGGCCACCGTCACCGGCGCCGGGCGAACTGATGCCGGTGTACATGCGCTCGGGCAGGTGGCCAACTTCGCGATCAGCCATCGGCTGGAGCCGGAGCGTTACGCCGAGGCGTTAAACTACTATCTGCCCGATGATATCCGGGTCAAGCGCTCCGAGGAAGTCCCGCGTGAGTTCAGTGCCCGTTTCGACGCTCGCTTTCGTCGTTATCGCTACCTGGTCGGGCGGGAGCGATCGGCAATCTACCGCGACCTTCGCTGGGAGCACACCGAGCCGATTATCTTCGACCGCCTGCAGGAGGCTGCCGGAATGGTGCTCGGCGAGAACGACTTCACCCCGTTCTGCGTGGTGGCCTCGCGGCTCGAGAATAACCATTGTACGATTGAGCACTCTCGCTGGTACGCTTTGGGGCCGCTGCTGATCTACGAGATTCGCGGTAACCGCTTCCTGCACAGCATGGTACGGTCGCTGGTCGGGGCTATGATCAACCTCGCGGCGGAAACCCCGGACCGGCATCCGGCCAACTTGACTTTGGCCGACTTTGGCGATATCATGAAAATTCCTTCGGAAACACGAGTTCCATTTACGGCCCCGGCCCACGGCCTCTACCTGGTGTCGGTTGGCTATTAAACGCAGGGCAGGGAAGCATGAAGTTCTTCATCGACACAGCCAATATCGAAGAGATCAAAACCGCCGTCGCCATGGGTGTGCTCGACGGGGTGACCACCAACCCCTCGCTGGCTGCCAGGGAAGCCGCACCGTACAAAGAGATCCTGGGTGAAATCTGCCGGATCGTCCCCGGTCCGGTCTCGGCCGAGGTGCTCAGCACCGATGCCAAGGGCATGCTGGCCGAGGCCGAGGAGCTGGTCAAGATCGCCGACAATGTCGTGATCAAGATCCCGACGATCGCCGAAGGGCTGGTGGCGATCAAGGCGCTGGCCGAGGATGGCATCAAAGTCAATGCGACCCTGGTCTTCTCGTCGATGCAGGCGCTGCTGGTGGCCAAGGCCGGCGCCGCGTATGTTTCACCGTTTGTCGGGCGACTCGATGACATCTCCACTGACGGCATGCAGCTGATCGAAGATATCATCACGATTTATCACCAATACAATTTCAACACCGAAGTCCTGGTCGCGTCGGTGCGACATCCCATGCACGTGCAGCAGGCGGCCCTGATGGGCGCTGATGTCGTCACCATGCCCTTCAAGGTGATCGACCAGCTTATCAAACACCCGCTCACCGATATCGGTCTCGAGAAGTTTATCGCCGATTACAAGAAAGCGGGTAAGAACTGATGATCACCCGCTATACCCTACCGGAAATGGATGCCCTCTGGGGCGAGCAGGCCAAGTTCGAGAGCTGGCTCGAGGTGGAAATCGAGGCTGCTCATGCCATGGCCGAGGCGAAGATCATCCCGCAGAAGGCCTATCAGTCGATCAAAAAGAAGGCGACGTTTGATATCAAGCGGATCGACGAGATCGAGGCCGAGGTCGACCACGATGTGATCGCCTTCTTGACGGCAGTCTCGGAACATGTCGGCGAGGACGCCAAGTATCTGCATTATGGTTTGACGTCGTCCGATGTGGTCGATACCGCCCTGGCTCTCCGGATGAAACGCTCGGCGGCTGTTATCGACAAGAAGATTGTCGAGACGCTCAAGCAGATAAAGCGGTTGGCCACAAAATACAAGACGACGCCGTGTATCGGCCGCACCCACGGTGTTCTGGCCGAGCCGACCACGGCCGGGCTGAAGTTCGCGCTGTGGTACAGTGATCTCGAACGCTGTCGTGACCGGTTCACGGCCGCGACCACCAACATCTCGGTCGGCAAGCTCTCCGGCGCGGTGGGCAATTTTGCCAATCTCGATCCGAAGATCGAACGCTCGGTCTGCAAGCGGCTCGGGCTGACCCCGGCGAACATCTCGACCCAGGTCCTCCAGCGCGACCGTCACGCCGAGTTTGTCTCGGCCCTGGCGCTGCTGGCCTCCACTCTCGAGAAGTTCACGACCGAGATCCGCAACCTGCATCGGCCGGAGATAGGGGAGATGTCCGAGGGCTTTGCCAAGAAGCAGAAAGGCTCCTCGGCCATGCCGCATAAGCGCAACCCGATCACCTGCGAGCGGATCTCCGGGATCGCCCGCCTGGTGCGGGGCTATGCCCTGACCGCCATGGAAAACATTGCCCTCTGGCACGAGCGCGATATCACGCACTCGTCGGTTGAACGGGTGATCATTCCCGATGCGACCACGATTGTCGACTACGCCCTGCACAAGTTCATCGGGGTGCTGAAGAACCTGAAGATCAATGAAGACCGGATGATGCGCAATATCTACTTTGGCGGCGGGCTGGTCTTTTCGCAGAAGCTGCTGCTGAAGCTGGCCGGTCCGGTCGGCTCGCGCGATACGGCGTACCGGATGGTTCAGCGCAACGCTTTAGCGGCTGCCGAGGGGCACGGATTGTTCAATGACCTTGTTAAGAAAGACAAGGACATCCGGGCGCATTTGTCGACTTCCGAGATCGACGCCTGTTTTGAACTGAAACCGTATTTGCGAAACGTACCGAAGATATTCAAGCGGGTCTTTAAGACATGATTGCACGAGAGGGACTACATCTCATCCTCATCGCGCTGGCCACCACCGGCATCCTGATTGTGCTGGCGGCCCGGTTCGACAGCCGGTCACTGTTCGTCATCAGCCTGGTGTTCGGCCTGTTGACGCTGTTCACCACGTTCTTTTTCCGGGATCCGCCGAGGGCCTGTCCGGACGACCCCGGCATTTTGGTGTCACCGGCCGACGGTCGCATTGTTGCGATAGACAGCCTGCCCGACCATCCCTGGGTCGGGGGGCCGGCGATCAAGGTCTCGATCTTCCTCTCGGTTTTCGATGTCCATATCAACCGGGTGCCTGCCACCGGAACGGTTGATGCCGTCGACTACAATGCCGGTGAGTTTATTGCCGCCTATCACGACAAGGCTTCCGATGTCAACGAACAGACCGAGATACGGATGACCAGCAGCGATGGACATCGCATCGTCTGCAAGCAGATTGCCGGTGTGATCGCCCGTCGGATCGTCTGCCATCTCACAGCCGGCGATGAGGTCGGCGCCGGTGACCGGTTCGGCCTGATCCGATTCGGCTCGCGGACCGACCTGATAGTCCCCGCCGACAGCCGGATCGACGTAACTATGGGGCAGACCGTGAAGGGCTGCCAGACTGTCATGGGCTATCTTCCGGGCCACTTCACCCAGGCTGATTCCGGGCCTTCAGAGGAGCATCGTGATGCCGGCTTATAGAGAGATGTTTCCCGGCATCTTCACGATGGGCAATGTTGTCTGTGGTTTCCTGGCAATCCTCTCGGCGTTTGAAGGAAAAATCACCACGGCTTGCTGGTTTGTGCTGCTGGCCGGTTTTCTCGATGTGCTCGACGGCAAAGTGGCCCGGCTCAGTGGCTCGACCTCCCGATTCGGCGTAGAACTCGACTCGCTGGCCGATTTCCTGTCGTTCGGCGTGGCCCCGGCGGTAATTGTCTATGTGATCAAACTGCACGAGCTGGGTGAGTGGCGCTGGATTCTCTCGGTCGTATATATCATCGCAGCCGCCTACCGTCTGGCCCGGTTCAACATGCTGGCGGAAACGGATGAAAAAAAGGACTTCCTCGGTCTGCCGGTGCCGGTGGCGGCGGTCGCCCTGGTCGCCTTTGTCATCTTCTGCTGGAAAGTGTGGGGGCAGCTCGAATACGCCGAAGTGCTGGTGACGATGATTGTCCTGTTTGCCTTCCTGATGGTCTCCCAGGTGGCGTATGATGCGGTCCCGGATCGCTTCCACACGCAGCGCGACCGGGTCAAGCTGGCCGTGCTGATTCTGGGCGGACTGGCGATCGTGGTGCAGCCGAGACTCCTGTTGTTTCCGTTTGTGGCTTTGTATATATTGTACGGCATGATTCGGGAGGGCTTCCGGTTGTTTAATGCCGGGGTCGGACGGGTAACCGGACGGCCATCGCGCTCCGACAGGTTGAGACAGGACAGGGAAGATGACACAGAATAAACAGGCAACCGTATTCGTCCGGCTCAAGGATGGCGTGCTCGATCCGCAGGGCGTGACAATCCAGAAGGCGCTGGCGCAGATGGGGTACGATGAGTTTACCTCGGTGCGAACCGGCAAGTTTTTTGAGCTACAGATCGATGCCGGGGCCGAGGATATCGACCGGAAGATCGACGAGGTCTGTTCCAAGCTGTTGGCCAACCCGGTGATTGAGACGTTCGAGGTGAAGAAGTAGGATGAAGGTCGGAGTTGTCACATTCCCGGGGTCGAATTGCGATTACGATGCCTACGCAGCGATCAAGCACGTGATGGGCGAAGAGGTCGAGTTCCTCTGGCACAAGTCGGAGGATCTGGCTGGCTCCGATCTCGTGATTTTGCCCGGTGGCTTTTCCTACGGCGACTACCTTCGCGCCGGAGCAATCGCCCGCTTCTCCCCGATACTCGGCAAAGTAATCGGTTTCGCCCAGTCGGGCGGGCTGGTCATGGGAATCTGCAACGGTTTTCAGGTGCTGACCGAGGCCGGGCTGCTGCCGGGAGCCCTGATCCGCAACAAGAGTCTCCGTTTCAGTTGCAAGCAGGTCTATTTGCGGGTCGAGAATAATCAAACGCCGTATACCAATGCCTGTGCGGTGGGCGATGTGCTTCGGATCCCGATTGCGCACGGTGAGGGCAACTACTACCATTTTGACGGCGATATCAAGGCCCTCGAAGAGAGCGGCCGGGTGGCTTTCCGCTATGTCGATCATACCGGCGCGGTCACCGCCGAAGCCAACCCGAATGGGTCATTGAACAATATCGCCGGGATTGTCAACGAAGGCGGCAATGTACTGGGCATGATGCCGCACCCGGAGCGGGCGGTCGAGTCCATTCTCGGCTCGATGGACGGCATCAAGGTGTTCGCATCGGTACGCTCGGCCTTGCAGGCTTATAAGCTGGTGGGGGAAAAATGAAGCGACGAGAACTGACGTTCATAATAACCGCGCTCGTATTGGGCGCGGTGATGGGTGGACTGGTCGGTGACATTATCGGTACGTATCTGCCGCCGGGCGCGGCCAAGACGATGTTCACCAAGTCCGTCCAGATTGGGATCGACACGACCCAGATCGATTTATTCGCTGTCTCGCTGACGTTTGGTCTCATGTTTAAGATCAACTTCATGTCGGTTCTTGTCGTACTACTGGTGGTAGTCTATTTCCGATGGTGGTACCTGTAGACCGGGCGAGAGAGCAGGAGGTGAGAGATGTTCGGATGGCAGGAATGGGTCCTTATCCTGGTCGTTATCCTGTTGCTGTTCGGAGCCAAGCGGCTTCCGGAGATGGCGCAGGGACTCGGCAAGGGAATCAAGGAGTTCCGCAAAGCGATGAAAGATACGACGGACGAGATCAAGGGCTCGACCGACGTCAACGCGGCAACCGAGGACAAACCGAAATCCTCGCAGGCGCCGCAGAACAGCCAGCCGAAATCGGGTGACGACAGCAAGCAGAACGGCTAAGCACGGGAGAGACGGACAGACCCGATGAGCGTGAAGTTTTCGCAGGAGGATGCCGAGCGGATCGGCGATGTTATCGGCTCGGAAAAGGTGACGTTTGAGGCCGATCACTATCGGCTCAAGGTGACCAACGCCGAAGAGAAGCGTATCCTGGTGCTGGAGATCTACCCGGAGACCCAGCTGGGCCGCCGCCGCGGCATGCTGGTGGTCGTCTATACCGGCAACTCCCATCTCCAGCTGCACAACTGCACGGGCTATGTCGTTTCCGAGGAACTCGGTGAGGTTACGTTTGTCGCCGAAAAACGCGACCGTCTTTCCGGCCTGGTGGTCGAACGCGGCGCCGCCTGTTCGCTTTATGCCGGACTTGACCGCGACCTGATCTCTTCGGACTTCACCCAGCTTGGGGTCGAAGTCATGCTGTCCGGGGTGGCTCTCTCGCTGACCGAGGAGATTCTTGGTCCGATCGAGGGTAGCGATACCGAGGAGAACCCCAACCAGGAAGACTGATCGGCCGGTTGCGCCCGTACGCAAATCAGTGTTAAAAAAACCGCCACACTATGTGGCGGTTTTTCTGTTCTATCCAGGTCTGTATCAGATAGACTAGCGTGATGCGAATGACTCGACGAAGTCTTTCATGTCGTTGGCCAGTTCGGCCGCCCGCTGGTAGCGCGCGGGCGGGTCTTTCTTGAGGGCCTTCGCGATGATGTGATCGAACAGGAGCGGCACCTGCGGGTTGACTTCGGACGGTTTCTCCGGCTCGTGGTTCATGATCGAGTAGATGAGCGAGGTGATGTTCTCACCCTTGAACGGCCGTCGGCCGAGCAGCATTTCATAGATGACCACCCCGAGCGAGAAGAGATCGGCCCGGCGGTCGATCGCCATGCCCTTGAGCTGCTCGGGTGAGATGTAGTTCGGCGTGCCCATGGCAATACCGGTCTTGGTCATCGAGTTGGAATCGACGCGGGCGATACCGTAGTCCATTACCTTCACCCGGTAGTCGGACAGGATCATGATATTGGCCGGTTTGATATCCCGGTGGACGATGCCCTGCTCGTGAGCGTAGTCGAGGGCGTTACAGATCTGCAAAATGATCTGCGAGATAATACGATAGTTAAACTTGGTCTTTTTCCGGATCAGGTCCTCGAGCGTGACGCCCTCGAGATACTCCATGGCGATATACTGCAGCGGTCCCTCGGAGCCGACATCGTAGATTGTCACGATATTCGGATGCGACAGTTTGCCGGCGGCCTGGGCCTCGCGGTGCAGGCGTTCCTTGAGTTCCGCCATCTCTTCGGCATCGCTGACGAAGTCGAGGCGGATTGTCTTGAGCGCCACCGGGCGATTGATCGCCGGGTCGATCCCCTTGTAAACCAGGCCCATGGCGCCCTTGCCGACGATGCCGGTCACCTGGTAGCGGCCCAGATTGCGCACATCGGGCGCTTGTCGCTGCAATTCGACTTTCTGGCTGTCGGTCATACTGCCCGAGCGGTCGATCTCACCTGATTCCTGGAACTGATCGACTGTCTCCGGAATCTTGATTTCATCCGAGGAGGAGCCGCCAACCGGGCCGGAATCGCGCAGCGCCGGCGGTGTCTCGTCGATTTCCGAAGCACTCGTCTGGGCCTGTTTCTGCGATTCACTCAACTCCGGCGGGGTCTCATCGAGCTTGAGCATCTGGTAATCATCGAACGTCGGCGGCTTCTCGCCGTAGTCCATAGCGGCCGTATCGACATTGTGCGGGTCGAACGGGCCCGACTCCAAATGGCGAACCTTGCCGCTGTCGCTGTGTCCGACCGTCTCCTTCGTCTCGACCATCCGGGCCGGCTTCTTGGCCTTGCTGCTGCGCGCCGGGCGCTCGCCGGCCAGCAGCTCCGATTCGAGCAGCGGCGAAGCGACCATGAACAGCACCATCTGTAAGGCCAGGTAGACCGTATTGTAGATGGCCGAGAGGCTGGTGAGCACGAGGTAATTGACATTGGCCAGCAGCACCAGGGCGCCGACCAGAACCACCATGCGATACATCAGTGATACCCGTGGCAGGATGAACGCAAACAGACCGCCGAGCAAAAACAGGACCAGCATGTCGAGCATAGCCGCGTTGGTATGCGGAATCGTGAATCGTTTGTCGAGGATATTGGCGATCGCCGTTGCCTTGACTTCGGCCGCCCGGGTCCGGTCGGACACCGGTGTCTCGAAGCGTTCCTCGCGCGACGGGTCATCGATCGAGATCATCACCAGCTTGTCTTTGAGGCGTTCCCGGTCGAAGTCTTCGTCCAGTATGTCGGTCGCCGAATAGGTTGTGAACGGTTTGCCGTCGGCAAAGGTCAGGTATAACTCGCCCTGCTCATTAATGGGAATATCCCGTTTCGAGCCGATCGAGACTCGTTCGCCCTCGTCAACCGTGATTAACTCGGGCGATACCCCGAGATACAGGGCAGTTGCAACGAGCGGCAGCGACGGGTAGTAGAAACCTTCATAATTGACCAGCAGCGGGCTCCGCCGCAGTATCCGGTCTTTGTCCGGGCTCTCGTAGTTGAAGCCAAGATACGTGTGTGCTGCGAGCAGCTTCTCGGCCGGGAGGAAGACTTTTCGGGCCAGCAGGCTTGACTGCTCGTCCATTATGCCGAGCGGATTGTTAACCACCACTGCGTTATTGAAGAGGTACTGGGGGTTACTGGTCAGGCTGCTGCGGTAGGTCGCCAGGGCGATATCGTACGGCAGCACGACATTGTTCATCCAGCTGAACTGACCGGCCAGTATCTCGGTGTACCCGGCCGAGTCCTGCGACGCATCCTCGTAGAGGTCGACATTCAGGACGAGCACTTTTGGTTCGCCGGCCGCGGTCGCGGCGGCCAGGTCGGCAATCCGGTCGCGATTCCACGGCCATTCGCCGTACTCCTCCCGGGCCTCGTCATCGATCGTAACCAGCACCACCTTCGATGAATGTGAATCGGGTGCGGTCACCGCCATGAGGAAGTCGTTGACCGATCGTTGCAGGCTGTCCAGCGGACCGACGCCGTTGGCATACAGGATGACGACGAAGATCGTGATCAGCAGATAGAGTATGTACGACGAATACTTGGCCATGGCTCCCTCGCCTTATTGCCCCACCGTGAGTCGTTCCACCAGAAGCTCCGGTACGCCGGCCGCTTTCATTTTTTGCTGTGTCTTTTCAATATCGTAGGCCACCCGCCGATAGGTGACGGTCCGCGCATCGGCGTCAAACAGCGCATAGCACGCCTTGGGATCGTTGTCCCGCGGCTGGCCGACCGAGCCGACATTCACCAGGTAGCGCTTGTCGTCCGACGGCTGGAAGTCGTGTCCGACCTGATGGCGGATTTCCCCCTCGGTGGAGCACGAGAAGATCATCGGCAGGTGCGAATGGCCGTAGAAACAGATCGTTCCCTGCATGCAGTCGAAGGCGCGTTGCGCTTCCTGGGTGGCGAGAATGTAGCGCCAGCTTTCCGGCTCGAACGGCGAGGCGTGGACGAGGTGTATGTCGGCCAGGTGCGCTTCCATCTCAAAATTCGAGATCGTTTCGATATCTTCTTCGGTCAAATGCTCCTGGGTCCAGGCCGCGGATTGCCGGGCCACCGGACTCAGGTAGTCGTTTGATATGAGCCCCAGGGCGTAGTATTCATGGTTGCCCATCAGGCGAATGTCACAGTGCTCGACCACCAGCTCGAGGCAGCGCGTGGGATCACAGCCGTAGCCGACCACATCCCCCAGGCAGTAGACGGTATCGATGTGCTGCGAGCGGAGGTCCTCGAGGACGGCTTCAAGCGCCTCGAGATTGGCGTGGATGTCCGATATCACCGCAAAAATCACTGAGCCTCTCCTTCGACAAACTTGAATGTCGATTTCCCGACCGTTACCAGGTCGCCGTTTTTGAGCCAGCTGCGTTCGATCGGTTCGCCGTTGACCCGTGTTTTGCCTTTGCGACCGAGATTGACCAGCGCGTAACCCTCCGGCTCGCGGGTAATCTTGGCCTGGATGCCGGAGAGCATGAAGCCGCGCGCCTTGACGTGCACGAACTTGGCTTTACCAATCGTGGTGACTTCGCGCTCGAGGGCATACTCAGCGAATTCGCTGTTTTCTTCACCGAGCAGGACCGAGCCGCCGTATTTGGCGACCAGTTCGCGCTCGGCCTTGTCGGCCTCCAGCATCTTCTTCTGCTTTTTGGTGTTGAGCACCATGGTGCCGTCCATATCGGAGCCGTCGTCGGCCGGTCCGCTGGCGTTGCAGTTGTACACGAGCGAGTACTTGCCGATGGTGACGACATCCTGGTCGCGCAGGACGTCCTCGCCAACCTTGCGGTTGTTCACGAAGGTACCGTTGAGTGACTCATTGTCCATGATGACAGCGGCGTTGTCGTTGAACTCGATCATGGCATGTTTGCGGGAGACGCCGCGGTTTTCGAGGACAATGTCATTGTCGTTCGTGCGGCCGATCGAAATGCGTTTCTTCTCGGTGACGATACGCTCGATGACTTTGTCTTCGTACTTCACGATGATTTCCGGCATACCGGTTTCCTTTCATCTTGTTTAGCACGGCCGGCATCCCGCCTGAACACGGTGTGGCGCCGCTACGGGCAGGTCGCGTCTGAATCGGGATCCGCTGTATTTCTTTCAACTAGTGTCGGCATCGCCGGATTAAAACTTAAACAATCGCTGTTTTGACCGCCGCCGGTGAACAGCCTCTAACCCGATAGCCGGAAAAAGGTTGCCAGCGCCCGGAGGCATTTCTATATTGGCCGAAATTCGACTCACAACACAGAGGTGGACCGATGAAGATATTGGCGATTGCGTTGCAGAAGGAAGGGAAGATCCTGTCGGCCTCGTACGAGGTCCTGGAGGCCGCCAAATCGCTTGGCGGAGAACTA
>WJMS01000313.1 GCA_014727815.1 candidate division GN15 bacterium
CCTGCGTATCCTCTCCCTTGCCGAGGCCGATATCTGTCGCTCCGAGGTCAGTCTTGTATTCGATGACAGCGCCGTCACGGGCGTGCTGTTCCAGACCGTGATCCGTGAAGAGATCGATGAGTCAATTGGCTGGTCGGAGGATTTCCTGCCGGTGGCCTTGTTGCTGACCGAAGATCTGTCCGAACGGCTGCTTCGCCACGATGTTACCCGGCTGGCGGTGGCCGACCTCAACGACGACTTCCACAATGAAGCTTTCTTCGTTCGCGAGCACCGCTCCAACTGGCAGTTCTCGGCGCCGGTGATCAACAGCTCCGGGCGGGAGCGGCGATGCGTGTATGGGGTGATGGAGGCCGATGGTCTTACGCGGCATGTCGGCAAGTCCGACGACGGCGGTATCCGGTCCGTTTTTGCCGGCGATCTCATCCCGTGGCTGCCCAACGATGAGATAATCCTGAGTGGCGATTGCGCCGACCTCGCCGGCCTCCACTTCGGCCGACAGGCTCACGTCGCCTGCTACAACTTCTCCGGCAACCATCCCGAGGAGATCTGGTACCGCGAGATGGAAGGCTTCCGATTCGACCGCCCGCTGCCCACCCTGCACCAACTGGCCGGAGTGCGCGACAGCTCGATAGTCCTACTGCTCGACATCTGGTCCGGCACCACGGTCGACTCGCTCGATATCGACCGGCGGCTCGGCCACGTACAGTTCTTCGAAACAACCGATCCCACCCCGGCCGCCAACCTGATCGGCCTCAGCCACGACACCCTCTTCGTGTATCGAATCGAGTCGGCAACCGACCGTCCGTTCGATCGATCCGAATCATCCCCGGAACTGCCGCCGACCTTCATCCTGCACCAGAACTACCCCAACCCCTTCAACGGCTCGACCCAGCTTCGCTTCACGAATCTCGAATCACAGCGTCTCAGCCTGAAGGTCTTTAATGTTCTTGGACAGGAGATCGCCACGTTGATGGATGGTTACTTCGGGCCCGGCGACTATGAGGCCAACTGGACCGGTAACGATCAATTCGGCGCCCCACAGGCGAGCGGGATCTATTTCGCCCAGCTTCGCTCCGACACCCGCTCCCAGATTATCAAGCTGATCTATCTGAAGTAAAGTCTACAGGCTGTCGGTCACGCCCGATCTATCTTCTGCCGCGCCGATTGTGTCGGGCGCGAGCATGATCGGGAAACTGATCCCGCCGTTGTGGAAATCGACCAGCCGTCGGGCGTGGTTGCGCCTGGCCGGATCGACACACTGACGCGGCGTCCCGGTGCGGGACGGAAACGCATCGGCAAGGGAATCGGTCAGTGCACCGTAATAGTCAAAGACACGATTGGATATCATCCCCTGACTGCCGCTCTTGTCAGAGAGCACATTGTCGCGGCAGTCCTCCCAGTAGAAAAACAGCGAAACGGTCGTGTCCTCAAGATACGCTTTCGGATTGAAGTTCAGCACCAGTTCAACCAGCCCGGCCTCGCGGTCCAACCCGAAACAGGTCGGCTTCTCCCCCCCCGGCGTCGACCGGGCCAATGCGATCACTTTCCAGAGCGAGAGCGGCCCCGTCTCAGCCCCGACCTGAAACACATCCCTGGCGGCAAAATACTCCCAGCGGCAGGAATCCGGAATCGCCCCCCGGAGAACATCCGCAATCGTCACCAGCCGGCTGTCACAGCCGATCTTGAGGTCAAACCCGGCAATCTCGGCGCCGTGTGTTGCCAGCGTCACCGCCACCGTATCGGTCATTTGTCCCGGCTCAACCGTAACATGCGGCAGGCGAAGCACAAACCGGGGCTCGACTGCCACCGTCGTGTCGGCTGCACTGTCCGCCTCGGATGGTTGCGCGTCTACTACATTCGGCACCGTCAGGAATGCCAGCGCCGCTAAGAGGGCCAATCGATACGGCAGAGGATGCATCACAAAAAGAAAGCCCGCCGGGCGGCGGGCTTGTCTCCGGTCCTATTCTTCGACGACCTTGAATTCGTATGGTCCGCCCCAGGCAGCCTTCTCGGTATTACCGTACTGCCAGTAACCACCGGGCGGGAAAAACGAGCTGTCAACCACCAGCGTGCCGGGCTCGAGCACCCGAATCGCCATCGAGACGACCTTCTGCATGTCATGCGGCTCGTAGAATGTCCGCACCGTCACACCGGCCAACCCGGCCGTATCGGGCAGGATACCATCCCAGCTCTTCTCGTTGACCCAGACGCCGCCGAGGTCGAAAATCGACTTGTTCTCGAAGCCATTGTACCCCTTGACATCGCCCGCATCATTCAGGCCATTGCCGCTGTCCGGGATATGCTCGATTCGCTTGATGTCCGGTGAGATAATCCGGAAGCCCATCGAGAAGCCACGCCGATCCTTATCATTTGAAAAATACAGATCGAGATTCACCGGCTCGCCGACTTTGATCGTGCTGGGGTCAACCGCCCCCGGGCCGGAAATCTGCAGGGTCACCGCCGGCGGCGCCAGGGTCTGCTCGTCTGCGGCCTTGGCCGCATCATCCTGTGCCATCAACAGACCGGCTGCGACAGTTGCGACAACCAGCGTAAACAGAATCAGTTTCAGAGGACGCATGCTGCTCTCCTGTCATATAAGCCAATTGGAATTGTAGTCAACCGCGACACGTTCGAGGAACCGCAAGAATAGCACATTCGACCTGTGCTGTCAATCCTCCACAGATAGACATCGACTCTTATACCCAACGCCCGCACCCGCGGATGCGTAGAATTTAGCTCGGCCGCGAGACCCGATTTACCGGTCTTCGTGGGGCCGCCTGATCGATATATTCGTCGTTTGTACGGCCCATTGGAATGGCCGACAAGACTGTTGGAGAGTTGTCTAAGTACTTGGGACATTTTTCGTTTGACTGCCTGAGAGGCATCGGGTATTTTCGCCTAATATCAACCAAGAGGGATATGTTATATGAGCACTGTTGCGACGTCTCGATCTTCTACGGTTGTCCAGTCCCTCACCAAAACCTCCCTGGGAAAAAAGTACCTGATGGCCGTGACGGGCTTGATTGCCCTGCTCTTTGTCATCGGCCATATGCTGGGCAACCTTCAGATTTTCATGGGACAGGACCAGATTAATACCTACGCCGAAAAGCTGCGCGATCTCGGCCCCCTGCTCTGGGTCATCCGGGGCTTTCTCTTCCTCGTGATCGTCGTCCACATCTGGACGGGCATCCAGCTCAAACTGGAAAACGTCTCGGCCCGGCCCGACCCGTACGCCTACCGACAGTACCGCAAGGCCTCACTGGCCTCCCGGACGATGTTCTGGACGGGGTTGATCATTTTCGCCTTTGTCGCCTATCACCTCGCCCACTTCACCATGCAGTGGACCAACCCGTCCTATCAAACCCTGTTTGACGCCCAGGGTCGACATGATGTCTATTCCATGATGATACTCGGCTTCCAGAATGTCTGGGTATCGCTGTTTTACATAATCGCCGTTGGACTGCTCTGTTACCACCTGTCGCACGGCACGGCCAGCATGTTCCAGTCGATGGGCTTCAACGACCCCAGGTATCAACCGACCCTCGACAAAATCGGGATCACCCTCTCCCTCATCCTGTTCATCGGGTACGTGTCGATCCCACTATCGGTATTGGCCGGTATCGTCAAACTTCCAACCGGAGGTATGTAAGACATGCAGCTTGAATCAAAAGTACCGGACGGCGCCCTGGCCGAAAAGTGGGACAACCACCGCTTCGGCATGAAGCTCGTCAATCCGGCCAATAAACGCAAATTCAGCGCTATCGTAGTCGGCTCCGGCCTCGCCGGTGCCTCCGCTGCGGCCAGTATGGCCGAGCTGGGCTACAATGTCGATTGCTTCTGTTTCCAGGATTCCCCCCGCCGCGCCCACTCGATCGCGGCCCAGGGCGGCATCAACGCCGCCAAAAACTACCAGAACGATGGTGACTCGATCTGGCGGCTCTTCTACGATACCGTCAAGGGCGGCGACTTCCGCTCCCGCGAGGCCAATGTCTACCGCCTCGCCCAGGTCTCCACCGAAATCATCGACCAGTGTGTCGCCCAGGGCGTCCCCTTCGCCCGCGAATACGGCGGCACCCTGGCCAACCGCTCCTTCGGCGGCGCCCAGGTCTCCCGTACCTTCTACGCCCGCGGCCAGACCGGCCAGCAACTCCTGCTCGGCGCCTACCAGGCGCTGGCCCGGCAGATCGGTCTCGGCAAAGTGAAGATGTACTCCCGGATGGAGATGCTCGATATCGTCCTCGTCGATGGCTACGCGCGGGGCATCGTCACCCGCAACCTCATCACCGGCGAAATCAAATCGTTCGCCGCCGATGCCGTCGTCCTGGCCACCGGCGGCTACGGCAACGTCTTCTACCTCTCGACCAACGCCAAGGGCTGCAATGTCACGGCAACCTATCGCGCCTATAAAAAAGGCGCCCTGTTCGCCAACCCCTGCTTCACCCAGATTCACCCGACCTGTATCCCGGTCTCCGGCGACTACCAGTCGAAACTGACCCTCATGTCCGAGTCGCTGCGCAACGACGGCCGCATCTGGGTGCCGAAAAGCAAGGATGACAATCGCCATCCCAATGACATCCCCGAAGAAGACCGCGATTACTATCTCGAACGCAAATACCCCAGTTTCGGCAACCTCGCCCCGCGCGATATCTCCTCGCGGGCGGCCAAGGAGGTCTGCGACGAGGGCCGCGGCGTCGGTGAGACCGGCAAGGGCGTGTATCTCGACTTCTCCGACGCCATCAACCGGCTCGGCCGACAGGCTATCGAAGACCGCTACGGCAACCTCTTCCAGATGTACGAACGCATCACCGGCGAAGACCCGTACTCGGTCCCGATGCGCATCTTCCCCGCGTCGCACTACACCATGGGCGGCTTGTGGGTCGACTACAACCTGATGAGCAATATCCCCGGTCTGCACGTCATCGGCGAGGCCAACTTCTCCGA
>WJMS01000314.1 GCA_014727815.1 candidate division GN15 bacterium
CAGCTGGTTCGACTTTGCTGGTGACGGCTTTGATCCGAACTACTTCCTCACCTCTGAACAGTGCGTGTACTACACTGACTGCTACAATGACTTCGGTCTGCAGGGCAGCTCGGTGTACCTGTTTGCGGTTCCTGATCCTGTCTGGAGCGACGGCTCGACCCTCGAGGGTTTTGGCCAGCGCTTTGTGGCGGAAGGTCCGGAAACGCTCACCACCGTTCGGGTGTGGCACTATGCCATTCCGGCCGGCGGCTATTACGATGCCACCAGCACCAACAGTATTACTGTTGAGGTGTGGCCGGATGATGGCACCGGTAATATTGACGATTCCGGAGCGCCTATCGCCTCCGAAACCGTCCCCGGTGGTATTGCCAATCTCTTCCCGTTTACCGGCAATGCCGCTGAAGGGTGGGATCTGATCACGGTTGACATGACCTCACGACCGGTCATGTTTGGTCCGTGGCACGTGACCGCCCGCATGACAAGCCCCGACCCGGCTGACGGTCAGCTTCTGCTGGATGTCAGCTCGAACCTCGACGTTCCGTCAGAAGGCGGCTCGGTGTACTTCAGTTCACCTGGCGCCGGCTGGGAGCGCTCCGGTGAGAATACCACCTGGTTGACTGAAAGCACCGGCGAAGAGGTTGGCTGGGATGTTGTCGTGACGCTTTGTAAGGACGAGTTCTACAATTGCCAGTTCCAGCAGCTGTTCAATGCCGGCATCACCTCCGGTTTTGGCCTGCCTCTGAACATCGCGCAGCGCGTTCAGGGCGCCCAGGTCAACCGCCTGGAGACGATCGGCTGGCAGTTCATTGATCCGACGCTGTTTGGTGATCCTGCGACGACCTACGATCAGGAAGTCGTGGTTTGGGCAAATTCAGGTGGGTCTCCGGGCGCCGAGCTGTATCGTTCGTCAACGATCGTGTTTGGTGACCTGACGCCTTATCCTGGGTGGAACGAATTGGTAATCCCCGGCGGCCTGCAGATTCTGGGCGACTTCTTTGTCGGCTATGAAAACGTGTCCGCCGATCCCGTGAATGAGTACTTCTATTTCGGTACCGAGAACAACTCGGGTTCCGAAATCAATGGTGGAGCATTCTACTACAGCAATGCCGGCATGGAATGGCGTCACCTGTCCGACTTCTCGTCGGCCAATGACATCAATGCTACCCTGTACGCTGAGTTCTGCTCCATTCCGGTTGATCGGTATCCCTGTACGCCGGGTACCGAGTGGGTCACGCTGCAGCACGATTTCCAGCGCACCGGTCACTCCGGCAATGCGCTTGGCGACGCGTACTGCGACCTGACCAATATCTGGACGTACAACTCCGCTGATGTTTCCAACTGGTCGGCTCCGATGATCAAGGACGGCCTTGTCGTGGCTGCGTTCAACGACGAATATGTCGTGTTCAACCTCGACGATGGCACCCAGGTCACTTCGTTGTCGTCCGGTACCAACAGCTGGTGTGTCCCGACCGTCGCGACGGTCGATATCGGCGGTACGCCGACCGAGTTGCTCTTTGTAACCGGTGGTGATGCTGCTGATGTAACCGCCTACCGTTGGCCGAGTCTCACTTTCGAGTGGAACTATGCCTCGGGTGCTCTGGGCGCGACCACCCGCTGGGGGAACTTCATGGTGTTGAACGACGGCACCACCGATGTCCTCTACTTTGCTGAGGACAACGGCCGCATCAATGCTCTCGAAGCGGCGACCGGTACTCCGTACGCCGGCTGGACGGGCCCGCTGGTTCTGACCGGTTTCGGTCCGACCACGACCCGCACCGGTGCGACGAACGGCGCCGACCGCCTGTTCTATGGCGTGAGTATTGTCGGATTCCTGGGCGATGTTATTGCGCTTGATGCGTTCACTCGTACTATCGACTGGCAGCTTTCGTCGGCCGGCGGCCTCCAGGGCGCCGGGCTCTACGGCATCGATCCGTCCGTGAGTGATGAAGGCTTCACCGGTGGTCTGACGTTCGAGGCGGCCGGCGACGGTCAGCCCGATCGCATCTTCGCGAACTCGGCCATTTCCGGCGCGGCCAACGCTGGTGTCTTCTACTCGATCAATGCCAACGACGGTTCGGTGCTGGTAGCCACCCAGGCCCACGGGTCGCGTTTCGCGCACCCGATCCTGGATGCCAACCAGGTCATCATTCCGTCGTTCTCGACCTTCTTCACCCCGCCGTCCGGTGGCGACATGATCGCCTACAACAAGACCACCGGTTCGACCATCTGGGCCGCCTCATCTGCGGGTGAGCGTCCCTACCTGCGGTACTATACCGACGGTCTGATGACGTGCGAGGGCGAAGGTGGCGTTGACCGGGTCTATGCCTTCAACGAAAACGGGTATATCTCCGCTTTTGATTCTCAGAGTGGAGAGGAGATCTTCCACCGTCGCGTTGATTATCTCGCGGGTTCGACCCCGGATAACAGCTTCATCAACACCGGTAGCGGTGGCGCCATGGTGGCCGATACGATGGCCTGGATCTCGACTGAGGGATCCCTGTTCGTGCTGGCCAAGGGTGCCGACCGTCCGCGTCTTGAAGTCCTGAAGTGGCGTGAACGGGCCAGTGTGCCGTTTGGTACCAACCCCGACACGACCATCATCTTCGAGGACATGCTGACCAATACCGGTTGTGCTGACCTGATCCTGACCATGGTTGCCGACGAGAATTCGAACGGCACCAACGGTCCTGGTAAGGTTACCGGTGTCCCGACCAATCTGCTGGCCCGCTCGGCTGACATGGCCGACCGGATGACCGATGGCTTCCGTGTTGATGACATGTTCATCGCCGAAGAGAACGTTGTGTCTGCTTCGTCGCGTGATCGCATGAACACTGCCGCCACGGCCGCCCCGCCGTACCTGGTTGTGGATACCTACAACGCGACTGTCGCCCCGGGTGACACCGCCGACGTGTCGGTGCGTGTCAACCAGTCGATGATCTCGCGCGGCATCTACAGGTTCTACCTGGAGCTGCAGAGCAACGATCCCGACTACTATCTCAACGACAACACGCTGTCGCCTGAGTTGACCCTGTCCATTATCGGTGGTTGTACCATCGATACCACCACCCTGCACTTCGGTGTTGGTGGTGCTGACTTCCAGCTGGTGACCAACGCCGGCCGCCTTGGTGCGACTGGTGACTGGCTCCCGCCGGATGGCCCGGGTAACTTTGCGTTTGACGGCGGAAACGAGGACCTCTACTTCGGCGGTTCCTACGTGTACGGTGTCAGCCAGCGCCGCATCGCGATGAACTCCAACGACTGGACGACGGGTACGTCGCCGCTCGATGGTGAAGATGCATCGTTTGTGTCGCTGCAGCCGGATCCCAACTATGTCTCTGGTGAGTGTAAGCCGGCGGTTGGTACCATTACCGACGCTCCGGAATACACCCTGGACGGTCTCACCTATCAGCCGTTCAGCCAGGTCAATGTCGTCTACGCGAGCTTCCTGGATTCCGTCCAGAACTTCGAGCTCGACGGCGTCTGGAGTTGGGAGAACGTGACCTCCGATCAGACGGGTGGCTTCGACAACGACTCGACCATGGGTCTGTATACCAATC
>WJMS01000315.1 GCA_014727815.1 candidate division GN15 bacterium
GATCGCAATCAACATTGCCGCAACTGAAAATCGGCGACCAGACCATCGTGTAGCAGTGTGGCCCGGAAAAGGTCGGATTCTCCGACATCGGGCCAAACGGCGTCAGCCATCGCCACGGACTACCGATACCAAAGGTCGTGACGGAATCAAGACAGATCATCCTGCCGTCATTGGCAAGCTGATCCGGAACAAGGTCAAGCGTGATTTCCCAATCAATCGATGAATACCCTGCGGGTGGCACCGGAATGCCCGTGCCGATTCCCGCTGTCTGAAACCCGACCGTGTCGGCGCCTTCGCCGGTAGCCGGATTGGCCGATGGTACGCCTGCAAAAAGCGTCAGACCAAAGGGCGGGTTGGCCCAGGCAGTGGTGTTCGTGAAAGCAGCATCGATATTGGTCCAGCGCACCGTGCCAGAGACGGGTGTTGTCGGATCACCCGGATCGGCTTCGTACACATGGAAGCCGTTGCTGACACCGCCGATAGTCCCCTCGACTTCCTTCACTTCGATACGGAGGTTGAAGACGAGTTCACCCCCACAATTGAGGAATACTGAATCCTGCCCTATGAACGGGGCATCGACATTGTCGAGAATGATTGCGTTTTCGGTAACTTGTGCGTTCACGAAAGTAAATCCGATAAGTGTGAGGACGATCCCCACCAGCAAAAGACGGCGACTCATGGCGAGCCTCCTCCCCGTTATACGAAAACTTTTTTTTCTCTCCGCGTGAAGCGTCGTCAGTCAATCCTGCGTCATCTTTGCCCCACACACTCTCCCTGAAAATACCCCCGGAAAGGGGTAAAACCCTTTCCGGGGTATGTCAAGCGTAAGACTGCTTGATTACTTCAGGAGGACCATCTTCATGGTCTTCGTGAAGTTGTTCGCCGACACCTTGTAGAAGTACACGCCGGACGGGTTGTTCGACATGTCAATCTCGATCGAGTGGTTACCGGCCTGATACGAACCGTTGATCTCCTTCACGAGCTGACCCGTGACGTTGTAGATCTTCAGGGACACATCAGAAGCCGTCGGCAGAGCCATTTCGACCGTGGTGGTCGGGTTGAACGGGTTCGGATAGTTCTGGGCGACCGAGTAGTCAGTCGGCATCTCGAGGTTACGGACCGGAGCGCCGTCGTACGTGGCCATCTCGAGATAGCTCACCGTGCCGTTGGCGTTCAGGAACTCACCTTCGAAGGTGGCGTTGGCTTCGGTCGAGTAAATGATGGACTTCCAGACACCGTCAACTTCGGCAGTCTTGATTTCCATGTTGTCAGCGAGCAGCGTCGGCTGGGAGCCTTCACTGATCACCCACGCAGCCGCGACCGGCGCGTCAACAGCCAGCACACCGTTGGAATTGGTGTAGCGGATATCGACCGGGGCGGTCTTCGGATACGGAGTGGCGTCACCAACGACCACACGGATCAGGTAAACCAGGTCAGCAACCGTCAGGGTCAGACCGTCAGCGTTCACGTCGGAAGCAGCAGTAGCGGCTTCGATCGGGAAGGCAGCGCCGGTGATTACGGTAAAGGCCGAGTTACCATAAATGAAGTAGTTGGTGAAGATAACCACGTCAGCGATGGTGTAGGCCACGCCGTCGAGGTTGATGTCGCCACGATCGTCAATGTCGTCAGCGCAGACGATGTCCACACCGCCATTGAAGAAACCGACAGCCTGACGCGGTTCCGGCTTGGTCGGATCCGGATTGGTCAGACACTCATCCTGCACACCGAGGTAGGTCGGGAAACCATAGCCGGTGTCGAGCAGGTTGTCGGAGAAGGCATCGATACCCGAGCCGAAGCCCTGGTAGTCGTAGACACCCTGGGCCACGAGCAGCGTGTCACCGCCGACGTTCGACAGGGTGTTGTCGGTGCAGTCGACCCAGAAGAACCGGATCGGCACATACTGACATTCCAGGTTACGGTCGGCCGAAACCAGGAACTCCATCTGGAAGAGGATACCGGTGGTCTGCGTGAACGTCGGATGGTTCGGACCATCGTTCGTCTCGGCAATACCGGTAACGCTCACCAGGCCGGTCGGGCAGCCACCGCCACAGTTGCCGTTGGCGCCGGTACGGTAGGTGAAGTATTCCCAGTTGTCGATGCTGTAGAACGGCGAGTTCGCCACGGAGGCACCCGAGAAGCTCAGGGCCGACGCGTCGTACGCCATCAGGAAGCTGAAACCACCGATCGGGCCTTCAGCGGCGTCAAGCGTAACATCCACGGTCGTAAACTGACCCTGGAGCGCGCCAAAGCCGGTCTGGCCCTCATCCTTCTCAATCACGACCTGGTACGGATCGCCAGAGGTGATGACGAAGGTAATTTCACAGGTGGTCGCCATGTCGGTGTCGGTCGCCTCGACCACAACGGTCGGGGTAGTGCCGTCGTCAGCCGGATCGCCGACGAGCGTCAGGACACCGTTACCGTCGATACCGAGCGAGCCGGCAATGCCGCCGTCGTCGATGATCGACCAGTCGATGTTGTCGTTACAACCATCAGTCGCGTCCAGATCGATCACACGCGGAACACCAACCTGGGCCGGGATATCAAGGGCCGGGCAGTTGGAGATCACGGGAGCCTGGTTCTCGACGATGATGTTCACGGCAGCCACGTCACCGCAGTTGCTGGCCGGGC
>WJMS01000316.1 GCA_014727815.1 candidate division GN15 bacterium
GCGCTGTCCATAGTTCTCCGAACATGGTCGAGACGGTACAGACTGACGGGACCGGGGCCCGCAGCGACTGTCTCGGTTGCTACCTCACTTTGAAAAACTGGGTTGGACGCAGGTCCGTTCCCGGCTGTCAGGGCGGCGTCCTGGTATCATTATCGGCTCAAAATCACGGACTGGAAAGACCTATTTTCAACTTCAGGGGTCGTTTGCCCGGCGAGAGCCGGGAGCTGCCGTTTAGGTTTGAGTTGACGCGGTGCGGCCTCCCGTGTAATCTGCAGTTGAGGGACCTCTTTTACACACAGGAGTGATCATGCGACAACATGTTCAGATACTTGCGATATTGATGCTGGTTCTTGGGGCGCTCAGCATTCTGGGAGCCCTGGCGGTTTTTGGTGTACTGGTTGGGGGTGGCCTGATCGCCAGTTCTCAGTCGCAGGAGCCGGGGATTGCACTGCTGACCGGTACGATCGGGACAATACTCGGGGTGGTTATCGCCATAACCGGCATCCCCCAGTTGATTGTCGGCTGGGGACTTCTCCGCCACTACGAGTGGGCTCGCATAGTCGGCATTATCGTGGCGATTCTCTCGCTGTTCAACGTGCCGTTCGGCACGGCGCTGGGGATCTATGCGCTCTGGGTGCTGTTCAATCCCGAGACAGAGCAGCTGTTCCGTCAGCGGCATGCCACCGGACCCACCGGGACGTAGCCTGTCGACCGAGTCGGTCGGAACAACATCTTTCGTCGTCGAATCTTGTTCGGATGTGTATAACAAGTGATCCACCCGAAGAGCCCGTGATTCATTGGAGGAGCCATGCGTTATGCCATCACGCTCGCGCTGGGAGCGGTTTTGCTGGCCGGGTCGGTCCTGGCCGGTCCCGAGCTGACCATCCCGCACACGAGTTTTGACTTCGGCTACATGCCGCAACACGCCGTTGCAACCCACAAGTATGAACTGCGATCGACCGGCGACGCCGAGTTGATTATCACTCAAATCAAGCCCGGCTGCGGCTGTACGAAGACGCCTCTGGAAAAAAACACGCTGGCTCCGGGGGAGGCCACCGAGCTGGAACTGGTCTTCGACTCGAAGCGCTTTCGTGGGCCGGTGACCAAGGCTGCGCGGATCTTTTCCAATGAAGGCCGGGAGCACCAGCTGATCGACTTTACGGCCAACATTCTCATCCGTCCGGACTCGACCTGGCCGGTGATAGTCACCCCTTATAAGATGAACATGTCGCAACTGGGGTCGAGTCCGCGAACCGAGGCTGAGTTCACCCTGACCAATCTGTCCGAGAACGACCTCTCCCCGGCGCTGATTACGGCAGCCGACGACTATATATCGGTGACGCTGCCGGAGGTGATTGCGGCCGGCCAGAGCGCTACGGGCAGGGTGCAATTGACCGATGCGGCGGTGAAAATGGAGTTTGAAAAGTCGTTTACGTTTGAGCTTGATGACGGCGGCCGGACCAGGTTCACGGTGCCGGTCACGCGGACGCTCTTTGGAAGCGACAAACAAGCGGCCGGGCAGGCATCAGCCGGCACGCAGTAGCCTGTAGAGAAGCATTGATTCTGTTCTGACGCGGATTGGCCGCCCCATTATGAGGCGGCCTTTTCGTTTATTGATCCGTTACCACTGGTAGTTTACGCCGCGAAACTTGGCGTCGGCCAGGATGACCTTCATCAGGGCCAGCACGTGCTGGCGTTCGGCCTCGATAATCTCGTTGAGAGCTTCGTTGTCACCGAGGACATCGCGAATCGAGGTGTAGTACTGAAGGGTTGATTTCTCGAAGGCCAAAGCCGTACCGAGCGCATCGGTCACATCTTTGATCTGGTCGACCTGTTTCAGGACATCGCCCTGGAAAAAGGTCGAGCTGGCGGTTGCGGTGAGGAAGGCATAGTCGTCCTCCTTGCCGCTCTTATCTTCGTCTTTCGGAACGATTTCCAGCAGGCGCTTGAACTGGGCTTCGTGCGCTCGCTCGTCGACGACCAGCTGGGCGAAGGTGTTTTTCAGGTCGTCTTCGTAAGCGAACTTCTTTTCGAGGTCGGCATAGAAATCGGCGCCGGCCTTTTCGGTCGCGATCGCCAGTTTGACCGCTTTCTCCAATGTCATGTCATCGATCATCATCATCCTCCAACATATGGTAATCTCATATTGTCAACCAGGGCACGATTCACCACTAAGCTAACGGTAGAGGTGAACCGGCGCAACCGGGTCTCATTAGAAAATAGTTAGACAGGACTGCTTATTCCCGGAGACGCCGTGGTTTTTTTGTTGCGCAATCTCGGTGTCATTTCGTTATTACCTGTACGGTGGAAAGGAGGTGGTCCTATTAAACGAATAGACATTACCGAGGTGGCTGCTACTTAGAAGCAGCTTCAGCATTCTTGTTGGGGCGCTTTTAAGTAAATCCCAACAGTTTTACCGGCCGGACGGCTCTTTAGAGTCGTCCGGTTTTTCTATACCTGAGAGGATTGGCGAGGATCAGTCGATCGTGAAGGAGGCGTGCACCGTAACGGTAATCTCCTTCTCGCGAGTCTGGGTGCTGTACATGCCGTAGCCGGATACTTCGGTGGAGTATGGTTCGGTGATCTGGAAGACCCCCGCCCGCAGACTGGTCACTTTGCCCAGGGAACGCTCGGTGCCGGAGAGGATCTTCTCGGCCCGGGCGCGGGCATCGCGGGTGGCCTTGGCGAGCAGGTCCTGTTTGATATCGGCCAGCCTGGTCGAGAAGTACTGCAACGAGGAACGTTCGAAGGTGATCCCTTCATCTATCAGTGAGACCGGGTTGATGGCCAGCTGCTCAAGCGTTTCGACCTCGGAACTGATCACAAAGAGCCCCTGCTCGACGGTATAGCCCGAGACGTTGCCGTCGCGGTCCCAGTTCTGCCGGGAGTTCACCGGCTGAATCGAGATATCATCCTCGGTCGCGCCCCGCTCGAGCAGCAGGTCACGGACAAAACTGACATCCTCCTGAATCCGGCTGTAGCCGTCGCCGAGTTCATTGACCCCGACTTTGCGGCTGAGGGTGAGCTGCCATTTGACCAGATCGGAGGTGAACTCCTCGGAGGCGTAGCCGACCACCGAGATGGTATTGTCGTTGATGCGGGCGTTGTAGAAAAAGAGCCCGAAGATAACGGCAGCCAGGACGATACCCAGTGCCAGCAGTGCGGCATGACCAGTTTTCACGTATACTCCCCAGCGAGCGACGAATGACGATGAGATGCGTCCGCGAGGACGATCATCCCTGTAATCCAGTTATTATACACCGATGATGATCGCGGCGCCAGCGAGAAGTACGGTCAGCTTGCAGGATCTTGCCGATCGGTACCTTGTGTCTTCGAGCGGCGGCGCCGTCGATAGCTTCCTGCGCCCAATCCGGCGCCTATAGCGATCCCAAGCAGCAGCCCGAGGACAAGGTTGTCGAGGGCAACGCCGAGGGCAATGCCGATCCCGATGCCGATGGCGAGGGCAGAGCCGGTGTTGATGCCGGTCGACGGCTTGCGGGGCTTTTCAAAGTCGGGTTTTGCTTGATCGGCCAACGTGTGCTCCTTTCTTTCCGCTAATCCCCCGGTTCTCTTGTTTGTTACGCATCCGGGCGTCTTTCGTTTCAGCGGCTTCAATCGGAAACCGGGGGGCATGACGGGGCGTTTCAACACCAAAGCTAACCGGGAGACTTATTTCATGGACTCATTGTCCCAGGCAACGCTGGGCGCTGCAATCGGGGAAGCCACGCTGGGCCGAAAGGTCGGCAACAAAGCGATGCTCTGGGGAGCGCTGGTCGGGACGATCCCCGATCTCGATGTTGTCGCCTACCCCCTGATGGACGAGATCGCCCAACTCGGCTGGCATCGCGGGATATCGCATTCGATCCTGCTGCAGGTTGTCCTCGCCCCCGCGCTGGGCTGGGTTATCCACAAGATCCACAAACGGGCGGCCACCTGGCGGGACTGGACGATCCTCTCGTTCGCCTGCCTCATCGGCGCCGTAGCGCTGGATTGCTTCACGGTCTACGGCACCCAGGTGTTTCAACCGTTCAGCAACTGGCAACTGGGCTTCAACAATATCTCTATTATCGATCCGCTCTTCACGGTGCCGCTGTTGATCGGCGTCCTTGCGGCGCTGTTTATACGAAGAACGTCGCCTGCCCGGTCGGCGGTAAACTGGATGGGGCTGGGGCTCAGCACAGCGTATATGATTGCGACGCTGGTGATCAAAGCGCATGTCGGCTCGGTCGTGACCGATGCCCTGCAGCGACAGCATATCGACTATTCGCGCTACATGACGTCGCCGACCATCTTCAATTCGGTGTTGTGGCGGGCGACGGCGGAGACCGACGCCGGTTACTATATCGGCTATCACTCGCTGTTCGATTCGCAAAACCCGATCTCGTTTCGATTCGAACCGCGAAATGACAGTTTGCTGGCGGGAATTCGGGACAGCCGGGCGGTGCAACGCCTGCTCTGGTTTTCCAACGGCTGGTACACCGTGTCGCCATCGGATTCGGGGGTTGCGGCATTCCACGACATTCGGTTCGGTCAGTTCTATGCCGGCCCCGATGATCCGGGGACGTATGTGTTTACGTGGGATTTGATGCATCACGGTGGAGAGATCATGCTCCTGCAGCGAGAACCCGGAGTTGACGACCCCGGCCAGGCGATGAGCTATTTGTGGCGGCGGATACTGGGGGACTGAAGGAGGCTGTCGCGGCCAGCCGAGACTGGCTCGTCCTGCGAGTTCGTCAGGTCGTAAGTTCATCCGGGGCGAAGTCGAAGAGCGACCGGATCTACTCGGACCGCTCCCAGAAAAAAAACCGATCGGCGGCGAGACCGATCGGTTTGTACGTGGAGATTCATCGAGATACTTAATGGAAGTCATCCCATTCGATGAATCCCTCGGGAACATCAGTCATACCGTTGACGACCATTTCGACCAGGCCGCCGTACTGCAGGTGGCATTTCTCCCACGCATCGTAGTAGTTGATCATGTCGCGGATCTGCCCCTTGCAGTTGGAGCACGGCGCGCAGACGTATTTGTTGACGCCGGGATCAATCTCCTCCCGCGTGAAGGCGTTGAGGATCTGGGCGAACTTGCGCCGGCCCGAGATCATGTTGCGCCACTGCGGGAAGTTGTGCGACTGCATGATCGCAAACCCGGAACCACCGCCGCAGCAGTAGTTCTCGACACCATGCGGGGTCATTTCCCGGAACTGCGGTGCGATCTTGCGAAGCACCTCGCGCTGGGGCTGGATGATGCCCATCGCCCGGGTCAGGTTGCACGGATCGTGCAGGGTGCACGGGAAATTGTTGCGCTCCGGATCGATCTTGAGTTTGCCGTTGAGCACGATATCTTTCAGAGTGACCATGGCCGACTCGCGGGGAATGTTGCTTTCCGAGAGCCAGGTGCGGTCACCAATCGCCATCATCGATTTCGAGGCGTGCCCGCATTCGCCCAGCACCACCTTCTTGACGCCCAGCTTCTTCGCGATGTCGGCGTGCTTGAGGGTGACTTTGACATACTGGGCATCGTCATAGAACAGCCCGTAGTTGACCGAGTCGTAGCCGACCAGGTCGGATGACATGGTCCACTTGAGCCCGGCCGCTTCGAAGATGATCGCGAAGGCCTGGATGTTTTCCGGCCAGGAGAGAAATTCGCCGGCGTTGTGGATCAGCAGGATGTCGGCGTCACTCTTGTCGAACGGCATCTTGATATTGAGGCCGGTGCGTTCGGTGATATCCTCTTCCATGAACTCCATCAGGTCGGCCAGGGCAAACGGGGTGATCCCGGTCGACGAGCCGGTTTCGAGCTGCTTGATGGTCCCGTCGGCGTGCAGTTCCTGCGGGGCGATACCCAGCTCCTGGCTGAAGAGCTTGCGGATCTCGCGCGAGAGCAGGCCGTTGTCGACGCCCATCGGGCAGGTCTGGGCGCATCGACGACAGAGCGTACAGCGGTACGACATCTGGGCCAACCGCGCGACGGTCTCCCAGTTCAGGTCGATGTCGGCGCCGGTGAATTTCGCGGTCAGTTTGCCGCCCGGCTTGAGGTACTTGTTGACGATTCGCCGAAGGACATCGGAGCGGAACAGCGGCCGGTAGGCCTCGATCCGCCCGCTTTCGTTGTAGATCGGGCAGGCGTTCGAGCAGGTGTTGCACTTGACGCAGTTATCCAGCGACAGCATCAACGGCTGCAGGAAGGTCCAGTTGTTTTCTTTCGAAAGCAGCTTGCGAAGGCCATCGAGGAATTTCGCGACCAGGGCCTCTTTCTCCTCGTCGGTCTCCGGCACGGGCACATCGACATTGGTTACGCCGTCGAGCGACACATCGCGTTTCTTCTTTTTCGCCTCGGAGAGTTCCTCGATCACCGGGTCGACCCAATCGTCGTACGGGTACGGCAGCTTGGGCAACTCGGCCGGGTCGATATGAACGAGCTGATCGGTCTTCTTGCTTATATCGCGTGGTTTGAGGTCGTGGCTACTCACGGTTGGCCTCCTTTTCGTCCATCGTGACCGCCTCGCCCCAGCTCTTGCCGGGGTGCATATGCGGGGCGCTCCAGCCAACTTTCATCTGCAGCAGTTCCAGCACGCGCTGCTCGAGTTTGCTGCCGCGCTCGTTGGGGGTGTCGTTCCAGCGCACCGAGTGGTACAGGAAGTACTTGGCGACAAAGTGCGACATGCGGGTCAGCGGGATGTACATGATCAAAAGCGACATCAGGACCAGCTCGACGGTGAACAGCATCCCCGGCGAATTGAACGCCCCGGCCGTGACCAGCGAGTTGACGTAGGCGCGCAGGGCCGTAAAGGACGGGTCGAGGGTCAGGTGCGCGATCAGACCGACGACCGCTACCGCAACGAAAAAGACCAGATTGAAGTACTCCATCGGGGAGTTGAACTTGCGCTGGTCCGAATCGGTCAGACGCCAGAAGAAGAGCCCCAGTGCGCCCAGTCCCGAGAGGAACAGGCCGGCATAGCCGCAGAAAACCGTCAGGTAATGCACGATTTGCCCGATGACACCGGCTCCCGCCCCCACGGCTGCGCCGGCGGCGGTCATGATACCGCCAATCAGCAGCAGGACGAGCCAGCCGACACACAGGTAAAGCCCACCGTGGAACGGCAGCGACCAGGTCCAGACGGTTCGGTTGTGATGGAAGACACCTTTCAGCAGCAGAATCTCCGATGCCATCTCTTTCAGTTCATTGAAGGTGTCTTTGTGACGCTCTTGCGTCCACCAGTCCAGTTCCTCGAGATATGACCCGCCATACTCGGCCTTGCCTTTCTCATGCGGCACGGGATACAGTTCCCAGCGCATGTGTTCCGGCGCGGTGGCATAGCGGAATACCTTTACCAGCATGGCTATGATCGCGATGCCTACTGAGGCATAGGTGATGATCTGTACCGCCTGCATTCTCTTATCTCCCTCCGACTATATCGCACGTAGTTGAGTTATTCATTTCTACCGGGACAGCCGACCGTTTCCTCGCTGTCACCTGCTGCCATCATCCGCTCCGGGAAGAGAAGTGGCATATCGCCGTACCGCTCCTGCATTTCGTCGACCCAGCCGCGCCGGATCAGATCGGCCAGGGTGAATTCGTTCAGCGTCTGCTGCACCCGATGGTTGACTACGGCCCAGACTGTCCGGGACGGACAGGATCCGGCATTCATGCAGACATGCGGATTGGTAACACAGTCGGTCAGGCTGATCGGGCCGATCAGCGCCTTGACAATATCACCGACCCGGATTCGCTCGGCCGGTCGGGCCAGTTGATAACCACCCTTCTTGCCCGAAACCCCGATCACCAGGCCATCATTGCGAAGCGACATCGCCAGCTGGGCCAGGTAATTCTCGGACAAACCGGTAATCCGGGCGATTCGGCCCAGGTGGACCAGGTTTTCGGTCTCCAGCAGTCGGGCCAGTTCGACCATCATCCGCAGACCATAGCGGGCTCGGGTGGAAAACTTCATAGCTCTATCCGTTCAGTATTCCTATCGGCTATAAACATAGTAAATCGATAAGGTTTATAATGTCAAGTGAAATCAGTCACAAGTACAGCGACAATTCGACCCATTTGCCTTCGTTGCTCCGTCCCGTAAAGCCTTGTTATATTGAGTGATAGAACTATCTCGGCGAGCCGATGGAGTCACGCTGACGTTTTCATGCGTTGAGATGGGGTGCGTTGTAGGGCCTCAAACAGGATATCGTAGTCCATCTGTTCGGCTCAGCCCGCCATCGGCGCTTGCGCGCAGGTGGTGGCCATCCGCGGTTTCTGATTGCATCTCGCCGGAAAGCGGGCCACTATTACGCCAGAAAACAATCCTGGCGCGCAACAAGAAGGGCTCACGATGGCTGACTGGTTGAAAGAGTGGTTTGTCGAACAGGGGGTTGGTGCCCAGCTGGCCGGTTATATCAACTGGACTGTCCTGGCGGTGGCGGTGGTGCTGTTGGCCGTTATCTCCAACTATGTCGCCAAACGGATCCTCCTGGTCGGGGTCTCCAAGCTGGTGGCGCGGACGACTACGACCTGGGATGACGCGCTGCTTCGCCGGCGGGTGTTCACGCGACTGTCGCACCTCGCCCCTGCCCTGGTCATCTATGCGGCGGCGGCGTTCTTCCCGCCTGTACAGAGCCTGATCGAGCGCCTCTCAACGGTCTACATGATCGTGGTTGGCCTGCTGGTGTTGTATTCCCTCCTGAATGCCGCAGTTGACATTTACAACTCGTACGATGTTGCCCGGCATCGACCGGTCAAGGGCTACGTCCAGCTGATCCAGATCATCATCACGATCTTTGTCGCTATCTACGCCATCGCCCGCCTGATGGATCGTGACCCCTGGCCGCTGCTGACCGGTCTGGGCGCGATGACTGCAATCATCCTGCTGGTGTTCAAGGACACCATTCTCGGCCTGGTTGCCAGTGTCCAGCTGTCCACCAATGACATGGTGCGAATCGGCGATTGGATTGAGATGTCGAAGTACGGCGCTGATGGTCCGGTGATCGATGTCTCTTTGCACACGGTGAAGGTGCAGAACTGGGACAAGACTATTACGACTATTCCGTCGTACGCCCTGATTTCCGACGCTTTTCGCAACTGGCGCGGCATGACCGAGTCGGGCGGCCGTCGGATCAAGCGGGCCTTTTATGTCGACATGGCCACGATCAAGTTCTGTACGCCGGAGATGCTCGATCGCTTCGAGGAGTATGAGTTGATACGCGACTATGTCAAGGGCCGGCGCGAGGAGATTGCCGCGTACAACAAGGAACACAGTATTGATACCCGTCACCTGATCAATGGCCGCAACATGACCAATATCGGCACGCTTCGGGCATACATCGCCGCCTATCTGCGCCGGCACCCCAAGATCAATCAGCAGCTGACATTCCTGATCCGTTATCTCGCCCCCACCGAACACGGTCTGCCGGTTGAGGTCTATGTCTTCAGTGCGGACCAGGTGTGGGCCAATTACGAGGCGATCCAGGCCGATATCTTCGACCATATCCTGGCTATTCTGCCGATGTTTGAACTGCGGGCGTTCCAGTACCCGACCGGCGCGGATTTTCGCGACACAATGAGCGGTTTAAAGCGATAGCCGGCACGCACCCGTTTCCAGATTTCGGAACAACAAAAGGCCCGGCTGAAAACTCAGCCGGGCCTGTTCTATTCCTACTGACCGGTGGCGCGTCTTGTCGCCACCGGATTGTGGTCTACTTACTTCGCGGGTACCAGCGGCGTGATAGTGGTGCCGTCGCCGGTATCGAGAATCAAGCGGGCGTTCAGATCGAAGGCATCGCCGCCATCGACGGTACCATCAATGACCACCGTATAGACTCCCTGCGAGGTCAAGGTGACCGGCTGGAACTGGATCAGCGGCGTGGTCGTGACACCGTCCGGCATTACCTGGAAGACATACTCACCGGTTGACGCGGTGGCGTAGGCCGATGCTGCCTGGAAGGCAACGTTGCTGTTGACCGGTACCGGGAAGCCGAAGACTTCGCGTTTGAGCCAGAGGGCGCCGGAGTCCGATACGCCGTTGACGAATCGCACTTTGACCTGACCGGAGGCCGGGGCTGTCCGGCGGTCGGTGACCAGGATCGGGGCAACCTCGGCGCCGGTGTTGACGGCGAAGAGGGAGTAGCTGGTGTCGGGTTCGACGGCCAGGCTGGTATCGATCAGCAGCGGCGTCGTCGTGCCGGTTTCGGTGACGTCGACGTTGCGGTTGCCCGGCGATACATCGAAGTACCCGGCGGTGGCGCCGTAGGCGATATCGGCCTGGGCCACACCACCGTCAACCAGCACGTCTACGTTGGGTCCGCCATAAGCGGCATGGACCAGTCGCAGATTACCGGTCTTCGGCTGCAGCGTACTGAAGTTGATACCGAGTCCGTTGTCCGTGAAGACCAGGACCTGGAACGGTCGGTCATCGCCGGGGTTGACCGTCCCGATGGCCACGATCGAGTAGACGGAGCCATTAGACAGGGTCACCGGTTCGTACCGGGCGATTTCGTTGGTCGTGCCGGCCTCCACCAGCGAGAAGACGTAGGCGCCACCACTGACCTCGGCGTACGACGTAATATCACGATAATTCACGTTGGTGAAGACATCGGCGCCACTCGGACTGTTCACGCGAATATCGACTGCCGGAGCGTCGAGCGAAGCGTGAATCACCCGCGCCTTGACCAGCGCCGGATTCTGGGTCCGATCATCCTGCACGATGAGCGCATCGGCGTTGTTGAGCGAGTCGATCAGGACCATCGTGTAGTCGCGACGGAAGTCGAAGGTTTGGGTCGTATCTACCGCAATCACGTTCGGGAAGCCGGCCTGGGTTATCTGCACATTGCCGTCACCCGGTGCGACCTCGGCGTACGCTCCGGCCCGCCCATACTGGACGTCGGTGTGCTTGAGGCTGTCATCGACCCGGGTGTCAATCGGGTAGATATCGAGACCGGCGTGAATGACACGGAACTGCGCGTTAGCGATAGTCGCATCGGTGAACTGCGTCCCGTTACCGTTGTCGCGGAAGACACGTACCCGGAACGGGAAGTCATCGCTCGGGTCAACGGTACCGAAGGCCATGATGGTATAGACGGTATTGTTCACCAGGCTCAGGGGGTTGAAGACAAAGAGTTCTTCGGTGGCGCCATCGGCGGTCACGACGAACCGGTAGTTACCCGAACTGACTTCCTGATACGAGGTGATATCCTTGAAGGACATGGCGTCAAAAACGGTCGTCCCGGTACCCGAGTCGGTTTTGATGTCCACGACTCCGGCATCCGGCGAGGCATGCACGAAGCGTATCTTGACCGCGGTCGGATTCGGCGTGCGCGCATCGGCATCGTAGATGGCGTCAATCATGGCCACGTCATCAACCGCGAAGATAGTGTAGTCGGTATTGAACGCGAGATCGAGATTCTGGTCGATCACCGGAGCCCCGCCGGCTACCGACTGGACTTTCAGGTTGCGAATACCCTTGAGCACTTCATCGTACCCCGACGCCTCGGCA
>WJMS01000317.1 GCA_014727815.1 candidate division GN15 bacterium
AGGCGAGATCGATAATCGACAGTCGCGCCTGACCGAGCGCGCAGCGATCATCGAAATATGCCCCGAACTCATCGGGTCCGCGATGCTTGATCGCGTTGACCATCCGCGCGATCAATTCATGATCGGGCTTCGCTGGCTCGTTCAGTTGGAAGTATCCGGCGATTCCGCACATATCGTGTAGGTCGGCGCTTAGACCGCACCGCTTTCATGTTGTTCTTTGAGCAGGAGCTTGTTGACTTTGCCGGACTGCAGTTTCGGCAGGGCATCAACAAACGACACAAACTTCGGCACCTTGTGCACGGCTAATGTCTTCTGGCAGTGCGTCTGGATATCTTTGACACCGGTGCTGTCACCGTCTTTCAAAACGACCACCGCTTTGATCGCCTCGCCGAGGACGTTGTCGTTCACGCCAAACACGGCCGCTTCGGCGACCTTGTCATGCTCGAGGATACGTTCCTCGACCTCTTTGGCCGAGACACGGTTACCACCCGACTTGATTATCTCCCGGCGACGGCCGGTAATGAAGTAGTAACCGTCGGCATCCTTGCGCGCCAGATCACCGGTGTACAGCTTGCCGCCACGAAGCACCTGGGCGGTTTCTTCGGGCTGCTTGAAATAACCCATCA
Source organism: candidate division GN15 bacterium (assembly GCA_014727815.1). GTDB lineage: Bacteria > Zixibacteria > MSB-5A5 > GN15 > FEB-12 > WJMS01. The sequence continues at coordinate 627 of WJMS01000317.1, forward strand.
TGACATTCGGCCCACTGACCACCAGCTCGCCGGTTTGATCGGTCGGCACTTCGTTGCCATGCTCGTCGAGAATCTCTACGGTCACTCCCGGCACCTCGATCCCGATCGACCCGAGCTTCTCCTCGAGCTTCTCCGGCGGCAGCCACGTTACCCGTGGGGCGGCCTCGGTCTGCCCGTACATGATGAAGATCTCTTTCTGCCCGAAGGCATCGATCAATTGACGGATCACCTCGGGCGCCATCGCGCCGCCCGCCTGCGTGAAATAGCGCAGGTGCTCGAGCTTGCGTTCCGTGAATGTCGAGTTGTTCAGCAGGATCATGAAATGCGAGGGCACCCCGGAGAAACCGGTCGCCTTGAGTTCTTCCATGGCATCGAGCACGACCTCAGGATACATGAAGCGGTTGTCTATCAGCAAGGTCCCGCCGCAGGCGGCATGCGTGAGCAGCAGCGAATTGCCGTAAATATAGTAAAACGGCAGGATCACCATGACCGAGTCCTTCTCGGTCAACCGCAGGTATTCAACCGTCGCCACCGTATTCGTGACCAGGTTACGATGCGAGAGCATGACGCCCTTGGAGACGCCGGTGCTGCCCGAGGTATAGAAGATCGCGGCAAGATCATCGGCGCCGGTCTCATCATCGTCAATATCTTCCGGAATTGCCGGCAGGTCGATAGGCCCGGACTTCTCCAGTGTTTCGGCCAGGGTTTCGCTCGGGATATGCTCGATCACCTTGCTCAGCGGCTTGTCGGAGATCAGCAGCGAGAGTCGGTCATTGCCCTCCACTATTTCAGCCAGCTGCCGTCGATACCGCCCCTGCACAAACAGCAGCGGCGCCTCGGCATCCTTGATGATGAAATTCACCTTGTCGGCCGCGAGCGAGGTATCAAGCGGCACCGCGACCAGACCCGCTTTGAAGATAGCGAAGAATATGATCAGGTAGTCGAGCGAGTTTTCGAACAGGATCGCCACGTGCGTGCCCGGTGGCAGGTCGAGTCGTTCCAGCCGCTCGGCCAGCGCCGACGAGCGCTCCCACCACTGACGGAAACTGAGGCGGTTATCCGAATAGACCGCCGCCGTCTTCTCGGGGAAAGCGGCGGCGCTTGTTGCCAGTAAGTCGCTTACATTCATACGCGGTTGCCGGTGAAGCTCACGGGCCCGTCGCCGGCCTGAGACGGGCCTGAACGGGTAGGCGGGGTGCGATGCTCAGCTCTTCTTGCGTTCGATAAAACCGATCAGGTTTTCGACCGAATCGAGGTTGGCCGGAAGCATCTCATCATCATCAACCGTCACCCCGTACTTCTCCTCGAGAAAGGAGGTCAGTTCGAGGACGCCGGTCGAGTCGATAATCCCCTGTTCCATGAAAGAATCGGTGTCTTCGAATGTCTCGGACTCATCGCCGAAGAAATACGTCTCGTAGATGAAGTCGCGGATCTCCTTGCGCACCGTATCCTTGTCGATTACTGCCATGATCGTTCCCGTTGTTTCGATGTGTATCGCCCGTATCGAAAGCGGCGGTCTGTCTGCTGTTATTCGATTTCGATCGGAGGCATCCGAAGATACTCCGTCGCCGTTATCTTGCGCTGGATATTGGCGTAACCGCGCTCGGCCTGCTCGGTGGTCAAGCCGAGTACCTTGGCCGCGTCGGCCGCCGGCACGCCGGTCTCCATGGCATGCCAGAGCATGTCCATGTTGTAGAAGTCGAGCCCGAAGAAGAACTCTTCCTGGGTCACCTCGGCGCTGTAGGTGTCGGTGGTCGGGACACGCCCGATAATCGACTGCGGCACGCCCAGGTATTCGGCCAGCTGGTAGACCTGGATCTTGTACAGGTGGGCGATCGGCTTCAGGTCGGCGCCGCCATCGCCATACTTCACAAAGAAGCCCTGCATGTGTTCATCCTTGTTGCCGGTGCCCACCACCGCCCAGTTGCGTTTCTCGGCGTGATAGTAGAGCGTGGTCATCCGCAGGCGCTGCTTCAGGTTCGACGCGGCCACGATCTGCAGGTACGCCTCCAGCGGCAGCCGCTTGGTCTTGGCGCCGTCCTTGTTCTCGATGGTCAGCTGGAAGAAGTTGAAACTGTCCTTTTCGAGAATGTTCGAGGGAATCGTAATCTTCGAGGTGTAGCTCTTGTCGAATTCCGGAAAGACGCTTTTGACCGCCTCATCGCGCCGCTCGTAACAGCCGAGTCCGGAAAGTCCGCCCGAGATGTTTTCCAGGACGGTCTCGAAACCGAACGTCTCGGACAGTTCGCGGGCCAGTTTCTCGCTTTCCGGCGAGGAATCGGTCTCGGGCATCATGATCCCGACTACCCGTTTGGGTCCCAGCGCCCGGCTGGCCAGGGCGGCGCAGACCGAGGAATCAATCCCGCCGGAAATGCCGACAATAGCGCCGGTCTTTTTCAGGTCCTTGCGGATCTGACTGCGCATCTGCTCGCAGATCTGCTCGGTCACCGCCGCGGCGTCAATCTTGAGGCTGTCTTTCGTAAAGCTCAAGGCATGTGCTCCTTATCTTCTCAACCCTACTTTGTTCTGCTGGTGGCCCGGCCGCCGGCACCGTCGGGAACCCTCCGGCGGGTGTTCTACTCATTTCTATCGACAGTATCTGGAATCCCCTGAGCCGCTGTAACACAAAGACTTCCCTGCTCCGGCGACTGCCGCGCCGACCGGCGCGCAGATTTCGCAAGGATGCCTCGGACAGGGATATCGTTCATCGTGCCGGGCAGACCAATAGTACGCCGGAAGCCCAAAAAAGCAATACTTTTCTCGTCCGACTGCCGACCATACTAGCAGAGCCCAACACCGGCACTCCCGGAGGCGAACCGACGGTTTTTGCGTTGAATGCGCCAATGAGCCCGTATATATTCCGAACAGCCGAGACGACCGGCGCGAAACCCGCATCCCGACGGGAACTTCCGCCTCCGGCGCTGTTACAAGAGACAAACCGGTCGAACGGGCCAGGAGTGCCCGCTCTGGCCAGATTTTTCCTTTTTCGCAGGGGACACAGTCGCGATGAATCTCAGTAAGATCGATAAGCAGTTGGATATCCGCGAGATTATCTCCATGGCCTGGCGCCGCAAGTGGCTGATCATGCTGCCGCTGATCGTCGTCGCCGCCATCGCCTTCGCCAGCTCCTACCTCATCACGCCCGAGTACGAGGCCGCGACCATCATCCAGATCGACAACGAGGTCTCCCTGATTCGCGAACTCGAAGCGATCGTCGGCGAACAGTCCGGCACCCGGCGCATGTCCAATTCCGAACGCCGCGAAAAACTCCGCTCGATCTACAACGAGGTTACCTCGCGCGACTACACCCAGCTGCTCAACGACAAGCTCCACCTCGAGCGAGTCCCCTGGGTCTCCGCGGAAACCCGAAAGATGCTGCAGACCCGACCCAACATGCCGGTCGAACGGGCCCAGATCCGTGTGCTGCAGGGAATGCTCAAGGACGACGTTACGGTCGACTGGGCCGCCGGTGACCAGATTTTGATCCTGGTCGAATCGCCCGATCCGCTGATGGCGCGCGATATCGCCAATACGCTCGGTGAGATCTACATCGGTGAAAAGGTCAAGCAGGAGCTCTACCAGATCCGCTCCTCCCAGGACTTCTCCGACATTCAACTCGAAAAGTACGAACAGCAGTTGCAGACCAAGATTGCCGAGCGGACCAACCTCGAAAAGGAGTTCATGGCGATTCAGCTCGATGAGTCGATTATGTCCGAGTCGAACCGCTCCGAGATTTCCGGCGAAATCGATCGCTCCGCCCGGGAAATCGAGAACCTTCGCGAGGAAGAAAAGCAGATCCTCTCCCGTCTCAATTCGGCCGGCCTGACCAACAGTGAGGTCGCCCTGAACGACTCATCGACCAAGGACGAACTCGAGGAAGACCTCAAAAACCAACTGCGGCAGATCGGTGACCTGATGATCCGGTACACCTGGTCGGATCCGCAGGTGATCAACTTCAAGGTCAAACAGAACAACCTGATCGCCTCGATCGAACAGGAAAACCGCGCCCTGGTCAACGAGCAGTTTGCCGACCAGCCGCAGGGTGTTCGCAACGACCTCATCCAGCTGCACAACACCCGAACGACACTTGACTACCTCTACTCCAAGAAACCGTATCTGCAGTCGGCGCTCGATGAGCTCAAGTCGAAAATGGACCTCATCCCGGAATACCAGGCCCGCCTGAATCAGCTCGAGCGCGAGGTTGCCGCGGCGACCGATATCCGCGACCGCTTCAAGCGCCAGCAGGAAAGCTCGACCATTTCGCAGGCCCTGGTGCAGGATATGTCATCCTCCAAGTACCGCGTTGTCGAACCGGCCAAAGCGCCCCTGGCGCCGTTCAAGCCGGACCGCAAACAGATCCTCCTGATGGGTATCATGCTCGGGCTGGTCGTGGGCGGCGCGGCGGCCGTGCTGGTCGAACTGCTGGATAACTCCTTCAAGAAAGTTGAGGATGTCGAGGAGTCGCTGGAGCTGCCGGTGATCGGGGTCACCCCGAAGATCGATTTCCTGAAGAAGATGCCGTCGTAAGCTCCCACGGGCACTTGCTTTGTCGGTCGCGCCACGCTACCTTTGGTGGACAACACTGAAGGCTTGTGATGCAAACCGACCCTGCGACTATCTCACCACTCCCCCGTGACATGCGCCTGGCGCTGGGCCTGCTGGCCGCTATCGTGCTGGTACCGGCCGCAACCATGCTCTGGCTCAACCGGCCCCTGCTGGCCATCCTGCCGCTGCTGACCGTCCCCGCCGTCTGGCTCGTTACCACCCCGCGCGTCACACTGTATCTCTTTTTGCTGTCATTGGGCGTGTACATGCCGTACTACACCGGCAGTTTTGCTGTACATCCGATGGATGTCGCGCTGGCCCTGCTCGCAGTCGGCGTGGTATTGGAGTTCCTGCTGCGGGGACAGACCGAAATTCGTCACACCGGGATCGATCGAGCCTATCTGTTCCTGATTGGCGCGACCATCCTGTCGGCTATATTCGCTTACAACTACCGGCTCTCGATCGTGCCGGTACTGCGTATCATCACACTCTACATCGCCTTCCGGGTCTTGTTCAAGTTTGCGTTGGAGGTTCCGATCCGGCGGCTGCTTGAGTTCTACCTCGCCCTGATCTTCGTCCTCTCGCTGATCACCACCGGTCAGTTGATCGCGACTGGTGGCGCCCTGCGCGTATTCGGACCGGCCTGGCTCGCCATGCAGTACCTGACCATGGTCGCCGTACCGGTGACGATCTGCTTTTTCGTGTGGTCGGACAACCCGTGGCAGAAGCTGCGCTATACTGTTTACGTTCTCTTCATGGTCATTGCGATCCTGGCCACCCAGTCCCGGGCGCCGGTGGTCGCGGTGGCGGCGGTCGTGCCGCTGCTGCTGGTCGTTCTGTACTGGCGCCTGCGTCGAGACAAGTTAACGTATGCCTACCGTAACCTTCGGGCCGTCATCTTTGTCGCGGGGCTGGCCGGCCTGGTGATCGTCACCCTGGCCGGTACGCTGTTCGCCGGCGCCTTCGACCGTATCGCCGAATTCATCGCCTCCTGGCACCAGCCGAAAGGAACTGTCGCCCTGCGCCTGGTGCTCTGGTCGGCCGCGCTGGAAGCGTTCGCCGAGAATGTGCTGTTTGGTGTCGGTATCGGCAACTTCCGGGTCGTACACGAAATCCTGCCGCACCTCAAGCTCAACCCGACCTGGCGGTGGGTACAGGGAATGTCCGCCCACAATGTCATATTGCACTATCTCGCCGAGACCGGACTGGTCGGCACGATCGCACTCTTGACCGTAGCCGTCAGCGGCGCCCGCATGGCCCTGCGCACCGCCGGCGAGCGGTTGTCAACCGAACAAATGCCGGTGGCCATGGCGTTGTTTGCCATGATGCTCACGTTCGTCATCACGCTGCTCTATATGCGCGCCTGGACCTGGGAGCAGTCGGGCTACCTGATGAGCTTCATCTTTGCCCTGAACACCGCCTGGCGGTATAAGCGGGACCGCGCCTGAGAATGTGGTGGGCTCACCCGGCCCGAAAGAGACGCGCGATGTGGTCAACGAGTACATTCGTGAGTGTCTCGACCGGCAGATCTACGCCATCCGGATCGTGCACGGCAAAGGCAAGGGGGTGCAGCGACGGATCGTACAGGCACTGCTCGACGAGCACCC
>WJMS01000040.1 GCA_014727815.1 candidate division GN15 bacterium
GGACGCGGTCGTATGTTGCGGCGATAATATCCAGATCCCCCTCGCCGGTGACATCGCCGAAGGAGAGATGGCGCGGGAACCCGTCGAGTGTCTCCGACGTGAAAAACGGGGCGCCATCCTCGCCATCGAAAGCGATCACCTGGTACCAGCCGAGATAGTTGCCGACCAGCAGATCGATATCGCCGTCGAGATCGATATCACGGGTGAACAAGGAAATCAGGCCGTTGACGTGGTCGATCCCGCCGAGATCGTAGTCCCACTCGCGGGCGCCGGTGAGAGCGTCGCGGACGATAATCCAGCCCTTGTCATTGTCGGAAATTGCGGCGAAGCAGGCTTCGAGTTGGCCGTCGTCGTCGATATCTTCAATAAGCACATCGAGATTGACAAACGTCCCGGTCGAGTCCCAGATCGGGTCGCCGGTGGCGCCGTCGAGGATTCCCTGGCGGTTGGTGAAGCCGGTCAGATACTCATGGGCGTAGGCGATATCATCGACACCGTCGCTGTTGACATCGGCCGCGGCCACATCGTTGACCCACAAACTGCCGAGATCCTCGGCCCAGATCTGGGCGCCGGTCTGGCCGTCGATGGCATAGACGTTGTCATCAAAGGATGAGGCGACCACATCCATATGGGTGCCGCCGTTGATGTCGGCAATCACAACCGACTGGTTGGTGGCGCCGGTGGGGAAGTACCACATGTTGGTTCCGGTGGCGCCATCGATTGCGTGCACCCGGCCATCGGGCGTCGACGAGGCGTTGTACGAGGCGGCTACGGCAACATCGGCGACCCCATCGCCGTTGATGTCCCCGACCGCCATGTCGCGGATGGCGTCGTTGACGACGTACTGCCAGATCGTATCGCCGTCGACCCCGTTGATCGCCCAGACCCGTGACAGTTCGCCGTAGTAGTCATTATCGCGTTCGGCGGCAATGATATCGGCGACCAGGTCGCCGGTCAGATCGGCGGTGTCGAGGTGCTGGACATCAAGGTTGGCGTCAAAAATCCAGAGGGGCTCACCGGTGATAGCTTTATCACCGGCGGCGAAAGCTGAGGAAAGGGTGAAGAGACAGCACAGCGTGATCAGGGCGACCGACCGCAACCGGCCGTGCCCCTGGCGAATGGAAAAGAGCTTGACCATACTTGTTACTCCCGAGACAGGTAATTGGGATGTCAGGGCTGGGAGAAGAGATCGTCCTACGGGCAATCTACGCCAGGGCGGGGGAGGTGTCAAGGTTACGTAAGCGGGCATAAAAAAACCCAGGTAAGCGAGGTTCACCTACCTGGGCGGACGATATTAGGTAATCCACAGAAAGAGTAACACTTTCCGATTGCACGAGAATGATACTAGAATTCCGTAAAATGTCAAGGAAAAAATAGTGGATAACTCAGGCTCGTCGGCTGATTCAGCGGGGCTGGACAGCCGACAGGTAAGACATTGCACTACAATGATTTGAGAGGCGGCCCGGCGGCCCGGTCGATAATGGAAGGTGACCAAGGGGAGAAAAAACACCGTTTTTTGGCAAATTTATCCCCTTGACAGCACCGCATAATGCGCGACGAATCGGGGACGGCCGGACCAACGCTCGGGCCGTCGGCCGAGCAGCGAGGCACAAAAAAAAGACGGCGGGTGGGGCCCGCCGTCCGGATGATGTAGATGCGTGGAGACCTTAGCTGCAGCCGCTGGTGGCGCCGCAGGTCTCACATTTCAGGCAGGTGCCGTTACGAACCATCGTAAAGGAACCACACTCGGAACACATGTCACCCTCATAGCCCTTCATGCGCGCGTCCCGGATTTGGCGCTGGAGTCGATTTCCTGCTGAGGCGTGGGCGCCGTGTGTTGACGAAGTCGGCTCTGTCTGGGCGACAAGCTCGGGCACCTCCGTCGATTTTTCATTCGCTGAAGCTGCAGACGAATTCTCCACCGGGTGACCATGTCCGTTTCCTCCTCTCACTCCATGTCCGTTGCCGTTGCCACCGTTGTTGCCTGACAGGTTGAAGCGCAGATGGGACGTGTGGATGTCGTTGTCATCACGCGTCGCAGTGGTCACCTGCCCGGTCACCTGATGGCTGGCGGGTTCCTCCTCTTCGAACTCTATCGATTCCTCGGTCGGCATGCCAACCGTGTCGCCGCGGAGGTCTTCCTCGGAGACATGGGCAAGGTCGGTCCGGCCGAGATAGGTGATAGCCAATTCGCGGAAAATGTAGTCGATAATAGACGTGGTCATTTTGATGTGCTTGTTGCCCTGGACCATGCCGGCGGGCTCGAAGCGGCTGAACAGGAAAGCCTCGACAAACTCCTCGAGCGGCACACCGTGCTGCAGGCCGAGCGAGACGGCGATTGCGAAGCTGTTCATCAATGAGCGGAAAGCCGCGCCTTCGCGGTGCATGTCGAGAAAGATCTCGCCGATAGTCCCGTCGGAATACTCACCGGTGCGCAAATAGATCTTGTGGCTGCCGACCACCGCTTTCTGGGTATAGCCGGCGCGACGGTTGGGCAATTTGCGGCGCTTGGCGATATAGCGGTAGACGATCTGTTCGGCCATCTTTTCCGAGGCGTTGTCGACCGTCAGGCCGTCTTCGTCTTCATCTTCGTCAAGCAGTGTCGCCGACAGCGGCTGGCTGAGCTTGGAACCGTCGCGGTAGAGCGCGACGGCCTTATTCATCGATTCCCAGGCCAGCCGGTAGGCTTTTTTGACGTCGTCGATGGTCGCCTCGGCCGGCATATTGATCGTCTTGGAGATGGCGCCGGAGATAAACGGCTGGGCGGCGGCCATCATACGGATATGTGCTTCATAAGAGATGAAGCGTTTGCCTTTGCGGCCGCACTTGTTGGCGCAGTCGAACACCGGCAGGTGCTTCTCCTGCAGGTGCGGGGCGCCTTCGAGGGTCATCGTGCCGCAGCAGTATTCATTGGCCAGCTCGATCTGCTCTTTAGTGAAACCGAGTTCGCGCAGCAGGTTGAAGTCCCAGCTGTCGACCTGCTCGGCCGAGAAGCCGAGTGTTTCGGTGAGGAATTCTTCGCCGAGGGTGTAGTGGTTGAAGGCGAAGCTGATATCAAAGACATTGGCCAGGCTCTGCTCGATTGACTGGATTTCCTCGCTGCCGAAGCCCTTGGCGCCGAGCGATTCGTGATTGATGTACGGTGCGTTGCGCAGGGTCTTGTGGCCGGTGGCGTAGGTGATGATATCGTTGATCTGCTCATCGCTGTAGCCGAGGTTGTGCAGCGCCGGCGGGACCGAGTTGTTGATGATCTTGAAATAACCGCCGCCGGCCAGCTTCTTGAATTTGACCAGGGCGAAATCCGGTTCGATGCCGGTGGTGTCGCAGTCCATGACCAGGCCGATCGTGCCGGTCGGGGCAATGACGGTCGCCTGGGCATTGCGGTAGCCGTAGACTTCGCCGAGCTCGACGGCCCTGTCCCAGACCTCGCGGGAGGCGCCCACCACCGTCTCGGGCAGGTAGTTCGGGTTGATCCCCTTGGGCTTGACGGTGAGGCTTTCATACTCCGAGCGGTCGGCGTTGTAGGCGGCGCGGCGATGGTTGCGCATGACTCGCAGCATGTGGTCGCGGTTGCGGTAGAAGCCGGGGAAGGGTCCGAGTTCCTTGGCCATCTCGGCCGAGGTGACATAGGCCTGCCCGGTGAGCATGGCGGTCAGGGCGCCGGTCCAGGCGAGACCTTCCTGGGAGTCATAGGGAATGCCCATGCGCATCAGCAGCGAGCCGATATTGGCATAGCCGAGTCCGAGGGTGCGGAATTCGTAGGATTTCTGGGCGATCGACTTCGACGGGAACGACGCCATCAGCACCGAGATCTCCAGCACCATTGTCCACAGCCGAACCGCATGCAGGTAGCCGTCGATATCGAAGGAGCCGTCATCGTTGAGGAACTTGACGACATTGAGCGAGGCCAGGTTGCAGGCGGTGTCGTCGAGGAACATGTACTCCGAGCAGGGATTCGAGGCGTTGATCCGTCCATCTTCGGGACAGGTGTGCCATTCGTTAATGGTGCTGTCGAACTGGACACCGGGGTCGGCGCAGGCCCAGGCGGCGTGGCAAATCTTTTCCCACAGCACGCTGGCCTTGACCGTTCGGGAGACCGAGCGGTCGGTCCGTCGTTTCAACTCCCAGTCACCATCGTCCTTGATAGCGTTGAAGAAACTGTTGGGAATGCGCAGGGAGTTGTTGGAGTTCTGCCCGGAGACCGTGAGGTACGATTCGGAGTCCCAGTTGGTGTCGAGTTCAATGAAGTCGATTTCGCCGATCCCCTGGTCGGCCAGTTCGAGTATCTTTTTGATATACTCCTGCGGCACGTGCAGTCGTCGCGCGCGGCGCAGGGCGTTCTTGAGATTGCTGTTTTTGTTCGGGTCGGTTTCGAAAACCGAGTCACCGTTGGAGCCGGACACCCGGGCGGCATCGAAAATCGCCCGGAGCTGTTCCTTGATAATTCGGGAACCGGCCACCAGCGCCGCAACCTTCTGCTCCTCGGTCACTTTCCAATTGATGAACTTTTCGACATCGGGATGATCCAGGTCCAGACAGACCATTTTGGCGGCCCGGCGGGTGGTGCCGCCCGACTTGATCGCCCCGGCGGCGCGATCGCCGATCTTGAGAAACGACATCAGGCCCGAGGACTGCCCGCCACCGGAGAGTGGCTCACCCGAGCCGCGGATGTTGGAGAAGTTGGTGCCGGTGCCGGAGCCGTATTTGAACAGGCGGGCCTCGCGCACCCAGAGATCCATGATGCCGCC
>WJMS01000318.1 GCA_014727815.1 candidate division GN15 bacterium
GAGGGAGCAGGTATGGTCATTACCAAAGTAGTTCTGGAGAAAGCCAATCGGCTGTATCAATTGCCGCCGGGGCTGCTGTCGTTCATGCGCGCCGAAGAGCGCCGGGGCCTGCTCAAGCGCGACGATCTGGTCGATCTGGCTGCTTTCAACTGGCCGGTCCCGATACCTGAAGGCACGCTCGATGGCGACGCCCTGACTCCGGCCAATCGCGACGAACTGGCGGCGCTTCGTGAAGAGATCGCCGGCTGGATGCAGACCCGACATGGCTGCCGGGTTCTTCCCGACAAAGAGATCTTTGTCGGTGGTTCGATCACCTCGCTGCTGACCATGCTCGGCCTGGCCTTCCTCGACCACGGCGACATCGCGTTTGTCCCGGAACTGGCCGTACCGAGCTACCGCCAGGCGATCACCAGTGCCGGCGCGGAACCGGCGGCCTATCCGATGTCGGCCAAAACCGATTGGCTGCCCGATTTCGAGCGATTGGGCACCCGGGTCGGACGGGTCGCGCGACTGGCCTTTGTCAACTCACCGCACAATCCGACCGGAGCCGAACTCTCCGAACAGGCGATGGCCAACCTGATCTGGACCGCCAGCCGCGAACATATCCTGGTCGTCAACGACGCCGCCTATCAGTCGATCGCAAAACGACGGCCGGTCTCCTTACTGGCCGCGTCCGGTGGCTCCAAAGTCGGGGTTGAGCTCTATTCGTTCGCCTACACATTCGGATTGCCGCGCCTGCCCTATGGCTTTGTCGTGGGCAACCGGGAGGCAATCTCAACCCTCAAGCAGGCTGCTCGCCTCATGCCGACCACCATTCCCACCGGCTACTGCAACTGGATTATCGCGGCCATCCGAGCCTTCCCGAACGAAGCCCTCCGTAATCTCCAGCAGCAGCTGGCGCGTACTGCCGATCGCGCCTCGACCCTGCTTCAGCAGTTGTCGCTCGAGGGAACGACATCGGGGACGACCCCCTACCTCTGGGCGCGGGTGCCCGAACGTCGCAACGCCGCCGCGTTTGCCCGACAACTCTACCGTCGCCATCGCATCCTGACTATCCCCGGCACCGATTTCGGCGACAGCGGCGAGGGGTACCTTCGGCTGACCCTGAGCTGCGGCGAGGCGGCGTACGACGAAGCGATTGTCCGGGTCAAAAAGAAGCGGTTGCTTCGCAAGAAAAAGAAGGAGTCGTCATGAGCGATGTCATCCGGCTGGGCGGATTGTCTTTCTACGGTTATCATGGGGTGACCGCCGCGGAGAAGGAAACCGGCCGCGTCTTTGAGATCGACTGCGAGATGGAGGTCGACCTGGCCCCTCCGGGCAAGACCGACCGATTGAGAGACACGGTGGACTATTACAAGGTCTATCAGGTGATCAAGGAGTCGGTGGAGGGCACAGCCTATTCGCTGCTCGAGGGGCTGGCCAACCGCCTGGCAACAAATATCCTTGACATGTTTCCGGTCTACCGGGTAACTTTGAAAGTCCGTAAATTGCACCCGCCGATCCCCGGGCACGTCAAGTTCATCGAGGTGGAAGTAACCCGCTATCAGGGAGATACGGCCAAGCTGACCGGATCCGATCAGCCGCCGGCCTAAAGGAGGAGCGATGGCTGAAACTGTGTACCTGCTGTTGGGCTCGAATCTGGGCCACCGTGAGCGCCACCTGGCCGCCGCTCTCGACCGTCTCGAAGAACTGGAAGGTTTCGAGGTAGTCGCGAGTTCGCCGATTTATCTCTCCGATGCGGTCGACATGCCCGAAGACAGCCCGTCGTTTCTCAATCAGGTGATCAAAGGCGAATACCAGTACCCGGCGCGCGAACTGCTGCACAGCCTGGAGAAGATCGAGTCCGATCTGGGCCGTACCGACAAGACCAAAAACCAGTCCCGCACGATCGATATCGACATCCTGCTTTTCGGTGAGCAGCAATTCGAACGCGATGACCTGACGATCCCCCATCCGCGCCTGCTGGAACGGCCGTTTGCGCTGGTGCCGCTGGTAGCAATAGACCCCGACCTGACACATCCGGTCACCGGTCGGCCCTTTGCCGATCATATTGACAGCCGTGACGCCGAACAGATACTGCTGTATAAAGACCATGTCTCACGAAACGTTTGAGCCGAATTACATAGCAGTCGAGGGCGTGATCGGGGTCGGCAAGACAACCTTCGCCGACATGCTGGCGGAGTGTCTCGAGGCGGAGGTGGTGCGCGAGGAAGTGCTCGAGAATCCCTTCCTGGTCGATTTCTACAAGAACCGCAAGCGACACGCCTTCTCCTGCCAGCTCTTTTTCCTCATCTCACGCTTTCAGCAGCAACAGCAGTTGATGGTGCGTGACCTGTTCGCCCAGCGGATCGTCGCCGACTACCTGTTTGCAAAAGACCAGATTTTCGCCTCGGTCAATCTCTCCGAGCGCGAACTGGCGCTGTACGAGAAGATCGCGCCGGTGCTGGCGCGCGACATACCCAGACCCGACCTGGTCATCTACCTGCAGGCCTCGACGGACACCCTCTTGCAGCGTATTCACAAACGCAACCTTCCCTTCGAACGCTCCGTCGACGCCGATTACATCGAAAGCCTGAACAAAGCCTACGACTACTTCTTCTTTCACTACAATGAAACACCGCTGCTGGTGGTCAAGACCGACGATATCGACTTCGTCAACAACCAGCGTCAGTTCGACGACCTGATCGATCAGATCCAGAAACCGATCAAGGGTAAAATCTACTACGTTCCCTCCGGAGAACTCACCGAGAAGTAAGCTGTCATGTCATCAATCAAGTCACAGAATAAGGTCAACGTTCACACCTTCACCCGCATGAAAACCAAAGGCGAACGCATCGCCGTGCTCACCGCCTACGATTACTTCACCGCCCGCCTGCTCGACCAGGCCGGGGTCGATGCGCTCCTGGTTGGTGATTCGGCCGCCAATGTCGTGCACGGCTACGATTCGACTCTGCCGATCGACATGGACCTGATGGTTGCCCACACGGCCGCTGTCGCCCGCGGCGCCGAGCGGGCCCTGGTGATAGCCGATATGCCGTTCCTGTCCTTTCAACCGTCGATCGAAACAGCCGTCACCAACGCCGGTCGCTTTCTGAAGGAAGGCGGCGCCGAAGCGGTCAAAATCGAGGGGGGCATGGAAATGGTGCCGACCATCCGGCGCGTGATCGAGTGCGGCATTCCGGTGATGGGGCATATCGGCCTGACCCCGCAATCGATCCATCGGTTTGGCGGCCCCAAAATCCAGGGACGCAAGGAGCGCTCGCGCGCCTACCTGCTCGACTCGGCCCAGGCCCTGCAAACGGCCGGGTGTTTTGCCATTGTCCTGGAACTGGTGGAACGCGATGTCGCCGCCAACCTGACCGATGCGCTCAAAACCACCGCCACGATCGGGATCGGCGCCGGGGCCGGCTGTGACGGTCAGGTGCTGGTGGTCAATGACATGCTCGGCCTTCGCGATGATTCCTTCAAACCGAAATTCCTGCGCGAGTACGCCGATCTCAAACCGGCCATTACCGATGCCGTCTCGCGCTATGTCGCCGATGTCAAGGCGGGCACCTTCCCCGGCGACGACGAATCCTACTCCTCCGAGAAATCTTCCTGATCGCGCCGCAAACCGTATCGCGGATACGTCACACCAATTTCAGTTGACATACCGGGTCCGATTAGGCGATCTTTGGCGATTGTCGCCAATTGCGGGGCATACGAATACGCCAGAGAAGAAATGTAGTTACCGTGGGAACTCCGATCGTGAAATGCGGTTTTCCTGCCCGACGCCCCGGCGCGGCCGGTCGGGCACGACTCCGATCTCCGGACGGTGCGCGGCTCATGACCCTGGTCGAACAACTAACATGAACATAAACACACGAACCAAGCAATCCTCATAAACAAGGGGAATTCGATGCAGGAGTATCTTGACATCATTCAGGAATGGGCCACGCTGTACGGCCTGAAGATCGTCGGCGCGATAGCCATCCTGGTTATCGGTCGCATCATTATCAGCATCCTGACCGGCGCCATCCGACGGTTGATGGAACGGGGCAATGTCGACCAGACCCTGACCAAGTTCACGGTAGCGCTCACCAAGATCGTGCTGCTCACCTTCATCTTCATTGCCGCCCTTGGCTCGCTCGGGGTGCAGACCGCGTCCTTTATCGCGGTCATCGGTGCCGCCGGTCTGGCCATCGGTTTTGCCCTGCAGGGTTCGCTGGCGAATTTCGCTTCCGGCGTGATGCTGATCATCTTCCGCCCGTTCAAGGCCGGTGACTATGTCGAGGCCGGCGGGACCGCCGGGACGGTCGAAGAAGTCCATATCTTCAACACGATCCTCAAATCGCCCGACAACCGCCAGATCATCGTTCCAAACAGCAAAGTCACCAGTGACACGATCACCAACTACTCGGCCAAAGAGATGCGCCGGATCGACCTGGTCTTTGGTATCGGCTACAACGATGACATCAGAAAGGCGAAGCAGATTCTCGAGGAGATCCTCAAAAACGACGAGCGCGTGCTCGATGACCCGGCCTTCACGGTCGCGGTGCTCGAGCTGGGCGACAGCTCGGTCAATTTTGCCGTACGGCCGTGGGTCAAGACCGCCGATTACTGGTCGGCTCTGTTCGATATAACCGAAAAAGTGAAGCTGACCTTTGATGAACAGGGTATCAGTATTCCCTTCCCACAGCGCGATGTACACATGTATCAGGTGTCGGCCTGACGACCGCAGAAGGGAAACACCGTCGACTCAGCATCCTTGCGAGAATCCCGGGACAAGACCGTCCCGGGATTTCCTGCTTGTGTCGGGTCGGGAGATGATGTATTGACAACGTGAATCAACGATAATGTGAGAATTGGGAGTACATATGCAAATCTACAGCAAGTTGTTCTGGAGTGTGGTCTGGGTCTGCCTGCTGGCCATCTCGGGAAGTGTCGCGGCCCGGGACGCAGCCGATGACACCACCTACGCGTGGAAGAAGAGCCTCGTTTTCAGTCTCCTTGCCGCTCAGACCTCGTACAACGATGCCTGGACCGGCGGTGAAGTCGGCTCGTTCTCCTGGCAGTCCAACCTCAACGGGATGGCGCAACGACAGTTCACCGATGTCTTCCATCTGAAAAGTACGCTGAAGCTCTCGTTCGGCCAGACCTCGACCCAGGATGAAGCAACCGGTGACTGGAGCGAGCCGAGCAAGTCAACCGACGAGATCGACTGGGAGAGTGTCGGTAGTTTTACGATGCACAAGTTTGTCGATCCGTACGTAGCTTTCCGGCTGGAATCACAGTTCTTCGATGGCCGCTACAACAATCGAGTCTTCCTCGACAGCGTCTCGTCGAACACCAAGCTCTGGTTTTCGCCGCTGCGCCTGACCGAGTCCGCGGGCGCCACGCGGATGTTTTATGAAAAGGACGATGACTTCATCAGCAGCCGTCTCGGTTTTGCGTTCCGCCAGACCTTCCAATCGTATATCGACACCACCGATGTGGCGCTGCCGCAGGTTGACTCAACCTTCAATGATGGTGGTCTTGAATCGGTCACTGATGCTGCCCTGACGCTGAGCGACAAGCTGCAATACACTACCAAGCTCACCCTCTACAAGGCGATCTTCTTCTCGGAGTCTGACCAGGTGAAAGGGACGCCGGCCGAGGATGACTGGAAGACAATAGATGTTGACTGGGAAAACATGATTGCGGCGCAGGTGAGCAAAGTCGTCACCGTCAGTTTCTACGCCCAGTTCCTGTACGACAAACAGGTGGAGAAACGCGGTCGGCTGAAACAGACGCTGGCGCTGGGGATCACCTACCGGTTGTTTTGAGGCGCCGGTTGCAGGCCGGTCGGCAGGGAGATCGTGAAAGTCGAGCCGCGACCCGGCTCGCTGTCGACCGAAATCTCCCCCTCGTGCTTGCGAACAATATTGTAGCTGGTAAACAGCCCCATGCCCGTCCTGATCCGGGCGCCGCGACGGTTGAAGACCGGTTCGAACAGGCGTTCCTGCCGGTCGGCCGGGATACCGGCGCCGGTATCATGGAAGACAATCTCGACCCGGTCGCCGACGGCGCGAGTCGCGATAGAAATCTCCCCCGGTCCCTCGATCGCTTCCACCGCATTGGTGAGCAGGTGCATGAACGCCTGGTTGAGTTCGCCGGGGTAGCAGTTGATCTTTGGGATCTCGCCGTAGTCTCGATTCACCGCAATTCGTTCCGACAGTTTCGGCTCGAGCAGAATCAGGCAGCTCTCAATTCCCTCGTGCACATCGACCCGCTGGAACGACGCTTCATCGAGATGGGCAAAACTGCGCAGGCCCTCGACAATCCGCATAATCCGCTCAGTCGCCGAACGTTCCAGCCGGGCGTTGTCACGCAAAGCAGTCAGTGCCCGTCGAAGTGAGTCCTGGTTGCCGCCACCACCGTTGCCGATTGTGCGATCGATCGCATCGGCGCTGCGGCGAACAACATCGACCGCACTCGTCAGTGTCCCCAGCGGTGAGTTGAGTTCGTGCACGACCCCGGCCACCAGCGAACCGAGCGCGGCCATCTTCTCCGATTGAATCAACTGACTCTGGGTCTCCTTCAATTCGGTCAGCAGCCGTTCCAGTTGTTCGTTTTTGTCTCTCAGTTCGACATTGCGCAGGCGGTTGATCTCCGCTTCACGCTCCGCTTTCTCCACCTCGACACTGATCTGAATGTTTCGAATCCGTGAATTGGCCTGATCCCCGGCCACCTCTTCCTTCATGGCGTGAAACATGCGGTAGTGTTCGAGCGCGTTGTCGTACAGCCCGAGCTGCACGTAGACCTCGGAGATCGACTGGTGCGCCTGAAACACGCGCGGCTTCGCCTTGATTTCCATGGCCGCGGTCAACGCGCGGTGCAGCGTGTCAAGGGCTTCATCGTAGCGCTTCATGTCCAGCAGGACGTTGCCGATATTTATCAGGCTCGTACACCGCGCCTGGCGGTTGCCGAGATCTTCGCGGATCGCCAGGGCTTCCCGGTGCTTTTCCATAGCGCGATCCAGCCTGCCCAGCCGATGTGCGATCAGGCCAAGGTCATTTAACGCCCGCGCTTCACCCAGCCGATTGCCGGTCTCACGAAAGACAACCAGCGCCCGCTCGTTGTAGTCGCACGCCAGATCAAACTCACCCCGGCTCTGGTGAACCGCTCCGATCCCCACCAGCGCCCGGGCGGCGCCGACACGATCACCCACTTCTTCAAACACGTCGAGACTGCGCTGATGGTATTCCAGGGCCCGGTCGAGATCGCCGATCTCCTGATACCCGAGACCGATCCCGTTCATGCTCCAGCCGACCAGGTGTTTGTTGCCGATCTGCTCGGCCAGCCGCATCGACTTGAACCCGAACTCCCACGCTTCTTCATAGTTGCCCAGACTCAACTGCGCCCCGGCCAGGCCGTTATAGACTGTCGCCAGCCCCTGCGTGTCGGCCAGTTCGTTGAATATCTCCTGTGCCTCATGCAGCAGGCGCAGCGCCGTCTCGTGACTGGACAACAGGTAATAGCAAAACCCCGAATAGGCCAGCCCATAGGCGATTGCCCGGGGATGATCGATCTCGCGTGCAAACACGAGCGACCGTTGGGCCAGGTCGAGACCGCGATGGACACTATTGACAACATCGCCGGCTTTGATCGACAAGAGAAACTCATCAAATCGTGCGATCAGCGTGGCACGATCGACAGTGGAGTTTTCCAGTTCATCGAGCTGCCGCTCGAGAAGGTCGAGTGGGCCCGATGCCTGAGTAGATACGTCCGACATGCGTGATTCCTGGCGCTGCTTCGGTTGGTCGGTGACAGATAGCATGATAGCGAGTCTGTCTGGAGAAACGCTGTCGGAGAGGATAAAGTTTCGGGCGGATGGCAGGTTGTGAAGCTGAGGAGCTACCGGCGACGCTCAGCCGAAAACACCCAGGACCCAGAGCAGGATCAGGATGATCACCACCACGCCGCTCGCGGCGGCCGGAATCACCCAGCCGGGCAGGGGTTTGCTGGTCTCTTTGGGAACCGACGCCCGCAGCTCGCGCTGCCGCCGGGCGGCTTCCTCACGCTCGAGGTAGTCCTCCCAGTCGGTCAGGAACTCCTCGCACGTCTTGTAGCGATAGGTGACGCGAATAGCCAGCAACTTGGTCATGAGCAGGCGGACATCTTCCGGCACCAGCATCTTGACATCGTCGAGCCGCACATTCCCACCGGCATCGTATTGCGGGTTGCGCCCGGTGACCATTCGATGCAGGATGACCCCCAGCGCGTAGATATCGCCCTGCTTCGACTGCTTGTGCTCCGGCGGTGAGTACCAGTTCTTCTTGTTGGGCGAATCATAGTGGATCGGCATGCCGAAATCGGAGATCTTCGGCGTGTCGTCCTTGTCGAAGAGGATGTTCGATGGCCGAAGGTTGCCGTGGACGATATTGTTCTTGTGAGCGAAATCGAGCCCGGCCGCAACCTGGGCGATCAACTCGACGGCCGGCTTCCACTCGTACTTGCGCACCATCCGGTCGGCCAGCGAGCCACCCCGGGCGTACTCGCAGACAATGACGGTATTACGGTTGGTCCCGCCGGAACCGAAGATGTTGATGATGTTCTTGTGCTTCAGCGAGGTCAGCAGGCTGGCTTCTTTGCGACCTGCTTCGCCCTTGCTGTGCTTCTTGATGACATAGAGTTCTTTGGTAACCTTGTGCTCCACCAGGATCGTCGAGGAAAACCGCGTTTCCTTGATCGTATCGAGATGGCGGCACTTGCCGATAAACGAACCCGATCCCGACAGGGAGAACTCCTGGGCCGGCGGCCGCTGCTCCGCTTCGAGTGAGCCGATCGCCTCCAGCAGGGCATCTTTCAGTTCCACTGCGGTCTGGTAGCGTTCGGCCGGGTCTTCGGCCAGGCACTTCTCGATCAGGCTGTCGAACGAGCTGTTCAGCTTCGGGTCGATTTCGGAAGGCATCTTGAAACGCCCCGAGGGTTTCTTACCGACCAGGATTTCATACAAAATGACACCGATCGCATAAATATCAGTCGTTTGATCGACATTGGTCGAACTGACCTTCTGCTCCGGCGACATGTAGGCGACCGTGCCCATAACAACGTCGGCGGCGGTCATATCGCTCTCGGCGCGACCGACTATCTGGGCGATCCCGAAATCGGCCACACGCGGGTTACCCTGGCGGTCTATCAGGATATTAGCCGGCTTGATATCGCGGTGGATGACGCCGTTTTTGTGGGCATAGTCGAGCGCCTTGCACACCTGCGCCATCATCTCGAGTTTCACTTTCAGGCTGATCTTGTCGGAATCGATCACCTCACGCATCGACGTACCGTCAACATACTCCATCACGAAATAGTAGCGGTTGCCGGCCGTACCGCGGTCGATCACGTGGACGATATTGGGATGGCTGAGTCGGGCGATAACCATCGACTCGAGTTCGAACCGACGGACGATTTCCGGCTCCGAGGAAAGTTCGGCGGACAGGATCTTGATGGCGACATCGCGGTTGAGCGATTCCTGGCGCCCCCGGAAAATCTCAGCGATACCCCCCTGCCCGATTTTGCCCGTAAGGACATATTCCCCGATTTTGACCTGTTTCTTCTGCTGTACTGCTTGTGTCATCGAAGTGCCGATTCCATAAAAAATCAGGGACAGCCATAACCGGCCGTCCCTGATATAATCGGCACATCTTACAATCTGGTTTATTTGACCAGCGTCATTTTTTTCGTCTCCGAACCCTGCTCGTGAGTCAGCCGATAGAAATAAACACCGCTGGGGTAGCGAGTGGCATCAAACGTCACCTGGTGCACACCCGCCTCCCGGTTGCCTGATACCAGGTTGGAGACCTCCTGCCCGAGAACATTATAGACAGTCAGGTCGACCCGGCTGGCCCGGGGCAGCTCGAATTCGATCACCGTGCTCGGATTGAACGGATTCGGGTAGTTCTGGGCCAGTCCAAACGAAGTCGGCAACCCATCGGTCGGCGTATCACCGACATCGGTCGTTACCCGCACATGCACCTGGCCGGCGTCAAACCCCGGCAAAACGGTCGTCTGGCCGTCCGGCAGCGCAAATTCCATCCGGCGCCAGCGATGCATGGTCAGCCCACCGAGATTGAGCACCGAATCGACATTGGCCGAGTCGAGCGCGTACACGCCCGGCGCGGCCGAGCCGTTGACCGTGAAATGCAGTTCGCAGAGAACGCCCGAGGCATTGTCAAAACTCGGCAGCGGCGTGGCCCCGATCGGCGGCCAAGCCAGAACAATCCAGCTGTCGGAATAGGCGTCGTAGTCAAACTGCCGCGAGAAGTTGGACGGGATCAGCGAGCCGGCAAACGAGACGGAATCGAGAGTCAGGACCGTCTCATCAAAACGCACCGGCAGCATCATCGCGGCGATATCTTCATTGTTGTCGGCCAGGCGAATCGGTACGCCAATATGATCCCCCGGCTCGGCATCGATCGAGTCGATCGACACACTGCCGGTATACTGGGCCGAAACCGACCCGGCCAGCATCATGCCGGCAAATAGCACAAAAATCAGTAACAGTCTGGTCATATCAATCACCTTTCCCGTCAGTGACGGCCTTTGTCTTTCCAGATCCTCCATCGGGATTTCGCCCGACGATAGGGTCAGGTGCAACGGCCGTGCCGAACCGGATGGTCCGTCCGGTAGCGGGTAGACTACAGTATACGACATGGCAGCTCGCCTGTAAACCCCGGCAAATCAACCGATATGATCGCTGTGCAGGGCGTGCACAGCGCCCCGCCCGGCACTGATGGACGGTCCAATGCACCGGATATGACGCAACCGGCTGCGCACTGCCACCGGCAATGCAGCCGGATGCAGGAAGATCACCGAGTCTTGTGCAAACTGGAGTAGTGATTGACAAACGTGGTGAAAGGGATACATTTCGTATAGAAGCAGTTCGTTATTCCACTCGTTCAAAGAGGGGGAGCCGATGTCTCCAGTCCGCCTGCCCGCCTGTCTGCTGCTCGTGCTGATTCTGATGAGTTCAGCCAGCGCAAAGCCGGCGATACAAACTGAAAACTCTCGCGGGGGAATAAACCGGACTGCTGCCGGTAGCACCGAGTCGCTGCTGCTCGATGATTCATCGTATATCGCCAACAGTAACCTGCTCATGTTTGTCTCGAATACCGGTATTCTCGCCCGCGATTTGGTCGGCGTGTTCGGCTATGACGCCGGCCTGTTCTACCCGTACACGGGCGCCGATGACATCATCGACGGCACCAACCGCTCCGCCGCTCTCTTTTCAGCCGGCCTCTGGATCGGCGGCAAAGTCAACGACAGTCTGCGTGTCAGCATGAGCCAGTACGGCTCGGAATACTGGCCGGGCCCGATGGTGGGAGGGACATTCGACGCCACCGCCGCCACCGACCCCGACTACCGGGTCTATCGCCTCTACGCCGACAGTCTCGGCGCCAACCCGAACCAGGACTATCTCGACTGGCCCGTCGGTCAGGGGGCGCCGGTCGACGGCAGCGGCAACCCGACTATCCGCGGCCGCGAACTGACCTGGACGGTTTTTAACGATGCCAACCCGGCCACCCATACCGTGCTCGGCGGCGAAACCCAACCGATCGGGATCGAAGTGCAGCAGACCATCTGGGCGCCTGATGAAGCCGGCCAGGAAGCAACGCTGTTCATCCAGTATATCCTCCACAACCGGGGCGGCAATACTGTCGACAGCTGCTTTGTCTCCTTTTGGGCTGATCCCGACCTTGGCTGGGCCGAGGATGACCTGATCGGTTGCGATAGCAGCGATAACCTCATGTTCGTGTACAATGCCGACAACGACGACCAGGGTGTCGGCAACTATGGCAGCACGCCACCGTCGCTGGGAATCAAGCTGGTGCACGGCCCGCTGACGCCCGCACCGGGTGACACCGCCCAATTCGATCGCACGCTGATTCCCGACCACCGCAACCTTCCGAGCTATGCTATTGTGCGCTACCTGACCGGCACCGATCCGGAGACCGCGGATTCATCCTGGAACCTCATGCGTGGTCGTACTCTCGACGATGAGCTGGCGTACGATCCGGTCGCCGATGACTCCACCCGCTTCTGGTATGGCGGTGATCCGGTTGGCGGGACGGGGTGGACCGATGACTTCGCGGCGGATAAAATCATGATGATGACAACCGGACCGTTTACCTTCACGCCGGGCGACAGCCAGTATGTGCTGTTTAAACTCAGTTTGGCCCGCGGCGTCGATCGCCTGGAATCGGTGCAGTTCATGCGTGCGACAATCAACAGCAGCGACGGTTTCCCCACCGATATCGATGATGATCCGTCGGAGCCGCTGCCCACGACGCACCGACTGCACCAGAACTACCCCAACCCGTTCAACCCGGGCACGACCATCCCCTTCGCCCTGTCACAACAGTCACACGTACACCTGGCGGTGTACAATTTGTTGGGGCAGCAAGTAACGGTGCTGATCGACCGAATCCTGCCGGCAGGGAGTCACACGGTGCGCTGGGATGGGCTGACGGTCAATGGCCAACGGGTCGCATCGGGGATCTATCTCTATCGACTGACAACGGAGCATGACGCCGAGGCACGAAAGATGATTCTGCTGAAGTAATAACTGTCTGTTTCTGGGAACGACCGTCGGCTGAATGGTCGATTCCGGGGAGGTACTCATGAGAAACGCCTGCGCAGTTCTGCTCGTAACCAGCTGGATGCTGGGCGCCATGTCGCTCTGGGCGGCTCCACCCGAGACGGCCGACCGCAGCGCCGGGATGGCGTCGGCCGACGCCACAATCGTCGACAACACCACGTACATCAACGCCAACCGGATACTGATGTTTGTGACCAACCACGGTAATTTCGGCCGTGACCTCGATGACGTCTTCGCCAACGACTACGGCACCTACTTTCCCTTTTGGAACACCGATCGCATCTACTCTGGAGCCGATGTGCGATCTCCCCTATACGCCGCCGGCTTGTGGCTCGGCGGGAAGGTCGGCGGGGATATACGTGTGGCCGTTTCGGAATACTCCAGCGAATACGTCCCCGGACCGATGGCCGGTGGCACCTTTCAGCCCGACTCACCGGACTTCAAAGTCTATAAGCTCTACTCGGACAGTCTCGCGGACAACCCCAACGATGACTACGCGAACTGGCCGATCGATCAGGGAGCGCCGGTCGACGTGCTAAACAACCCGCTGATGTTCGGCGATCAGATGCTCTGGAGCGTGTTTAACGACGCCGATCCGGCCCAGCACGCCGGCTACTCCGGCGGTAGTGCTCCCCTCGGGGTGGAAGTACGCATGACAACCTGGGAGATCGCCGCCGGTACGCCGGACACGGTGTTGATCGATGTGGTCGATACTGCCACCCACATCGGCCCCTCACCTACCGTAGTCGAGATTCGGTCGATGGGGATGCCGACCAATCCGACCGACACGTATCGCATCACGTTCACCGATACCATGATCATCGATGGGAGCGACACGATTCTGAGCCTGTGGCATCTCGACAACGTCACCCAGGGTATCCGCCTGCTCTCTAACCAGCGAGTTGAATGGGGCGATAACAACCCGACGATTGTCGACGACTTCAAGATCAACTTCCTCCCTTTGCCCGACGGTCTCGGGAGAATCGAGGAGATAGCGACCGATACGGGCCTGGTTGTACCACCGGAAGATGTCGTGCTTTCCCTCAACTCATCGGAGGACTGGTATGTCTCTTCCGATGCCGGCGCCGATCTCACCCGTATGAACTGGCGTGGAAGAATCGGCAAGGACGATTGGGAGTTCCGCTTCACCACCGACAGCTCCGAGTACTACGACTGGATGACCGACACCAAGTTTGCAGACCGGACGCCTTTCGAGATCTGGAATATTGGTGAGGGCACCCCGGATGATACGACCGACGACACTCGCATTTTCTTCTCCATTATTGACGATGACGGCACTGGCGGCTGGAGTTGGGGGGATCGAATATACCCCTGGGAGGTCGAGTACTTCGAACCGGCGCCCGCCAATCCCGCCACCCTGTACACGTTCGACGAGGACTTCCGGATTGGTCGGATCATATTTCAGGACAGCTCACACGCCCTGACCGCTCCGGTCGAAGGTACGGTAGTTCGCTTCACCACCTACAAGGAGCGCTACAACACTTCCGCCGACACCTTTACGTTTGTCCCACCGCAACCGGATATGCAAATCGTCAGTGCACAGGGCAAGGAAGTGTACCTGCAGTATGAACTGTTCAATCGCGGCGGCAACCAGATCGACTCGATGTACGTGGCGATCTGGGCCGATCCCGATGTCGGAGGCGCCGGCGATGACCTGTTTGGCTGCAATACGACTCTTGATTTGATCTACGCGTACAACGCCAACAACGCCGATCAATACTATCAAGACAACCCGCCTGCGGCCGGCTTTCAGCTTTTGTACGGACCGCGCGTGCCGGGGGAAATCGGCGATACGGCGATGTACTTCGGCCAGTTGTTTCCCGGCTACAAGAATCTCGGTATGACTGCCGCCCGTAAACTCTGGTCCAGTGAGGACCCGACCGACGCTGAAGAGACTTACCATTGCATGAAAGGCTTGTTGGCCAACGGTCAACCCTACATCTACAACGGTGATACCGTTGCCTATCAACATGCCGGCGATCCGGTCATCGGCATGGGTGACCTCGATGTACTCCCCGCCGACAAACGCATGCTCGGCGGTTCCGGTCCATTCAACATGGCTCCCGGCGACAGCCAGTTCGTAGTCGTCAAGTTCGCGGTAGGATGGGGGGGCGATCGATTGTCATCCGTAGTCGACCTGTTTCAGGAGATGAACCGGGACGTCAACATCCCCACCGATGTTGGCGATGACACCCCCGATCTCCTGCCGGATCGATTCGCACTGCACCAGAACTACCCCAACCCGTTCAACCCGAGCACGCAGATCAGCTTCACCCTGCCGGTACGGACCGAGGTCACCCTGGAGATATTCAATATCCTCGGCCGACGGGTCACCACCCTGGTCGATGACAC
>WJMS01000319.1 GCA_014727815.1 candidate division GN15 bacterium
CATCACCGGCGAAGACCCGTACTCGGTCCCGATGCGCATCTTCCCCGCGTCGCACTACACCATGGGCGGCTTGTGGGTCGACTACAACCTGATGAGCAATATCCCCGGTCTGCACGTCATCGGCGAGGCCAACTTCTCCGACCACGGCGCCAACCGGCTCGGCGCGTCGGCGCTGATGCAGGGGCTGGCTGATGGCTACTTCGTGCTGCCCTACACGATCGGCGATTTCTTTGCCCGCACCGGGCCATCGGGAATCACCACCGATCATGCCGAATTCAAGAAAGCCGAGCAGGACGTCACCGACCGCACCAGGAAGCTGCTCTCGATCAAAGGCAAGCGGACCGTTGATGATTTCCACCGCGAGCTCGGCAAGATCATGTGGGATTACTGCGGCATGTCGCGCAACGAGGCCGGCCTCAAGAAGGCGCTCGAACTGATTCCACAGCTCCGCGAGGAGTTCTGGAAGGATGTCAATATCCTCGGTACCAACGAGGAGATGAACATGTCGCTCGAAAAAGCCGGCCGAGTGGTCGACTTCCTCGAGTTCGCCGAGATCATGTGCCACGACGCACTCGACCGCGATGAGTCCTGCGGGGCGCATTTCCGCGAGGAACACCAGACCGAGGATGGTGAAGCGGTCCGCAACGACGACGATTATTGCTATGTTTCCGCCTGGGAATACGCTGGTGAGGGCCAACCTCCGAAACTGCACAAGGAGGACCTGGAGTTCGATAACGTAGAACTGGCGACAAGGAGCTACAAGTAATGAACCTCACCCTACATGTTTGGCGCCAGAAAAGCGCTCGCGATAAAGGCAAGATGGAAACCTATCAGGCCGACGACATCAGTGAGCACATGTCCTTTCTGGAAATGCTCGATGTCGTCAATGAAGGCCTGATCGCTAAGGGAATCGACCCCATCCATTTCGACCATGACTGCCGCGAGGGTATCTGCGGCATGTGTTCGCTGGTCATCAACGGCATCCCGCACGGTCCGGAACGGGCCACGACCGTCTGCCAGCTCCATATGCGGCACTTCAAAGACGGCGATGAGATCTGGATCGAACCGTGGCGGGCCAAAGCCTTCCCGGTCATCAAGGACCTCGT
The DNA here is from genome assembly GCA_014727815.1 of candidate division GN15 bacterium. Lineage (GTDB taxonomy): Bacteria > Zixibacteria > MSB-5A5 > GN15 > FEB-12 > WJMS01. Next base: position 1,107 of record WJMS01000319.1, read on the forward strand.
CACCGACCGCTCATCGTTCGACCGCGTCATGCAGGCCGGCGGCTTTGTGTCGGTCAACACCGGCGGTACGCCCGATGCCAACGCGATTCCGATTCCGAAAGATGCTGCCGACTCCGCTATGGACTTCGCCGCCTGTATCGGCTGCGGCGCCTGCGTGGCGGCCTGCAAGAACGCCTCGGCGATGTTGTTCGTCGGCGCCAAGGTTGCCCACCTGGCCAACCTGCCCCAGGGACAGGTCGAGGCGGAGAAGCGGGTGAAAGCGATGGTTGCGCAGATGGACGCCGAAGGTTTCGGCAACTGCACCAACTACTACGAGTGCGAAGCGGTCTGCCCGAAGGAAATCAGCGTCAAGTCGATCGCCCGCATGAACCGGGAGTACTTCCGCGCTTTGAAGAGCTGATCGAACTCTTCGAATTCACAGACATTCGAAGTGGCGTCAGAAGGGATCGTCTGACGCCACTTCTCTACTTGTGCCCCACCAGAAGTGGAATGCGCTCAGGTCATGCCTAGTCTGTGGCGCTCTTTGATCTGCACCCAGGACGTTGAGACACGCCGATGGCGTGTCATACCGGCGAAGGCCGGTATCCAGCAGAAACGACTGGTAAAGCATCTTTGCGATGACTGGATTCCCCGGCGCGGGCGGACCGGAGAGACAGGTCTGCGACCTGTCTCTCCCATGGAAGATGGATTCCCTCTTTCGAGGGAATGACAGAACTGCGTTCTGTCTGTTTTCGTGGCACGACCGTTTCGCGATTCGAACTTGGATCCTCCCCTACAGCTACTCCACACCGATATGAGGGCTATTCGTCATGTACTGCCCCTCTCCGGTCAGGGCATTCACCACGCATCGAGCGCGCCGAATGCCTGAGATGCTTGGATCAATCTGCAGCGGAGGCATCCCCCGGCTGGTTATTACCCACGCTGGAAACGGCTCTTTGAAACTATTTTCCACGACTACGTAGCTTACGATCAGTTCCTTGGCCGCTGCCGTGTTACAACCCAGCGCCGACTGCAGACCGGACAAGACCGTTGTAGGCGGCAGAGAATCCGGGATGCCAAGGTAGCGCTCACGTGAGGTCCGGAGCTCGGCCGTTGCACTCTCCGCCGAGGGTTCAGGTGACAAGTCATCCTCCACATCCGGAGACACGGTTTGCGCCCCAATGAAACGCCCTGACCCAACTTCAATGTACACCTCGAAGCTCTTGCGCGACCGATCATCCGTACAACTATCCCCCTGTCGACAGATGCTCACTCCATCGAGCCGGACAATCCAGACATCGGCCTTTCTGATCTCCTCGTAGACGAACGGGGTTACGTCGGCTTCCAGTCGTCCTCTTCTGACGACCTCGCCTGCACTCGCCGCACGAACCGTCGAGTCAACACATCCGCCGAACCCCGTCACCCGCCATGCCAGTTTCAAAGCTGATTCGGCAGTCTCAGCCCGTTCTGAGCCAGCACCCGACGCGTCATGACCCGGCTGTTGGCTTGCCACTGAAAGGCCAAATACCAGCACCGGTGCAAGTAAACTATAGAGTAGATTCATGATCCTTCCCCACGCTTTTGCGGACATCCAACAGACGCGCACGGCATCGGTTTTGTCAAGCGGAGGCGACCTGTCTTCACAGTATCGAACACACCCCCATCACTTTTCCCTCCAAACCATTGGCAATTACAACCGCGCCCCCAATAGTGAAACCAGTTCGCAAGGTCACCGACAGAAACGAGGGTAATCATGTACCATAAGATCCTAAACGCGCCACCGGGAAATCAATCACATCCCGGCTGCCCAACAACATCCACGGAAAACCGTGAGATAAAACACCCCGAAAAATGACAAAACGAACCTATTTCGCCGTAACTCACGCCAACACAAGCTTGTACAATGACTTTTTCTATTTTCCAGTTGATTCTCCCCCCAACCGTCAACCCCAAAACCGGGCCGTCACATCTGCAGCGTCATTCCCGGCTCGGCAATGGTCACCGTCGACAGACCCGACTGCTCAATCTTCGACTGCAACCGCCGCACCTCCGATACCGAACCGAGATGCGTAAACACCACCCGCCCGATCTCGCCGGTAGCGGCGTATTCCAGAATATCATCGATATCAACATGCGTCGAGTCAACCACCGTATAATCACAGCCCGGCAGGTGCGGCAGGACCTCCTCGAATCGATCGAGATCGGCGGTGTAAAACAGCCGCTTCTCTCCGGTTGTGATTCGAAAGGAATGACTGAGCATCTCGTTGTCGCCGCCGAGCTGCTGCAACCGCTCCCGATAGCGACTCAGATGCGCATTGCCGAACGCCTCGATCAACAGACCGTCATCGAGCACAAACCCATCGCCATACCCGACCACCCCGAAGTCAAACGGATACAACTCGGGAAACATGTACAGCGAACGCATGTAGTTCTGGAACGGTTCGACGAAGTCACGCGGCAGGTAAAGTGTGAGGCCGGGTGTGGTTCGTCTGGTCAGGTAGATCGACTGCACGAACAACGGCAGGTCGGTGACATGATCGGCGTGGGTGTGGCTGATGAAGATATCCGTGACTTGCTCAAACGAAAAGCCGGCCCGAAGAAACGCCCCGGTCACGCCACCGCCACAGTCGAACAGGATCAACCGCTCGCCCAGCTTGAGCAGGTAACCGGAGGTGACATTGTTGTCGAAATCGGAAACCTGCCGGTTGGCGGCACAACCGAGGATCACAAAGGCGTTGTCAGACATAAAGACCGTCTAGTTCAGGATCGATTTGATCCGCCCCACCGCTTCCTCGCAGTCGGCTCTGGAGACATCGAGATGCGTCACCAGCCGCATCTTCTTCGGCCCGAACGGCAGCGCCAGCACCCCGACCTCCTTGAACTTCCCGGCCAGTTCGGTCGAGTCCATCTCCATCTTCAACTGCAGCACGACGATATTGGTCTGGACCCGGCTGAGGTCTATCTCGAGCGAGTCGAGCTGGTGCAACTCCTCGGCCAGGTACCTCGCGTTGGCATGGTCATCGGCAAGCCGGGCAATGTTGTTTTTGACCGCGTACAGCCCGGCGGCAGCAATAATTCCCACCTGGCGCATGCCGCCGCCGAACAGCTTGCGCTCCCGCAGGCACTTCTTGATAAACTCGTTCGAACCGACCATGACCGACCCGATCGGCGCCCCCAATCCCTTGGACAGGCAGCAGGAAATCGAATCGAACGGCCGGGTCAACTCGGCCAGCGAGACACCGGTCGCGACATGGGCGTTCCAGATCCGGGCGCCGTCGAGATGCAGGATCAGCCCAAACTCGTTGCAGACCTCCCGGACCCTGAGGATTTCATCCTGCGGCAGGATCGTTCCGCCATGCCGATTGTGAGTATTCTCCAGCGCCACCATCCTGGTGTCCGGCGTGTGCAGCGACGATGGGCGGATATTCTCCCGAACCATCTCGGCCGTAATCATCCCCCGCTCGGTCGTCAGCAAATTGACCAGCAGGCCCGAGTGCACCACCGGCCCGGCGCACTCATAGTTGACGACATGGCATTCCCGATCGCAGAGCAGCTCCCAGCCGCGCCGGGAGTTCACCTTGAGGCAGATCTGGTTGGCCATAGTCCCCGACGGTACGTACAGGGCGGCCTCGCGCTCGAACAAACCGGCCACATAGCGTTCGAGTTCCTTGACGGTAGGATCGTCACCAAGCACATCGTCGCCGACTTCGGCCGTAAAGATGGCTTCGCGCATGCCGGCCGATGGTTTGGTGACGGTATCGGAGCGCAGATCAATCGGTTTCATAGCGGTATTCCCCTGTTGGACATACGTTTTGGACAAGAAAACGGGCCGGGACGGGTCAGGCAATCGATTTCAGGCGGGATCGATTCGGGAACAAAAAAGAAAGGCCGCCATCCTGGCGGCCTTTCTCAAACTCGAGTGGTGCAAGTCCTAGCTGGACACGGTCACGTTATGAGCTCGAGGACCCTCTTCGGTCAGAACGATATCATAATGCACCAGTTGACCCTCCTTGAGAGTCCGGTACCCGTCCATATTGATGGCGGTGTGATGGACATAGACGTCCTGCTCCGATTCGGTCGAACCGATAATGCCCCAGCCTCGATGCTCATTGAAATACTTGACGGTGCCTTTGCACATAGGACCTCCTTGAAGGCAGGAGTTGTCTGAGAATTCCCTTATTTAGAAGATACACATATTATACCGATAAGCACAAGGATATTTTCAGGAGCGGGTCTACAGGAGTTGAAAAAGTGACATCACCAGACCGGAAACCAGCGGCACCGAGACGTTGTCATCGATCTCAAATGAGACGGCCTCTGTCACAGTCGCCACGACCGCCCCGATCAAGCCGGTCCACAGCGGCAAGTCCGGTACCAGCAAGGCCACAATCAGGGTCCCCAAAAGACAACCGAGCGACCCCTCCACTGTCTTGCCACGAAAGAAGTGTCGGCCGAACTTGCGGCCAATAAGCGCCGCCAGAACATCGCCGACGATTATAAACGACAGCGCCGCAACGGCAATCGGCTTTTCAAATAAAGCGATACTTACACACATGGAGCCAAGAATGTAAAACGCCCCGGTCCAGTCACCGGCATGTTCGTGGGAACGGATCAGCGGTGACAGAAAGCGCTTGGCAAACCCGCGCCAGAACCACCAGTCGCGCAGTCGGGCGATGTCAATGAAAACCATCAGCACAAACGCCGGTACCATCACCAACGACATCTCGAACTTGTCGAATCCGGAGAGATAATAGAACGCAGGGACCGCAAGGGCGCCCATGTGGGTGCCCTTGCGCCAGAGCTCGTGTACGAAACTGATCTGTTCGCCGTTGCGGCGATTGGACGGCACGGCGGCTGATCCCTACTCGTTTTCGGGCGAAGTGGGTGGCGCCTGGCCGATCCGCACGATATACGGCTGGAGCCGGATGGTCGGTAGCTCTTGCGCAACCGTCACACCGTAGCGCGCCTTGAGTTGGTCCAGTTCCCCGGCAATCCGCCGCTGACGGTATCCCCGCGTGAGCTGCGTGATGATCGAGCCACGGGCCTGGTCAAAACTGCGCGACTGCTTTCGATCGAGAACCTTGACAATGGAGAAGCCGCTGTCGGTCGGCACCGGTCGGGAGCTGGATCCCACCCGGGTAGTCATCGCCGCCCGGAACAGAGTGGCCGGCAAATCGGCTTCACCAACCGGCCCGGGGTCAACCAGCCGGGCTTCCATCCCCTCTTCACGAGGCACATAGTCGGCCACGAGCTCCTCGAGCTTGTAGCCGGAGTTGGCTAAATCGGACAAGTAGACGGCAAGCAGGGAGTCATTGCAATGAATCAGCCGCACGGTCAGCGGCTTCTCGATAACAAACTCGCTTTTGTTGTTGTCATAGTAGGCACGGACGGCGCTATCCGATGGCCGCCATGCCGGATCGAAGCGCTGTTTCTCGAGGTAGCTTTTCGACGCCAGATGGTACAACCGCTCCCGCTCGGCCTTGATATAGTCCTTCTCGGCGAGCCCGATATCCTCGAGGGCCCGCACGATCAGGAAGCGGCGGGCAATGCGCTGCAACAGCATCTTGCGAACGTCGATGGTGATCGGCATACCGCTGTTGCCGAGCATGAACTCGGTCTCCTGCGACTTCAGGAAGCGGTAGTCGATCGTATCCCGTTCACCGACCAGGGCCGCCCAGACAGTGTCGTCGATCTGGTTCGAGTTCGAGTCGAGCAGCGCCTCACGGTATGTGATTTCCACCGTCTGCATCAGGCTGTCCATCAACTCGGCGCTGCGCTCCCGAATCCGCTGTTCACGGTAGACCTCGCGCGTGGATTCGAAGACACTTGGTCGATCCAGCGTGGCCTCCCCTGCCTCGACCCGGTCGCTGATCATCACGATATGCCAGCCATCCGGATCCTCGTACGGCTCCGAAGCCACCCCCGGTTCGAGGTTGAAGGCGACTGTGTCGAAGGGGTCATAGTAACGCTGGCGGGGCGTCCAGCCGACATAGCCGCCGCGCAGGCGCGACAGAGCATCGTGCGAGTATTCCCGTGCCACGCGCTCGAACGGCTCTCCGGCCTGGAGTTTCTCGTAGATCATGTACGCTCGATCTTTCGCGGCGTCGGCCAGTTCGGTCGAATCGAGCGACTTGTAGTACGCGGAGTCCGGGCCCGATTGAAGCGATTTGGGCGAAATCAGAATGTGATAGAGATTGACCTGCTCCTCGAACGTGAACATGCCGGGATTGGCCTCAAAGAACTCGACGACTTCAGCGGAGTCGACCGTCACCTTGTAATTGATCAACTCATTGAAGAAGGCCTCAATAGCGAAGTCCTGATAGCGCAGGCGGTAGGTCCAGTAGTCGTAGTAGTGATCTTCCAGATGGATTTCATGGGCGGCCAGCCCGGTCAGCGTGTCGAGCAAGACGGAATCGAGTTCCTGCCGGGTCTGCTCGGCGCTGAGCACACCGCCGGCTTTAAGGACTTCGCGGGCGGCCAGACGATTGTAGAACTCGGTGCCGGTCAGGGTGAAATTGTCTCCCCGGGCCACCCAGTCGTCGAAGATCTCTTTGTTTTCGTGATTCATGACCGGCCGCTGTCCGCACGACAGCACGAATGCAGCCGTAACTATCAAGATGGTAACGAGATGAAAGGTCCTCGGCATATTCTTCTCCGGTTGCAGGAAACAATTCGGTAAGTTATACAACCGACCCGGAAAAGCAAGGCAATTTCAGAAGGCGATCAGGCAGGAGTGGTTTCAGGCAGGCGGGAAGTAGCGCTCGGGGGCGCACTTACCGGCGGTTGATACCGGCGGAAACCGATAGAGAAGGAAGTGCCTCTCCCCGGCTCCGTTTCGATCTGCAACTCGAGCTTCAACAGCGAGCAGATGCGGTGGACAATAGCGAGGCCAAGGCCGGTGCCCTGACGTTTGGTGGAATAAAATGGCTCAAAGACGCGCTCGCGAACGCCGGGAGGCATACCCGGGCCATCGTCACAAACCAGCAGCTTGACCTTGCCGTCACGGTCGTCGTCAAGAACACGGATGGTGATATGGCCGGCGCTCCCTTCAAAGGCATCGCAGGCGTTGATAGCCAGATTCAGCAGCAGTTGTTTGAACAGGTCGCTGTGACCGACAACATAAGTTACCGACTCGTCCCCCTCCACGCGGATAGCGATCGAATCGGAATACGATTCGTGGTGACGCACCAGGTCGATCACTTCGTAGATCACGCGGTTGAGATCGACTTTGTGGTAGGCTGGCTGACCGATACGGGCATACGATAAGAAGTCACTGAGGATTTTACTGAGGCGATGGGATTCCTTGACGATCAACTCCATCAGCTGGTCGTTGGGACCGTCGAGCTGTAACTCCTTGCTCAGTACTTCGACCGACCCGGAGATCGCTGCAAGCGGATTGCGAATCTCGTGAGCGATCGAGGCCGACAGTTCGCCCACTGCGGCCAGTCGGTCGGCCGCGCGCACTTTTGCCTCGAGGGCTTTCGCCTCGGTCAGATCGGAGAAGATGGTAATGACCCCGCGCGGGTGGCCGCTCTCCTCGATCAACACCGAGGTCGACAGTCCCAGGGGAACTGTGGCGCCGTCTCGATTGACAATCGAGATTTCGCGGCGTGGCTGGTCCTGGAGACTGTCCAGCGCCTGCAACAGGCTGTCGGCCAGTTCGGGCATCCGTTCGGCAAACGCCTCGCGACAGCGGATGCCTTTGACGTCGCCCTCGCGATAGCCGAGGATCTTCTCGGCCGCCTGGTTGAAGTAGATGATGTACCCCTGGGCATCGACCGTCAGCAAGCCGGAATTGAGGTTGCGCAGGATATCATCGGTCTCGAGACGGGCCCGGCGGAGTTCGCTCGACGTATCGGCCAGCGCCTGCTTCTCGGCCCGCAGGCGATCGGCCAGATAACCCGACATGAACGCGACCAGGTAGAAGATCAGGATATGCAGGAAGATCGCATAGAAGACCGAGTCACGGGCATGGAAGATGGTTTCGAGAATCCGGGTTGCCGATGAAACGTCGCCGGCCCGGTACAGCCCCAGCCAGATCATGTAGCAGTAGGCAACCGACACCGCCGAAGCGATCAGGAAGGTACCGACCAGCCGGTAGACCAGGGCAGCCGAGACGATTGTCAGGATGAACAGAACGGAGAAATGCGAATTGACATTGCCGGTCGAGAAGATAATCGCTGCTTCGATCGAAATCTCAGAGAGAAACTGCAGCAGTACGACCGTCTTGCTCGCCGTCGGCAGACTGATGCGGTGTTCGAAGAACAGGCCAAGGGTCAGCAGCAGGGTCAGGATCGAGTAGATGACGAACGGCACCTGGATGTAGGCCGGGTAGCCCATCCACAGGACCACGACCAGGAACAGGATCACATACAGGGCCAGCCGGAGTGGCACGAACCAGCTCAGGCGGGGCATGGTCTGTTCGGTTGTTTCGTACTGCATAAGAGAAACGGCACCCGGGCGACCGGGTGCCGTCTGACGTTTAGTTGCTTCCCCTGTGCGCCAACAATGAAGTCGGCCGCATCAGATCTTGCCGATGATGTCGAACATCGGCAGGTACATGGCAATGAGGATGCCGCCGATGACCACACCCATGAACACGATAATGATCGGTTCGATAACCGAGGTCAGGGCGGTCACCGCCTCGTCGACTTCCTCGTCGTAAAAGTCAGCGATCTTGTTGAGCATCTCGTCGAGGCCACCGGTCTTCTCACCGACGCCGATCATCTGGGTCACCATCGGTGGAAACACGCCGGTCTGTTTGAGCGGCCCGGTGATGGTGTCACCCTCGGCGATAGCCAGCACCGATTTGTTGATGGCCTTGGCGACCACTTTGTTGCCCGATGTCTTGGCGGTGATTTCGAGCGCTTCCAGAATCGACACACCGGACGACAGCAGGGTCGACAGGGTGCGGGTGAAGCGGGCGACCGATGATTTCCGGACCAGGTTCCCGAATACCGGTGTTCGCAGGAGAATCTTATCGAACATCAGCCCGCCGGCAGGGGTCTTCTTCCAGTAGATAAAGCCGATCAGGCCCAGAATCAGTCCGCCGAGCAGGTACAGGAAGTACGCCTGCAGAAACTCCGAGATACTGAGTACGATCTGGGTCGGGGCGGGCAGCTCGGAACCGACACCGGTGAACATCTTGGCGAATACCGGCACGATGAAGGTCAGCATGATCACGGTCACACCGCCGGCGACAACTACGATGACGGACGGGTAGACCATGGCGCCTTTTACCTTGCGCACCAGCTGGTCGGCCTTTTCACGGTAGACAGCCAGGCGGACGAGGATGGCATCGAGGGCGCCACCGACCTCACCGGCCTCGACCATGTTGACATAGAGCTGGTCGAATATTTTCGGGTGACGGGCCATGGCATCGGACAGCGTGGCACCGCCCTGGACACCATCCTTGATCTGAGAGACGATCTTGCCGAGTTCCTTGTTTTCGGTCTGGGTTGAGAGAATATCCAGACACTGCACCATCGGCAAACCGGCGCCGATCATGGTGGCGAACTGGCGAGTGAACCGCGAGATCTCCACCTTCTTGATGCCGGTCCCGATCTTGATTTCGATATTGGCCGGCTTCTTATTGATCGACGAGATCATGATCCGGTTCTGCCGCAGGACCCGTTCAACATCCTCTTTGGTGTTGGCCTTGAGGGTGCCCTGGACAGGTGCGCCGGCGAGGGTCTTTCCCTTATAATCAAATTCTGGCATCTGCGCCTTCCTTTCGAGACGATCGACTTACGAGAACGCCGGTGTCTTGTGGCGCGACAGCATCTCGCTGAGTTCCTGCGTATTGTGGCTGTAGCTCATCGCGTCGTTGATCGTAATCTTGCCGGTCAGGTACAGGTCGGCCAGCGACTGGTTCATCGTCTTCATACCGTACTTCTGTCCCGACTGTATCATCGAATACAACTGGTGAATCTTGTCATCGCGGATGATCGCCCGGATCGCGGGGGTGGCAACCATCAGTTCCATCGCCATCACGCGTCCCCCGCCGACTTTGGGAATCAGGGTCTGCGACACGACCGCCTGGAGGGTGAACGACAAGGCCACCCGGATCTGCTCCTGCTGGTTGGTCGGGAAGACATCAACGATACGGTTGATCGTCTCCGCACAGGAGTTAGTGTGCAGCGTGGCAAACGCGAGGTGACCGGTCTCGGAGATCGACAGGGCCGCCTCGATAGTCTCGAGGTCGCGCATCTCACCGACCAGCACGACATCGGGATCTTCACGCAGCGCATACTTGAGTGCCGTGGCGAAGGAGTTGGTGTCGGCAAAGACCTCGCGCTGGTTGATCAGCGCTGTCTGGTGCCGGTGCAGGTACTCGATTGGATCCTCGACCGTGATTATATGGACCGGGCGTTCCTTGTTGATCTTGTCGATAATGGCCGCCAGCGTGGTTGACTTACCGGAACCGGTCGGGCCGGTCACCAGGACCAGGCCGCGCGGCAGATTGGAGAAGTCCTGCATGACCTTCGGCAGGCCGAGTTCTTCAAAGGAGCGGATCTTGTACGGGATCTGTCGCAGGGCGACGGCAATATTGCCGCGCTGCATGAACATGTTGGCGCGAAAGCGACTCATCGACTCGATACCAAACGAGAAGTCGAGTTCGTTGTGCTGCTCGAATTTGGTTTTCTGTTTCTCGTTGAGCATCGAATACGCCAGTTTCTTGGTCATCTCACTGGTGAGCATATCGTACGGCAGGCGCTGTAACTTGCCGTCCACGCGAACGACCGGCGGCGACCCGACCGTCAAATGTAGATCGGACGCACCCATTTTTACCATCTGCTCTAAGAGTTCACGCAGGTTGATCATGCATTGCTCCCACTGTTGCGCATATGCCCGGGTTCGCGGATTTCGGTGTTATTGTATATATCGGAAGCGGGAGGCGAATCTTGACCGGAGAGTTGTGAAATTGAGCCAGTAACCGCTTGGGATACAGTCGATTGCTACGAGGCCGAGCGATCCGGGGAGGACGGCTACCCGGTCGTTACGGCGAAGACTTCTTCGAGCGACACCTGCCCCTGCTTCATCTTCTCGACCGCCGCCATCCGCAACGTAAACATCCCCTCTTCCAGGGCGATTTCGCGGATGTCGGTATCCGGTTTTTGATCGAGAATGGCCCGCTCGATTCTCGGCGTGATCGGCATGCATTCGTACAAGCCGGTTCGGCCGGACTTGCCGGTATTGTTGCAAGCTTTGCAGCCGCGGCCGCGGAAGGCTCGGATATTGCGGAGCAGTTCCTGGGGAACGCGCAGCGACTCAACCTGCTGCGGGGTCAGATTGATCTCTTCTTTGCAATTCGAACAGATTTTCCGCGCCATACGCTGGGCGAGGATCAGCTTGGTGGCCGAGGCGACCAGATAGTGAGGCGTGCCCATGTCGATCAGACGGGTGATCGACGATGGCGCATCGTTAGTATGCAGGGTGGAGAAGACAAGGTGACCGGTGAGGGCAGCCTTGATGGCGATCTCGGCCGTCTCGGTATCACGAATCTCACCGACCATCACGATGTCCGGATCCTGTCGCAGGAAGGAGCGCAGGGCGGCGGCGAAGTTCAGGCCGATCTCGGCACGGACGGCTACCTGGTTGATACCCTCGAAGTTGAACTCGACCGGGTCTTCAGCCGTCATGATGTTGACGTCGATCGTATTGAGTCGCTGCAGCGCCGAGTACAGCGTCGTCGTCTTACCCGAACCGGTCGGCCCGGTCACCAGGATAATGCCGAACGGCGAGTTGATCTTCTCGTTGAATCGGGCGAGATCCTGCTCCCGGAAACCGAGCTTGGTCATGTCGAGCTTGAGCGCTTCCGGGTCGAGGATTCGCATAACCACCTTTTCCCCGAAGATGGTCGGCAGACAGGAGACGCGGAGGTCGACCTGACGTCCTGCTGTCTTGATTTTGATACGACCGTCCTGGGGCAGGCGGCGTTCTGAGATATCGAGATCGGCCATGATCTTGATTCGAGAGACAATCGCCGCGCGATACTTGAACGGCAGCGGCGCCATCTCCTGCAGGTCACCATCGATACGGTAGCGTACCCGGATCTTCTTCTCGTACATCTCGAAGTGAATATCCGAGGCGCCCATGCGGATGGCATCGGTGACAATCGAGTCGACCAGCTTGACCAGCGGCTTGTCCTGCACCGCCGAGAGCAGATCCGATTCGCTGGGGCCCTCCTCCTGCTCGACCAGTTCCAGGTCAGCGTCGGCATCAAGGCCCTTTACCAGTTCGGAAAGATCGCCACCGTCGGAGTAGTACTGGTCGATTGCCTTGGAGATCGCCTCTTCGGGCGAGATGACGGGCTGGACCGTACAGCCGGTGATGAACTTGATGGCATCGAGGACATAAATGTTGTTCGGGTCGCTGATCGCCACCAGTAGGGTCTTGTTGAGCTTGGAGATGGCGATGACCTTGAACTTGCGGGCAATATCGAGCGGGATGAGTTTGACGATTTCGGGGTTGAGTTCAATATCGGTCAGCCGCAGCGTTCCGATTTTGAGCTGCTTGCCGATGAAATTGCCGACTTCATCCTCGGAGCCGACCACGCCCATCTTGACCAGGATCGACTCGAATTTCTCATTCGTCTGTCGCGCCTGGGTCAGGGCCTGCTCGGCCTGCTCCTGGGTCAGTTTACCGGCCTGGACGAGTATGGAGCTGAGTTCGACCGACATAGATGTACTACTCGCGGCACTCCGCTGGCGGCGATTGGCGGTTAGTCCCCGGTGTCACAGTGCGTCGTGACAAGGGTCAGTCCTGGAAGATATCGTCGAGACGGTCCTGCGCCACGTCGGCGAAGTCGCCGCCAATTCCGGAGTTCTGCTGTGCTTTGGATTTCACCTCGTCAAAGATCTTGGTTAGCTCCACGGCGGTTTCCTTGGAGTACAGCCGGACCATCCCGATCGTCGTGCGGTCGTCGAAGATGACCACGAGGATGGAACGTTCACCCACGATGTTCATGTGGATGTGGTCTTTCTTGCCCTGGTGGAAGAGCACGGAGAATTCCGGCTCGCCGACCAGTTTGGCAATCTCTTTGGTAGACGCGAAGGAGCCGGCCAGCAGCGCGCCGAGCGCGGTGGTGTCCAGCGAATGGGTGAAACCCTGACGAGTGATGAGATGGCCGTCTTTGTCGACCAGGAGAGCGCACTTGGCCTCGGCGCCTTTGATCAACTTGGACAACAAGGCGTCTATCTTCTGAATCTCATCTTCGTACAGAATCAGGCTGTCATCGGACATGTCGACCTCCTCGATGACTATTTAATGCCAAACAGGCGTTTGAAGAACCCTCGCTTTTTTCCCTCTTCCCGTGCCCGTGCAGGGGGAGCCATCTGAGGCGAGGTCTCGGTTTCGGGTGTCTGCTGCTGCGGTTGTGCGGCATCCGGCGTCGGCTGCTCCGCCTGAGCCGGCTGATCCGGCTGGGCCTGCGGCGGCGCTACGGTCTGCACGCGCTGGCTGCTTGATCCGGGATAGGGGCGGAAACCGGGCGACGGTTCGGCTGTCGCCGGCGGCGTCTGCGGTGGCGCCGGCGGGTTCGCCGGTGCCGATGGTTGCTCCGCGGCCGGACGTGTCTCAGCCGGCGGCGGGGTCGTTTCCGAAGTCGGCGGCGCTGGTGTGGCCGCAGTCGGCGGCTGCTGGGCCGCTGGAGGCGCTTCAGGCGCCGGCGAAGGTTGCGGCTCGGCCGGTGTCGGAGACTGCGCGGCCGGTTCGGCGGCCGCAGGCGTCGTCGGGTATGGCGGCGGTTCCGGCTTTGGCTGGGGCGGCGGCTCGACCGGCTGTGCTTCGACGACCGGGGTCGGCCGCGACTTCGGCGCGCTCGACCGCTTGGCTTTCTCCAGCACCAGCTTGATGATCAACTTGAGGGTATCGAAAACTCCGTTGCCGATCGTCGCCGAGGCTTCGAAGATCGGGTAGTTGCGCGGATTGAGTCGCGCATTCAATTCCTCGACCGTCATGACATTCGGCAGATCCCGCTTGTTGTATTGCAGGACGATCGGGAGCGTGTTTATATCATAGCCGTATTCGACGAGGTTGTCCTCGAGGTTGGACAGCGACTCGAGGTTGTCGTCCATCTTGTCGCGCTGGCTATCGGCAACAAAGACGACCCCGTCCACGCCGCGAAGCACCAGTTTGCGGGTAGCGTTGTAATAGACCTGGCCCGGGACCGTATAGAGCTGAAACTTGGCCGTCAGACCGTTGATCGACCCGATATTCAGCGGCAGAAAGTCGAAATAGAGGGTCCGGTCAGCCTCGGTCGCCAGTGATATGAGCTTGCCCCGGGTATTCTGCGGTACTTTCGAGTGGACGTACTGCAGGTTGGTCGTCTTCCCGGACAGTCCCGGTCCGTAGTAGACAATCTTGCAGCAGACTTCCCGGGCGGAGTAGTTAATTGATACCATCGTCGTTCCCGATGTTGATTCAACTCGTTATCCGGCCAGCTTCAACTGACGGATGGCGTTTTTGATTTCGAGACGGATCAACCCGATGTTGACGTCCCGCTCAGTGGTGACCACGAGGATGCCGATACCGGCATCGACGAAAAACAGTTTGCCGTTCTCCGCCTCGATCGTCACCTGCACCAGCGGCGCCGTCTGCAGGCGATCGAGTGATTTCTGGATGTTGGTGGTAATCGAGGCCGCCAGGGCGCCGATCGTGTCGCTCTCAAAGCGCGCATCGAGATCGGCGGCAATCACGATACCATCGTTACCCACCACCATCGAACCGGTCACCCCGGCCGTCTTGTTCAGTTCATTCAGTACCTGATACATATGTCCTCTCCGCGTTGCCATCCTGCATGGACGCGTAGCGTTCCGTTACGTATTTGGCGATGATCTCCAGCCCCTGGGAGATCCGGATATTCAGTACATCGTCGCTTTGGCGGTCGGCCACCACCATCAGCGAGTATTCATTTTGGCGGGCGGTCACGACGCGACGGTCGTCGAGGCGCAGATCAACGCGATCGGGATTGGTCAGGCCGTTGCGGGCCAGCACGCGCTGGTTCGATTCGTAGAAGAGCAGGGCCAGCGGCGCCCAGTCATCGGGCTCATACTCGCCGCGGTAGAAGTTGGCCATCAACAGACCTTCGCTATCGATGATGGCGGCCAAATAGACCGAACCGTGTTCCCCGATATAACGCACGGCCCGTTCGAAACCGTTGGTGTCGGCGCTGATAGCCGGAGCAGAGGTCGACCGCTGGGGGCCGGTCGCTTCCGGACGGTGAGATTCGTACATAGGCGTCTCCGTACCCGATGCTCGATTGTCGTTGGAAACCGGCACCTGGGGCTGACCGGCCGACGGCGGCCCGGCCTCGGGTTCATCGTCAGTCAGCGGGGTTATCACAAACCGCCGGCGCGTCGAAACTTTGATTATCTGGTCGACAATCGGCTTGAGAATAAACGGCGTCACCGCGACATGAAAGACCACGACCGGCAGGTAGCTCGAGAGGCCGAGAGCCAGGGAGACCGACAGGTGCATGCCGTACATAGCCGCGATAATCAGACCGAACACAGCGCCGAGCGCGAGCCGGAAGACGAGACACATCCCGGCCACCTGAGCCAGCTGTATCAACGATCCGCGCCGATGGAACAGGTAGGCCACGAAGCCGTAGTAGACCACCTCGTAGAAGAGATACACCAGCGCCGCGCGCCCGAGCTGCATCCCGAACTGCTCCGGGAATACGGCCAGTGGTAAGATCAGGGCGGTGACCGCCAGCAAGGCGATTCGTCGTGCTATCCGTCCGGTCAATTCCATACTAGCTTCCTGCCTGACTCTTGAGATATCGCTCCACCAGTGCCGCTGTCTTTACCCGAAGATTGCCCAGGTTGATCGATCGATCGGCGGCGAACACAAACATGCCGCCATCGAGCCGGTTCACCTGCAGCACGTGCTGACCGGACTCGATCAACAGCGCCCGGGTTTTGCCGAATTCGGTCCGGGTCAACTCCTGGGTCAGGAAGTTGCAAACTTCGGCCAGGGTCGCCCCGCAAGTAGCTTCATCCATCGCCACCGACCATTCCGATTCGACAACGAGGCCTTCGTTGTCGATGAACAGAGCGCCGTTGAGATTGTCCAGCAGGAGGGCCTGCTGCAGGACCTCGAGGCTGCTCAGGGGCGCTTCCTCGGCCGGTTCCTCGGGCGCCGGCGGCGTCTCGTCGGATTCGGTCGGCTCCTGGGCCGGCGGTGTCTGCTGCTGCACCATCACCTTCTGCTCCTCCGGGATACGCTGGGCAATGTCGAGCAACCGCTTGATCTGCGGATTGTTCGGGTCGGCCTGGTGCAGGTTCTTCAGCAGGCGAATCGCTTTCACGAATTCGCCCTTGTAGATATGGATCTCGGCCAGCAGCAGCTCGGTCGCCCGATTGTTGCCCTCCAGTTCGATTGCCTTGTTCACCTCTACCTCGGCCCAGTCATACATGCCCCGGTCGAGATTGACCTTGGCCATGACGATATGCGCCGAGCCGTACGACGGGTGAATGCGCAGGCCGTTTTGACAGATCCGAAAGGCCTTGTCCAGTTCACCTTTTTTCCGGTGCGCTTCGGCAAGCGCCGCAAAGATCTGGGAATTCGGGTCCTGATCGAGAATACGGCGGCACTTGGCGATCCGTTCATCTATGTCGGCGGTAACGGTCATCAGTGGTAGTATTGTAATCCTTTTTGCACCAGCGCGTTACGAAATCGGCACTTTTTCGTAACATGTAATTATAAATTTGACATTAACTTATGTCAACCGAAATCAAGCTCACCCCAGTGTCCGTCGTGTAACCAGCAGGCCGTACAGGAAGGCCGCACTCATGGCGGTCAGTACTGCCGGCACCACGTACGGTGGAATCGCGACCACGTCGATCGCGTGGAGCACCAGGACGATCTGACTGACGGCCAGTAATGCAAAGCCCACCAGGAACATCTGCCAGCTCTTACTCAGCAAGCCTCCCTTGAGACTACCAAGCACTTGAATGCACAGAATCAAACAGCCAACCGCAACAATAAATATTGCGCTGCTGAGTAATACGGGTGGGGTGGTAATGACCGCCAGGTTCGCCGCCTCGGCCTTCCCGGAACTTCCGAGCGCCAGCAGCAGACCCAACATAACCGATCGTTTCATGTTTATCCTCTAACCAGTTTGACGGTTTTGTCCGCTCTCTTGAGGATGCTGTAGAAATTCTCATCCACACTGTACCGCTTGACCAGTTCGCGCCGGGTGGCCAGTGGTTCGGAGATCTCTTTTTTGACGGCGTTGACGGTATCGCGAAAGACGCCGTTGCCGAGCAACTGGTAAACATACACGAGCTGCTCGGAAAGCATCCGCTCCAGCGACGACATGAGCGTATGAAAGCGCAGTGACGGCGGGATGGCGCGCACGGCGGTCAGAAAGCGATCGAACGACGGCATCAAATCCGACTCCGGGTCCACTCCCGGGAAGAAGGTCAGCACCCCGGTGCGATACTGCGCCGAGAAGGACGGAAAGCGGGTATTGTCGGGGCCGACGATATCTTCGACCAGTGTGCGAATGCGATAGAAGCAGTGGTTGTAGAGCCTGAAGACGATCGACAGCACGATCTCTTCCTCGTCCTCCTTCTGCTCCTCCTGGCCTTCCCGTTTGCCGGCCGACTCGATCAGTCCCTGGACAATCAGTCGGTAGATCGCTCGGCAAGTGACAAATTCGCCGACCGGTGAAAGATCTATCAAATCCGGCACGGTGCGTTCACCGTTGATCAGCGAGAGGAGCCTGAACTCTTCCATCGAAATCGTCAGTTCTTCCCGCTTCACTTTCGGGTTGGTATTGATCCGCAATACGACATCATCGGGCGGCAGCACCTTCTGGATCTCCATCCATTCGTCGATCCGCCGTGTCCCTTCCATGATGACATTCATCGTGTTCAGTTCGATCAGGAACGGGGCGTTTTTGGGCGCCGAGCCCTCGTGGAAGATGAAATCGCCCTCGCGCCACGAGAAGAGATTGTAGACGATCTCCTCGATCTGCAGCTTGAGGCATTCGCCGACCTCTTCCTTGCTGAAGAGGTTCATGTCGACCAGGGTGGTGCCGAGCTGGCGGCCGGTCTGCTTGTGCAGCGTAATGGCCCGTTCCAGGTCGGTCTTGGAGATCTTGCCGCGCTTGAGCAGCATATTGCCCAGCAGGTCTTCGGTGGAGTTCACCGACGAGGCGAAGATGATGTTGCCGTCACGGAAGGCAACTTCCTTCTGTCGTGTCGCCGTCTTGCACTCGAGGATACCGGTCTTTTTGCCGGTAGCCAGAAGCTGCAGGATATCGGGAAACGATACTGTCTTGAGGTTTCCGGACAGGCTCATGTCACAATCCTGTAGGCGCCCCTACTTGAGGTGGTCGAACTGATTCGGCATTTCTCTTTAGTTATCGGGATATTACCGGTTTTTCTTAATCCGAAAGGTGGGAAGCGAGCCGGCTGTTTCAACGGCTCGGGCGATTTCGGTCAATCGATGACAACCTTAACGGTCCCATACGCTTAAGATCGTGGAGATAGTCCGGGAGGGATTCGGCCGAAAGCTGCTGCGCCAAATCATCGGAAAGCGCCTGATTCGGCCGGATAGAAGCTGCGACAATCAGACTATAGCCGGCCGTCCTCAGGCGAATCCAGTCCTCGGCCGCAGGCGTCCAGGTCCTGCCGACGACAAGGACCCGGTCGCGCTGATCGGCGCCGGGACGAAGATGAGCCGGCTGGAGTTTCTCACAGACGAGGACGATTCGGCCTGGTGTCGCCAGGCACGCCCCGAGCCTCCCAAGTGACAAACCTGCCTGCTCGGGAGCCGATGTCTCATCACCAAACACGACCAGCGAGCACAGTGAGACGGAGTCTTCTGAGAACTGCCGCATGACGCTACTTACCGCAGCGCGCATGTCTGACGGAATCAATAGCTGCCCGGCGTTCCACGCATGAGCGAGCCGGACGACATCATCGATTGCGGCATAGTCGGCCTGCAGCACCGAAACCGTGCGAACCGTGTCGACCCCGGCACGCGTGAGTATCGGCGTGATCACCCGTTCATCGATCGGGTAGGGCCGGCCGACCAGCGAGGTGACAATGACATCGGCGCAGCCATCGGGCTGCGTCACCAGAGTCACGACACCGCCCGGGAGACGTTCGATATGTACGGTCGCCCCATCGCTCTTTCCCGGCAGGAAAGCAACTAGAGTGAGTGCCGACACCGCGATGCCGATGGTAAAGAACACGAGCGTCCGTCGAGCCCGCTTGCTGGTGATCGCAAGCGTAGCGATAATCATCGCCGAGTAGGCGAACAACGTCAACGCCAGCAACCAGCGTTCTCCAATGTGACCGGTGAGTTCGACCACCGGCAGGTCGGTTCCGCCAAACCACTGCAGGGCGAAGACGGCAGCGCGCACGACAGGATCAACAAGACTGCCCGCCAGCAGACCCAGCATCGGCCAGACCAGGTGAACGAGCGGCAGGGCGAGCACTCCCACCACCCCGATTGACACCAGCGGCACGACAATCAGGTTGGCCGGGACCGAATAGAGCGGGAAGCGTTCGAAATACAGGGCGACGAGCGGTGTCGAGACGATCTGGGCGATCAGCGCGATTATCAGCGGGAAGACCAGCCAGCGGTACCAGCGCCGGGTATGGTAGCGTTCGAATTGAGCGGCGACCCTGGGCGTAATGAAGATCAGGCCCCAGGCGGTCGCGAATGACAACTGGAAGCCGATTCCGAAAAACTCACCGGGATCGATCAGGAGAATGATGGCTGCCGTCAGGGCGATGATCTGGTTGAGATTGACTTTGCGCTGGGCGATGCGCGCCAGGATTACCAGGGCGGCCATGAGCGACGCCCGCATCACCGACGGTTCGAAGTAGCAGAGGCCCGCGTAGACCACGATCACGGCCAGCAGGACGGCATGACGGGTTGTTCGCTGCAGTCGCAGGGGACGAATCAGGAGGTGCACGAACAACAGCACGAGGGCGACATTCGAGCCGGAAACCGCCAGCAGATGCAGGGTGCCGGAATCACGGAACATGGCGTAGATGTCGGGCGGAATGTCCCGGGTTTCACCGAGCAGGTAGCCTTTGGCCAAGGCTGCGGCGGTCGGGGTCAAATCGCTCGTGAAGACGTCGATGATGTAATCGCGGATTGCATCGATAAACGCAAAGTACCCCACGGCCCCGCGCCGGTCGACTCGCACGGTCAGCAGCGTCGGCAGGTAGCTGACACCGTAGATTCCCTTGAGGTTCAGATAACGGCCGTAGTCGAAGCCGGCCGAAGATGGCGTGGGTCGGACCGGGTAGACGCGGGCGGTGAAGGCAAGTCGGTCGCCGCGCTGGACGGCCGTGGTGGTGTCGGTGACTTTCAGCAGGAGCAGGCCATCGGGGCGGTAACATCGATCGGCCACCAGTGAATCGGGTTCGATGGTGATTTCGGTCCGGTCGGCTCGAAGCAACGGCCAATCGACAACGCGGCCATAGATGTCAAACCGGGTGGATCGCTCGGCCAGGTGTTTGAGATGATGCGGGCCGACCTGCTGATAACGCAGAGCGTAGTGAAAGCCGGAAAGACAGAGGATGGCGACAAGTACGAGCACAGCGCCGTACCGGAGGCGAAGCGTGAGTATGCCGACGACAGTGGCGGCCTTGCCGCCCAGCAGCCAGAGCCAGGGCGGCAAACCGGTAAGG
>WJMS01000320.1 GCA_014727815.1 candidate division GN15 bacterium
GACCTGGCCGCCGAACGGATCCCCTTCCAGGGCCTGCCGTCGCGGGTCTGCTGGCTCGGCTACGGCGAGCGGGCGAAGTTTGCCGACATCATGAACACGTACGTCAAGAAGGGCAAAATCTCCGCGCCGATCGTGATCGGCCGCGACCACCTCGACTGCGGCTCGGTCGCCTCGCCCTACCGCGAGACCGAATCGATGCGGGATGGTTCCGATGCGGTCGCCGACTGGCCCCTGCTCAATGGCCTGCTCAATGCCGTCTCCGGCGCCAGCTGGGTGTCGATCCATCATGGCGGCGGAGTCGGGATCGGCAACGCCATCCATGCCGGGCTGGTTGTTGTCGCCGACGGCACCAAAGAGATGGCCAGGCGCCTCAACCGGGTTTTGACCAATGATCCGGGGACAGGCGTGATGCGTCATGTCGATGCCGGGTATAAGGAAGCAGAGTCGTTTGCCAAAAAAGCCGGGGTGAAGATCCCGATGCTGAAGAAACGCTAAATCTGGAGTGCTCATGCCGCAGGACAATGTCACCCTGCTTATCGAGAATATCGGACAGCTGATCACGATGGATGGTCCGGTGCCGCGCATCGGACCGGAACTGAGTCAACTCGGCCTGATCGACAACGGTGCGGTGGCGATCTCCGACAGACAGGTTGTCGCCGCCGGTGACGCCGATGCGGTGATGCAGTCGATCACGCTCGATGACGACGCTATCGTGGTCGATGCCGACGGGGCGGTGGTGACGCCCGGTTTCATCGATCCCCATACCCATCCGGTCTTTGCGATGACTCGCGAAAAGGAATTCGAAATGCGGATTCAGGGGAAATCGTACATGGAGATCGCCAAAGCCGGCGGCGGTATTCGGGCCTCGGTACGGGACCTTCGCACCACCCCGCGCGAGATCATCACCGAAAAGAGCCGCCAGCGACTCGACCGGATCCTGATGTTCGGGGTGACGACGATCGAGGCCAAGTCCGGCTACGGTCTCTCGACCGAGTCGGAGATCATGACTCTCGAGATCATCCGCGACCTGAACAAGTCGCACCCGCTTGACCTGGTCCCGACCTTTCTGGGCGCGCATGAAATCCCCGATGAATTCCAGGGTCGGACCGACGATTACATCGACCTGGTCAACAACGACATGCTGCCGATTGTGGTGCGCGAGAGACTGGCCGAGTTCTCGGACATCTTCACCGAAGACGGCGTCTTCGATATCGAGCAGTCCCGGCGGGTGCAGCAGGCGGCCAGGGAGGCCGGGCTGGCGCTGAAGTTCCACGCCGATGAGCTGACTTCGCTCGGCGGCGCCGATCTGGCGGCCGAAATGGGGGCTGTCTCGGCCGACCATCTGGTCTATATCTCCGATGCCGGGATCGACGCCATGGCCCGGGCAGGCACGGTGGCCGTGCTGCTGCCGGGGACGACCTTCGCCCTGGGGCATTCACAGTATGCCCCGGCGCGGAAGATGATCGAGGCGGGCGTGGCGGTTTCGCTCTCGACTGATTGCAATCCCGGCTCGAGCTATACCGAATCGCTGCCGCTGATCATTTCTCTGGCCGCGCTGCAGCTCAAGATGACGGCGGCCGAGTCGATCTCGGCGGTGACGGTCAATGCTGCCTGTGCGATCAACCGCGGCGGGCAGCTCGGCCAGATCATCCCCGGCCGTCAGGCCGACATCACCATCTGGGATATCGCCGACTACCGGGAACTGCCCTATCACTATGGGATCAATCCGGCCCGGCTGGTGATCAAAAACGGCCGGGTGGTGGTGAACAATCGTCTTTCAGGAATCGTCCAGTAGATGATGAAACTCGGCTACATGGCGCTGGTGCTGCTGATCCTGGCGGTGACCGGTTGTGGTGTCTATACGTTCAATCCGGCCGGCAAATCGGCGATCCGGACGATTGCCGTGGAGCGGTTTGATAACAACACCGATGAGTTCGGGCTGACCGACCGGTTGACCGAGATCGTCATCGATGCCTTCATTGCCGACGGCAATATCAAGGTCGTCTCGCCGGATGCCGCCGATGCCCTGCTGCAGGCAACCCTGACCAGCTACCGCCGGGTGGCCAACGAATTTGATGAAAACGACAATGTTGAGACGTATAAGATATTGATGGATTTTTCGGTCTCCCTGATCGATGCCGACGACCAGACCGAGGTCTGGTCAGAGGCGATGCCCCAGGAGGGTATCTACGAGGCGGGGAGCGAGACCGAGGAGGACGGTCAGCGGCGCGCCGGCGAACGCCTGGTGCAGGCAATCATCAACCGCACGACCAAATCCTGGTAATCTTTACTTTGTTACGGCCCGTCTGCGAGGTATACTATTCGAGCCATTGCCAATGACAGTATGAGAGCCAATCGATCGAAGGACGGGTGCATGTATTTGACTGCCATTCGCAAGTTTCTCATAGCCGCAGTATGTGTCGGCTTCTTGGTTGGCGGCGGTGTCGTCGCCAAAGACGCCAACGTCAACGCCGGTACGTCCGGTTTCAGTTTCCTCAAGATCAATATCGGCGCCCGCGCGGTCGGGATGGGTGGCGCCTTCACCGGCCTGGCCGACGACGAGACGGCGCTGTATTACAATCCGGCCGGGATCGCCTCGATGGAGGGTGACCGGTACATCGCCGGCTACCACAACTACTTCGTCGACCTGCAAAGCGGTGTGGTCGGCTATCTGCACGAGATTCGCTACGGCACCATGATCGGCGGCTATATCAGCTATCTCGACTATGGTGACTTCACGGAGACTGACGAAGTCGGCAACGAATTGGGCGAGTTTGGCGGCGGCGACATGGTCTTTGCGATCAGCGCGGCCACCTCGCGCGGTGAGAGCTACAAGTTCGGCGCCACCATGAAGTTCATCTACGAGAAGCTCGATGAGTATTCGGCTACCGGCGTTGCTCTCGATGTCGGCGCCCGCTACAACACGTTCCGCAGCCGCTATACGGCCGGGGTAGCGATCCAGAATCTCGGTTTCCAGCTTTCGAGTCTGGGTGAAGAAAAGGACCGCCTGCCGCTCACCTTCCGGGTCGGTGGTTCGGCCGACCCGCGCGGTCTGCCGATTGTCTTCTCCGGCGATGTGATTATCCCGGTCGACAACGATGTGCACTTTGCGGTTGGCGGCGA
>WJMS01000321.1 GCA_014727815.1 candidate division GN15 bacterium
TATTCATCATCGCGACCGGACATGATGCGCAAAACGGTCGATTTCCCGGCCCCGTTTTCGCCGACAATACCAATTTTGGCGCCGGGATAGAAACTCAGGTTGATGTCCCGCAGGACCTGCTTCTGGCCATAGAACTTATTGAGTCGCAACATCGTGAAGATGAACTTGTCCGCCATAGCGAGGTGCCCTTTGTGCCTGATGGTTAGCTGGAATCGGCCGTTGAGCCCGGAGAACTTCGTCTGTAATCGAATAACGACGGTTGCCGGCCGGACTTCAAGCAGAATCTGCGTTTACACTGGCTCACCAACAGGTCTCGGGGAAAATCAGCCGAGACCGACGCAACCCGCTAAGCTCGTCATGCGTATACACTTGATATGATACGCCCGCGGCCGATTCGCCTCACACGACCCCCGGGGAACGACTCACCTGCTCACTGAAGGACTTTCTCATGCAGACAGCTACGACGTTGCGCCGCACCGTGTCTGTGCTGGCGGTGCTCTTGGGAATTCTTGCACTTGGCTCGACAGCAGTGGCCGGACCGTACGGCCTCAATCGGGATTCCATCCCTGACAAGTACAAATGGGATTTCTCCGACATCTACGCCGACTGGGACGCGTGGGAGGCCGGCATGGCCGAACTGCGCACGCTCATGGACCAGTATGCCGGACTCGAGGGCACGCTGGGGCAGGGACCGGATCAACTGCTCAAGGCCTACCGGCTCGGTGACAAGCTGGGCATGCTGCTTTACAAAGTCTATCGCTATCCGCAATTGATGCGCGACACCGATACCCGGAACAACGAGGTCAGTGCGAGGCTGCAGGAAGTTCAGATCCTGTATGCCGAGTTCAACTCAAAGACCTCCTGGTTCAATCCCGAACTGCTCTCCATCCCGTGGGACACGATGAAGGGCTGGCTGGATAAGTCGCCCGAACTCGCTCCCTATCGGTTCGGTATCGAGAACCTGTATCGCTCGCAGGAACACGTGCTTGAATCGGACGAAGAGCTTCTCTTGTCTCGGTTCAGCCGTTTGAACTCGGCCCCGGGCAGTATTTATGATGAACTGTCGACCTCGGACATCGAATATCCCGAGATCACCCTGTCGTCGGGGGAGACGGTGAAAGTTACGCCGGGCAACTACTACCATATCCTCTCGACCAATCGCAACCAGGCCGACCGTCGCAAGGCCTTCGAAGCGCACTACCGTGTCTACCACGAGAATGTCAACACGTATGCGGCCATCTACAACGGCGTCCTGCAGCGTGACTGGGCCCTGGCGCAGGCGCGCAACTACAATTCGACCCTCGAGGCGGCCCTGTTCGGTGACAACGTGCCGACCGAAGTCTTCGAGACCCTGCTGACGACCGTGAAGGAGGGGACGGCGCCGGTGCGACGGTACATCAACCTTCGCAAAGAAAAGCTGGGACTGGAGACCTATCACCTGTACGACGGTTCGATCCCGATTGTCGACATTGACAAGACTTACCAATACGATGACATCACCGAGAAGATCATTGCCTCGGTAGCGCCACTCGGTGAAGAGTACCAGAGCAAGATGCGACAGGTGTTCACCGATCGGTGGATCGATGTGTACGAGAACGAGGGCAAGACGAGCGGGGCTTATTCGGCCGGCGTGTACGGTGTGCATCCGTACCTGCTGTTGAACTACAACGGCACGCTCGACAATGTCTTTACGGTCGCGCACGAAGTCGGCCACTGCATGCACACGCAGCTCTCATATGAGTCGCAGCCGTTTGCGACGGCCGACTATACGATCTTTGTTGCCGAAGTGGCGTCGACCCTGAACGAAGCGCTCTTTCTCGAGTATATGATGGAACGCACCAGCGACCCGAAAGAACGGGTGGCCCTGCTGCAGCATGCGATCGAGAATATTCTCGGGACATTCTATACGCAGGTGATGTTTGCCGACTTCGAATGGCAGGCGCACAAAATGGTCGAGGAAGGCAAGCCGATTACCGCCGATGTGCTGCGTCAACTGTATTTTTCGCTGTTGACGGAGTACTACGGCGATGCGGTCGAGCTTGATGATTACTACGGCTCGACCTGGACGCGCATTTCGCACTTCTATGGCTCACCGTACTATGTCTACAAGTATGCCACCTGCTTCGCGTCCTCAGCCGAGCTGGTACAGGAGATTACATCCGAAGATGATGCCGTTCGCAAAGCGGCGTTGAAACGATATCTCAATCTACTGCGGTCGGGTGGCAACGACTATCCGATGAATCAGTTACAGGCGGCCGGCGTGGACCTTACCAAGCCGCAAACCGTGCAGGCGGTGGTTAACCAGCTCGATGACCTGGTGACGCGCTTCGAGCAGGAACTGGAGCGCATCTAGCAAATCCCCTCCCCGGGATCCTCTCTTGTGAGGATGGGGTCGGCCGCCACAGGCCGACCCCTTTTTTTTCGAACAGTGTGTGTTAGCAGTCGGGGGGACAGGGCACGGGCGCCGGTCCACCGAGAAAGAGCGCATTGACGAGATAGATGACGTCGGGCAAATCGGTCGTGCCCGATCCGTTGACATCGGCCTCTGTCGCACAGAGCGGCGCTGGTCCACCGCTGAACAGGGCGTTGACCAGATAGATGATATCCGCCAGATCGGTGTTACCGTCGCCATTCATATCGCCGGTCAAACCGACACAGCAGTCGGTCGGGGCGCCGAACATAACGTCCTGGTCCATACCGTTGCGAGAGTCATTCCAGACAAAACCCGGGCCCTGCAGCAGGTGCTGGTCGGTGCCCAGGTAGTCGCCGACGAGCTGCGCGAAACCGTTGGTCGTTGCGGAGATCGGCGGGAACGGACCGGAGTCGGTCAGCACGCAATCGGACCAGGTCGCGCCACAGTCGGACGATCGAGACAACCAGACCTCGATATCGGTATTCAACGGTGAATTGCGTCGATCGTAGTAGCTGATCAGGATGTCTCCCGAATACTCATCGACTCGCATATGCGGCGCCCACTGATCGGCCCCGTTGGCGATCGGGTCCTGGTTGACCCGCACCGGCGCCGACCAGGTCAGTCCGCCGTCGAAACTCGCCGCGAACATGATGTCGACATCGCCGGTGACGGCATCGGTCCAGGCCAGATAGACGGCTCCGGGACAGGCGCTCGAGGGCGAGTTGTCACACGCGATAGTAACCGCGTTGGCCGCCGCGATCCCCGGGTTGATCACCGGTGGCACGGGGATATAGCCAAGCACAGCCAGCGGCCCGGTGCCGCCGGTAAGGGCGCCCCAGCCGGCGCCGGCGCCCGGGGTAGGGGTGGCGTCGATCAGGATAGCGCCGCCGACAACATCCATCCAGGCGACATAGGCGCCGCCGGGTGGCAATAGCGGGTTGCCCACCCCGGCGATATCGATCGCCGGACGGTGTGATGCGGGCGAAGCCGCGTACATCGGTCCGGAGAAGTGAATGAACGGCGCCGTGAAGGCGGGATAGGCAGGCGCACTGCCACCGCCGATGGACGAGGAGGCCGTCCAGATGTCATACTGATCTCCGGCGTCGTCATACGGATTCCCGTTCCCATCGCTGTCGCCGCCGGTCAGGTCAACCAGCGATACCCACGAGAAGAGCGCATCGCCAAAGCCGCTGCTGCCCGGACCATCGTCGACCTCAACCACCGGGTAGTCGAGCCACCGTCCGGTTATGCTCGTCAACAGCGGCACACCGACACCAAAGCCGGTGCCAAGACCGGGGGAGACATTGGCAACAATCGCATTGCTGGGCGCCACCCAGGGCGGTCCGTCGCGCTGCGCCCCGACCATCACATAGCTGCCGCCGGCCGCACCGCCAACAGCCGAAATCCAGGAATTCCATTCCTGGGTGTACGGCGGATCCGGTGGTTTGACGGCGCTCGTCCAGGTGCCGGGGGTACCGCCCGAAGCTGTCCATGACCAGCCGATGACGGTCGGGCCAAAGGCGCCGGGAGCCGTGAAATTCGTGTACACCGACATTGCCGAGCCCCGTCCGAACTCACCGATGGCAATCGATGGGTTGAGTTGGTCGCCAAATGACGAGGCGCCGGGAGCGACGACTGAGTTCGGGGACGGTCCCTGTACGACAATACGACCGGACATGCCGGCGTGTATCGTACAGTCGTAGTCAAACGGTCCCGGACCATCGAGCGGTGTAATGATAATCGTGTAGGTCTGGCCCACGGTGTTCATCACTCCCGAATTCCACGTCTTGCGCGATGAGGCGGCGGACGTGGTGGTGTGGGTACCGGCAGTCAACGTCCAGGTAACGGTGTCACCGTGATTGACGGTGATCTCGGCCGGACTGAAGAAATTGTTGCCAATTGCGACGTTGTGTATGGTTGCGCTTGCCTGTCCAAACAAGCCCACCAGCAGACAACACGCAAGAACAACGATCCATGTGCGTTGAGACATGAGAGACTCCTCCTCTGTGGATTGATCGAAGAGCATTGGCCGACGGGCCCGCAGACGACACCGTGGGACATCAACAAATGCGAACTACTACCTGTGATTGTAAGCGCGGCGATGACGAACCGCGTTACTTGTCGAGAAAGAAATAGGGTGTCTTACCAGTTGTGCCAGCCGTGTTCAATATAGTAAACATCGCCCCATCCAGTCAAGGTTTAATCCGGGCGTGTGATAGGCATTTCCAAGGCGTACACCAGCGTAAGGGGAGTAGAGGTACGGTGGAGGTCTGTTGAAATGACAGAGGGCGAATACCTTCGGTATTCGCCCTCGTGCAGTATCGTGTTGTCCGTTGTTATTCGCAGGCCGGGTCACACGGGACAGGCGCCGGGCCGCCGAGGAAGAGGCTGTTGACCAGATATATCACATCCGGTAGATCGACATTGCATTCCTGATCGCCGTTGACATTGGCGCTGGCGGGGCAGACCGGCGTCTGGCCGCCCAGGAAGAGTGCGTTGACCAGAAAGATAACATCGGGGAGGTCGACATTGCCGGCGGGATCGTTGTTGACGTTTCCGGTCGTACCGAGACAACAGGCTGCATAGACCGAGAGAGCCGCCGACCACTCGGTAACCTCGCCGAAGCGATCATCGACCCGAGCCTTCACCTCGTATGTTCCGGGTTGCGCATAGGAGTGCGACGCCGCCACGACCTCACTTGAGGCGAACGGCCCCATCCACTCGGACAGCTTGCTGCCGTCACCCCAGTCAAACTGGACCAGCACGCTGTCATTGTCAGGATCACTCACGGTCACTTCAAAGTCGTGAGGCGCATCCAGCTGGACAGAAACCGGACCGCTCGGGCTGGCCGGAATCGGTGGTGCCGTATTGGCCGGGACATTGTTGCCGATCTTGATTCGCACGGCCATGCGATAATCCTGTAACCAGTCAACCGCCACAACCATGTCGAGCGGCGCTACCGTCCGTTGACCACAGTCCTGGATAAGCTGACGGTAGGGACCGGACGTGCTCGGACCGCCAACCATCACGCTGTCGCCACCGTCAAAGAAAACCGAAGGGTAGCCGGGAAAATTGTAATCCAGATTCAAGCGGTCGTACGCCTTCTGTACTCGATCACCGATCAGGGCAACGTAATGCATCGGATAGTCGTAGTTGGTGTAACAGTCATCGAGCGCGGCACTGGCGGCGGGACAGTAGCCACAGGAAGTCGACGTTCCCTGTTCGATGAAGACCGTATGGGTGAAGCCGGGCGCCGTTTCATTCCAGCCGACCGTCCCGGGAGTGGCCGCAGCAGCAGCGTCGGCATCGTGTGCCGTAAACCAGTAGCCGTAACCCGGGTAGGCATCGGCCGTGTAGCCGCTACTGTTAAACAGCGCGACTGTCGCCTGGATATTGTCTTGAGTGACGCCTGACCAGCCGGCGGTAGTGGCATTCCATTCGAAGTTGCTCTGCCAGACTCCATTCTCCGGCACCATGATTGCTTCCACCAAACCAAAATCGAGAAAGCCGAAGTCATAGTGAATGCCCTGGACATCCCACCAGCGCGATTCCGGTTCGACAATATAGACCCGTATCGTGCCGGTGTAGTCGGCCCGCTTCTCAGCCTCGTCGAACGTCGTCGCTGCTTGCTCAGCAACATGACCGGCCGGTTCACGGATGATCTCGACATTGTCAGCCGGCGTCGAGCCGGCGGCAAAGATCACCAGGACACCGATCAGCGCGAGTAACTGCAATCTGTGTCTGTTCATTCTGTGTCTCCCAACGCAATCGTCTATAGGTATTGTGTCTATGCAAAGCAAAACCGGCGCGCCGGTGAGGCGGCCGGTGTTACAGTCGGACGCTAATGCCGGTCGACACCGACAAATCGGTGTAGTCGTACACGTCGATTGTCGATGAATTACTCACGTAGCCAAGGTACAGTGATGGTTCAATGAACCAGCCGCCGCGACCGGTGATGGGCCACTGGAGATTAAGAAAGACCCGTCGCTGTTCATCGCTGCGTTCTTCAGCGAACAGCGTAGACACCTGAGGCCCCAGAAAACCGTCGGTTGTTTCCACTGTCGTCAAAAAGTCCTTTGACCAGTAGCCCGCACCTAACGTTGTGATGAGGCGCGGGATCAGAAAGGTCTTCACATTCACCGCCACCGCCTGCCCCTCGTAGCTTGCCACCCAGGGCGAGAGGAAGCCGGTCGAATGTCCGTAGACGACCGCGCTGTCGGGTTGCTCGACAAACTGGCGGTGCGACACGGTCAGGCTGATTCCGGTGCGCGATCCCAGCGGTCGCGACAGCCTGGGTGAGAAATAAAACGTATTCAGGTCAGCCTGCTCTAGCAGTTCGTAGGCGCGATCCGGCCGTATACCGCCAGTGCTCTGTGCCACATAGTCGAGATTACCGTGGGTGAGGCCGGCTTCCACGTCGAGGACATTCCGGCCCGGAAGTGTGACATTCACACCGGTATACCAATCAAGCGCTTCGCGATCACGAACGTCGTCGGAGCCGTATGCCGTAGCGCGATAGACCAGCCCCGTGCGGGCCTGAAACGAATTCGTGAACGTGTGGGCAAGTCCGGCCCGAGCTTCGTATTCGCTGCTCGAAAACTCCGTCGAGGTGACATCGGTTACCTGGTCGCGATAGTCCCGGTCATGATAAAAGCCGCTCAGCAGCAGGCTGGTGCGGGCGCTGTCGCCGGTCGGTATGAGCGTAAAGCCGGCGCCGTATCGGAAGTTGCTCAGGGAACTGAGTTGCCCATAGGTAGTGTATTCACCAATCAGCTCGATTTCTGCCATTGCCAGTGGATGCAGACCGAGTGAAATGCCGGCGGTAGAATAGGCGGTCTCGCGAGAAGACCAGTCTTTCAGGAGATTGCGGGTATTGCCGCCGGCCAGCGAAGCTTCGATCGATACCGGCCCAACGCCAGCAACCTCACCAGCGATTGTGCACGCAAAGAGCATCACGGCAAGCAGGACGCCGATGCGACGGGTGGGCGACATCAGAAGCAGATCCCTCCCACACAATTGCCACCACCACCGGCCAGGGTTGTCCCGGGACCGCCGCTACCGTCGAAACTGCGTGCCAGATCACTTCGGCAGGAGTTCAGACTCCGCGTCGTGAACTCGCGCAAGGCAAATCGTTCGATCGCGCTCAGGTGTGTTTCAAACGCAGTCTCAGCCGCCAGTTCGGAGAAGAAGCCTGCCCCGGCGCCCTCTGAGGCCATCGACTCAGCCGCATGGGTCGCTTCGGCGAAGTCGGGGATACCGTCGTTGTCGCTGTCTGTGACGTTGTCGTTGAAGCCATCGCCGTCACGATCGACAAATGCTGATGCCGGACTATCTTCGGCGGCATACGCGATGGATGTCAGGGAAAACAGGCAGAGAACGAGAAGCAAGAAGATCGCCAAGCCCAATCGCGATGTGTACATAGGCAGGTCCCCAACCTGGCTTGATAAGATACCCAATTAGTGAAAAGATACAATACAGGTTCAGTATTGCAAGCTATTTCTGGATAATGGGGGAGATTTATCGATGATTGGACAGTGGGGCGGCAAAAGCGTATCGGTAATGACCGACCGCTTACACTTGCCATAACTCGGAGTCTTTTCGTACATTATGCGGTAAATTCACAGCCTCCCACATATGGATCACATCGCCAACCGTACGAGCAAAGGATAGCCCGTGAAAGTAGCCGTATTCAGCACCAAATCGTATGACCGTCAATTCCTTGCATTGGCCAACGAATCAGCCGGCCACACGCTGGAGTTTTTCCCCAACCGGCTGGAGCCGCGCACCAGCCGTCTGGCCGAAGGATTCGACGCCGTCTGTGCATTCGTCAACGATGACCTCTCCGAAGAAGTCATCAACAAAATTGCAGGCCATGGCATCCGCCTTATCGCCTTGCGCTGCGCCGGCTTCAACAATGTTGATCTCGAGGCAGCCGAGAAGCGCGGCCTGACTATCCTGCGCGTGCCCGCCTACTCGCCCTACGCTGTAGCAGAACATACCCTTGCCCTGATTCTCGCCCTCAACCGCCGAGTACATCGGGCCTATAACCGGGTGCGGGAAGGCAACTTCTCGCTGGAAAACCTGCTCGGCTTCGATCTGCGCGGCCGGACGATCGGGGTCATCGGCACGGGTACGATCGGCGCCGCAGTTGTGCACATTCTCCGGGGTTTCGACTGCCGTCTGCTGGCTTACGATGTGGTCGAGAACGAGGAATGTAAGAAGATGGGCGTGGAGTATGTCGAGATGTCGCAGCTCTTTGCCGAGTCACACATCATTACGATTCACTGCCCGCTGACACCGGACACGCATCACCTGATCGACGACCAGGCGCTTGACCAGATGCAGGATGGGGTCATGCTGATCAACACCAGTCGCGGGGCGATAATCGACACCCAGGCGGTGATCCGCGGCCTCAAGACCCGTCGGCTGGGCTATCTCGGCCTCGATGTCTACGAGGAAGAGGGAGACCTGTTTTTCAAGGATCTTTCCGAAACGGTGATTCAGGACGACACGTTTGCACGGCTGCTCACTTTCCCCAATGTGTTGATTACCGGTCACCAGGCCTTTTTCACGCGGGATGCGCTGACTTCGATTGCGGAGACAACAATCAACAACATCAGCGACTTCGAAAAGGATCAGGTCAAGGAAGGTAATCTCGTCCGCAGTCAGAAACACGTGCGGGGGTGAAGTCGAGTGCTCACGACATGTCAGGGGAGAGGCGGGATCAAAATGCCGGAGGCCGGACTCGAACCGGCACGATGTTGCCATCGGGGGATTTTGAGTCCCCTGCGTCTACCAGTTTCACCACTCCGGCATTCACTTGGTAGGCTGCAAAAGCTATAGCGACCTGCAGGGGATGTCAATACCGATTTGCCTGTCGCCAATCGATCAGAAATGTGTCCGCTCATCGGTCGTGTCTTCGGGCACTAGATCATCGGCCCGGGTGTGCGGGACGTAGAGGCCCTTCGACGGATGAATATGGCAGGTATTCGTCGGCTGGTTGTCGACCGTGAAGATCTCGTTGCGGACGTTGACACACCGGTCGGTCGCCAGCTCACCGGACTCCAGGCAGACATCGAGATGAACCAGGCCTTCCGGCTCCTCGAATTCGCGGATCGGCAGGGTGTCGTGGGCGGCCAGCATGAACTGGGTCCAGACCGGGACGCCGTTCGTCGCTCCGTCCTGGCCGCGGCCGATCGAGGTCCGGTCATCGAACCCGATCCAGACGCCCGAAGTGATCTGCGGTGTGTAGCCGACAAACCAGTTGTCGCAGAAACTCTGCGAAGTGCCGGTCTTGCCGCCGGCCGGACGGGTAAAGCCGCGCCAGCGGGCGCCCCGACCGGTGCCTGATTCGACCACCGATTTCATCAGATCAACCATGATATACGCCGTCTGGGCCGACAGCACTTCCTCTTTGCGTATGGCCGTGTTGTCTTCGAGCACCCGGCCGTAGCGATCGACGATCTTGTAGATAAACCGATAGGGGATGTGGATCCCCTGGTTGGGGAAGGTCGAGTAGGCCGAGACCAGCTCCACCGGGCGAACATCGCTGACCCCCAGGGCCAGTGACGGCACCGGTTCAAGCGGGGTGGTGATACCCATGCGGCGGGCGTAGAAAATCGGTTCTTCCGGATTGATCCGCAGCATCAGCCGAATCGCCACGAGATTTCGCGACAGCCGGATGCCGTCACGAAGCGTGATCGGGCCGAGGAATTTGCTGTCATAGTTGTGTGGCCGCCATTGTTTGGCGCCGGGGATATCGAGCACGATTGGATTGTCATCGATAATCTCGGTCGTCCGGAAGCCGTTGTCGACCGCGGCGGTGTAGATGAACGGTTTGAAGGCCGAGCCCGGCGGCCGGCCCGTGCCCTGCACGGCCCGATTGTACTTGGTCGTCTCCCAGTTGCGTCCACCGATCAGGGAGACGATATCGCCGTTGCTGTTGTCAATCGCGACCTGGGCTCCCTGAATCTGTTTGTACTGCCGGATCGGATCACCAAACTCATCGACCGTGTCCGGGACCGTCTCGGTATACGCAGTATTGTTGAGTGAGTATGTGTTTTCGATTCGTTCCTGGATCTTGGCCAGCTGCTTCTCAAGGGCTGCCTCGGCCTCCGCCTGCAGGCCGGCATCGAGTGTCGTGTAAACTTTCAGGCCGCCGGAATACAGCACATCCTCGCCATAGGTCTCGAGAATATGTTGCCGGACCCACTCGGTGAAAAACGGAGCGGTCCCGGCTTCCTCTTTGGGCGGGGAGATTTCCAGCGGCTGACTGCGAAGCGAGTCATATGTCGGCCGGTCAATCGCGCCATACGTAAGGTATGAGTGCAGCACCCGGTTGCGCGCCTGCAGCGCCTTGTCCGGGTTGTTCAACGGCGAGTTGATATTGGGGCCTTTGAGCAGACCGATAATGATCGCGCAGTCGTTGAGATCCAGCTCCGAGGGCTGCTTATCGAAAAACAGGTGCGATGCCGCCGCGATACCGTAGGCGCCCCGGCTGAAGTAGTACTGGTTGAGGTACATCTCCAGGATCTCATTCTTGGAGTACGTTCGCTCCAACTTGATCGCGGTCAGGGCTTCCTTGATTTTGCGTTCGAGGGTCTGCCGGCGATTCAAAAACAGCATCCGGGAAAGCTGCTGGGTGATGGTCGAGGCGCCGGCCTCGATCTCCATCTTGAGCAGGTTGTTGACTGCCACGATTGCGGCGCGCCGGACGTTGATACCCCAGTGGTCGTAGAACTCCCGGTCCTCGGTGGCCATGAGCATTTCAATCAGCGGCTCCGGCATGTCGGAGAAGGGGGTCAGGGCCCGGTTCTCCGAATAAAACTCCTTGAGCAGGTCGCCGTTACGATCAAAAACCTTCGTTTTGAGATTCGGCTCGATATTGTGCAACTGGGTGAACGACGGCAGGTCGGTCTGGTAGATCTGATAGGTCTGCCAGATCAGTACGATCCCGAAGAGGATGATGACCGCGATCAGTGCAATGATCGAATTGCGCACCCGCTTCCGATTGTAGCGGCGCGGCGTCTTATTTTTCGAAAATACCGGCATGGCGCTTATTTACCCGCAGGTCCCGTGCAAAGTCAACTTAAAATAGTCCCTCTACTATCTATCGTTGCATTTCGGCCAGGTTTCAACTATTCTCATCACTTCAGGACAGCCGAGGATCCTGAACCTCTCCTCTTATATGCCGATAGAATCAAAAAGATGAGTATGGGAGATGACGGTGGACGAGGTAACGCTGGACAAAACTCAACACAGAGAATTCGAGCGACAGTGGGCGGAGATATCCCGCGGCACGGTGGACTTGCTGCCGGAGCAGGAGTTTCGGGAGAAAATCAAGCGGTCGATCGCGACCGGCACGCCGCTTCGGGTCAAGCAGGGTTTTGATCCGACCTCCCCGGATATCCATATCGGGCACACGGTCGGCCTTCGCAAGCTCAAGCAATTTCAGGACTTAGGCCATCAGATCGTACTCATTGTGGGCGACTACACGGCTATGGTAGGCGATCCGTCGGAGCGCTCCTCGACCCGCCCGATGCTTACCTACGAAGAGATCTGGCGCAACGCCGAGACCTACCAGGACCAGTTCTTCCGGGTGCTCGACCGGGAGCGTACTGAAGTGCGCGCCAACAGCGAATGGTTCAAAGAGATGGGTTTCCAGGAGATCATCCAGCTGGCCAGTAAAATCACTGTCGCCCGGCTGCTTGAGCGGGATGACTTCAGCAAACGCATGAAGGCGCAGACACCGATTTCGATGCACGAGCTGTTTTATCCGCTGATGCAGGCTTACGACTCAGTCGCCATCACGGCCGACATCGAAATCGGCGCCACCGAACAGACCTTCAACCTGCTGGCCGGGCGGACTATCCAGGAGGCCTACGGGGTTGCCCCGCAGGTGATTCTCACCCTGCCGATTCTGGTTGGTCTGGACGGTGTCAAGAAGATGTCGAAGTCGCTCGGGAATTATATCGGTATCGAAGAATCACCCCGGGAGATTTTCGGCAAAGCGATGTCGATCCCGGACAATCTGATCTACAGCTATTTCGAACTGGCGACTGACATCACACTCGAGGAGTTGCGGGAGATTGGCAAGTCGCTCGAGGATCCGGGGGTCAATCCGATGGAGATCAAGAAGAAGCTGGCCGAGCGGTTGGTGGACATGTATCACGCAGAGGGCGATGGCGCGGCAGCCCGGGCCGAATTCGAGCGGATCTTCTCGAAAGGCCAGCTGCCCGATCACATGCCGGAAATGACGGCCAATGAAGTCCGCAAGCTCGACCTCGATCCGTCGAAGATTTACCTGGTGCATCTGATGACCAGGGCCGGAATGTCGAAGTCAAACGGGGAGGCCCGCAAATTGATCGGCGGGGGCGGCGTAACCCTCAATGGGGAGAAGGTGACTGACGCGGATTTCGAGTTCAGCCTGGCCGGTGAGCAGATTCTCAAGGTCGGTAAGCGCCGCTTCCTCAAGCTAATTGGCGACTGATCTGCAACTTTTGTCTCCCTTCGGCACTATTAGAAGTACAACGATTGGACTTCTTCAACCGCCCTGGAATATTATGACACGCATACCTGGCATACTCATCCTGTTGGCAATCTTCCTCGCCGGTATCGGCTGTTCCTCCGGCCGGGGGGGATCATCCGGCACAGTCGGGGAAGAGGCTAAGCGAGCATCGATCGCCGTCCCCGCCAACAGCCGGACCGCCGAGTCGACAGACGAGAGCGAGTTCAGTACTCAAGAACCGATCAGCGCCCAGGCCTTTCGACTCTATATCAATGGCGTTTTGCAGGAAGAGGTCGGGCGGCTCGACAGCGCCGCGCTGTTCTATCGCTACGCCTGGCGGTTCTTCCCGGAGTCCTATGAGATCGGGTATTCGCTGGCGCGTGTACTGTACCAGATGAA
>WJMS01000322.1 GCA_014727815.1 candidate division GN15 bacterium
CAGAACTACCCGAACCCGTTTAACCCGACCACGACAATCGGTTATGCGCTGCCGGTTGGGGCGGAAGTGACGCTGACGATTTACAACGTCTCGGGTCAGCAGGTGCGGACATTCGACCGCGGCCATCGGGCGGCCGGACGATACGCGATCGAGTGGGACGGTACGGCCGATGACGGCAGTGCGGTGGCTACCGGTGTCTATCTCTACAAGATCACGGCTGGTGACTTTACGAGCACGCGCAAGATGCTGCTGGTGAAGTAGCGCAAGATGCGAATCGCGGGGACAATGCCCGGTGACGTGTTCTGACGCGTTGCCGGGCTTTTTTTGTCTGGCGGTCGTTCGTGCGCAGTGATGCGTTCGCGGCCCTGTGCGCCACCATAAATTTGCAACCTTCGGTTACGCCATGCTTTCATCAGCCGAGGGACCGTACAGGGCGGGGACAGGAATATCGTTCAGGCGAAGATAGACGGTCAGTTGGGCGCGGTGGTGGATGGTGTGATTGAGAATGAACGATCGCAGCACCGCGAAACGCGGCATCGTAAAGATCACCTCGCCGGCTTTTTTCAGGCTCCACGGCGGCATCAGTTGAGCATCCTCGGCACTGGCGATGGCCTCGCGCGCGGTGGCGACGTTTTTGTCGAAGGTATCGAGCAAGTCGGCGGTCGATTTCGCCTGCGGCGTGGTTGCCTGCTCCCCGTCGGTCGGAGCTGTGTCAAAGGAATCATCGTTGAGCGTGAACGACGTCCACGACGGCATGTGCGCCAGGTGCGAGGCGAGCTGCTGCATGGTGTAGGACTTGTCGTGCGGCCGCCACTCGAAGGTGTTGTCGGGGATGCGTTCGAGTGTTTTGCGCGTGTTGGCCATTTCATGGTCGAATTCGGGCAGGATCATATCGCGAATCGGCATCGGTTCCTCCAGTTCTCTCTGCTTGAGTCGAT
Organism: candidate division GN15 bacterium; assembly: GCA_014727815.1. Classification (GTDB taxonomy): domain Bacteria; phylum Zixibacteria; class MSB-5A5; order GN15; family FEB-12; genus WJMS01. The sequence continues at coordinate 939 of WJMS01000322.1, forward strand.
TTGGTTGGGTAGTTACGGTGCTCATTCCATGACTACCGGAGGGGCAGGGGAAAGTCAATCACATATGTGAGAGCAAACGGTACGGGAGGTATCGGATCTCTGGCCGACACCTCCCACCGCAGATAGCTTGCGACGTTGACGAAGCTGTATCGATCAGTGTGCTGATTCCTTTGCGGCAATCTTCGGACAAGTGACCAGTTCACTGAATTTCAGCGCCGACGCAGTACCGGCATCACCCGGGTCAAAGGTGATAACAAGCGTACTCTTAGGTGTCCTGGCAATGAAGCTCTCTCCCTCGTCTGAGGGTTCCATCCGTACGGAGTGTTCCTGCGAGAACGCGAGATTCAAGTGATTGTCGTCACAGGTCACCGATACAAGTGCATTCTGCATAGGCAGGCTGTACTTGCCCACGTAGGCATGAAATGCCTCGGGTATACCGCTCATATCAATGGCAATTGTATCCTGGGCACGGGGTAAGCGCTGGCGGGAGTTGATCGTAAGTGACGATGCGCGGCCGGAGGCATCGGTGTCGAATGAAACCGAGACCCGATCAGTGAGCACGAAGAACCACTCGCCGTGCTCATCGGGGTCTTTCAACTGAAAGGTCATCTGTCCCGGGATATCGATTGCCAAACGCTGATCCTGGGTCAGGATAGTGAGCACCTTGTCGGGACCGCGGTACTCTCCAACCAAGCCGGCATACTCCATATTGGTAGCCTTTACGAGATCCGCGAAGGTCCCCTCGCCGACACTGTAGTCCAGCAGGACTATGGTGTCCGGATTGAGCATGGCCATTCTGGAGGTCCACACGCCGAGGCGAACATGGCCGCAATCGGCATAAGTGACTTCATCAACGGTGCAGTCAACCGGAATCCAACCGGCATCACCCATGTAGATCTCGTTCCAGGCATGCTGTCCGAACGCGCCGCCGTGATCCGGGACATACATACAGCCGAACACACATCGGGCCGGAATACCAACCGCACGGCAAAACCCGGCCAGCAGGTTCGCGTGAGAACCACACTCACCCAGACGAAGCCGGTACGTCCCGAGGGCCGTACCACCGCCGGGCAAGTCATAGCCGATCTCTTCGTTGACCCACTCGCTGAGACGGGTAGCTGCCTCCCAGGCATCGCCGGCGCCGTCGGTAATCCGCTTAGCTTCGGCGATCAGTTCCGGTTCATCCGATTCGATGAAGTCCGACGGCTCCAGAAACGGCTTCAGCGAATCAACATCGGTGAAGTCCAAAGGAAAGGGTGGCGCGTCGCTGCCATCGTAGCGATCGTAGCGAATCTCAAAGACGCCATCGATTCGATTATCGGTGACCGTTCCATCGAATGTCTGGCCCGGCGTGTTTAATGCCTCGGGGGTCAGCCACATACCACCCGGGGTGGCCTTGACATGCACCTTCACGTAGGACAGCGCCCACGGATTCGAAATGACCGTCCCCACTTTCGCGTAGATATTGCTGTCAAACTCGGCCGTCTGTACGCGCTCACGAATACTCGCGTCGGCAAGGTACGATGACCGAATTGACTCCGTCTTCAGGAGCAGACCAGTCTCCGGCGCCAGCCAGAGAGTTGCGCTCACACCGGTGGTGCGGTTCAGTATCATCACTTTCAACGCGTCGTAGGTGTTGCCGATCAGTTGAAGCTCCTCGTGGCCGATCTTTCTATACTCAACTTCATTGGTGACTCCGTCGATCTCGCTGAAAACAGTCTTCGTCTTCGACTCAAGCGACTCGTCCTCGAACCAGCGCACGACATGGGGGTGCAGCCGTGTGTTCTGGAAGATCGTTCCGGGAGGGACTTCAACAATCGATGTGTCGTTGTCGGGTAGGGATGCGATTCGGACTGCGTTGCCATCGACATCCACCACCGCACCCATCTGAAGTGTCTCCTGATCAATCTCGCTGGTATGGTGAGCGTACATGCCGGTGACAGGGTCGATCGTGTAGGTGAAGACGTACTTGCCGGTGATCGTCTTTCCCATCAGCGCAATCTGAATCCAGAGACTGTCGGTCAGTTCGATCACCCGCCGGTTGTCCCGCTCGGTTTCTGTGATCAGCACGTGCGCGTAACCGCACACGGTGCCGTTTTGCTCTATTGCGTAGTAGAGTTCGTTTATCTCATCAGCCAGCCCCGCTGATGAGAACGTCCCCAGCGCAATCGCCAGAATGAGAATCGTTCTGAATAACCGCATAATGACCCCTTTGCCCAGTAGTTATTGTGCATGAGCTAGCTTTCGGCAGAGTCTCGCTTGTCTCACCTGTGAGCGACAGCGCTGCTGGTGAGGTGCGGGACGGTGTTGTGAGTTTGTTGATGTAATATACGCCGTTCGGGCCGGCCGTATTCAAATAAAGTGGGCAATGCTGTCGATGAATGTAACTTTGAGTCAGTAACCGTCACACAACGGGAGCAATGGTGGTGGTCCGGCGGCTATTCGAAGCGGTTGTCCGATTTGTGGTGGTGGGAACGACGGGAGACACTGTCGAGCCAGCCGAGTTTGATGTCGGAGGTGTCCTCGAACTCGGGCACGTACGGCTTGATATCCAGTAGCGGGGTACCGTCAAGCATGTCGACATTGACAATATGCACGATGTTGCCTTCGATCCGTTCAAGACGGACCACCGACAGGCCGATCGGGTTCGGCCGTCGCGGCGCACGGGTGGCGAAGAGGCCGCGCTCGACCGTGTCGAGAAACGGCACGACCTTGAGTTTGTAGTCGGTGCTCTTGTGCAGGTGGTAGAGCAGGATGATATGGGAGAAGCCATCGAGGTCAGAGAGGCCGTCGATGTACGGCGGGTAGATCTCGATCGTGCCTTTGATACCCTCGGCGCCCGATGGCTGAATCGGCATGCCCTCGAGTTTCGTGTGCGGGGTGTGAATGATGCCGATCGGTTCGAACGTGATTGTCATCGATTTGATTCCTCACTCGTGGGGGTGGGGGTCCATGGAGCAGTACTCGCCCTCGTATTCGATCTCGACGGTGGTGTGGGTCAGGTGGAGATCGGTTATCATCTTGCGCACGGCCGTTTTAATCCGGGCGGCATCGTCTTTGTCCAGTCCGCCGGCCACGACGACATGGGTGGTCAGCACGTGGTGTTCGCCATCGAGCGACCAGACGTGCGTGTGGTGGGTCGAGCGGACGCCGTCGAGATCGCGGATCCGCTGTTCGATCGTGGCGACTTCGACACCCTCCGGCACCGCCTGCAGGAAGACGGTCAGGGTGCTTTTGAGGCGCCGGATCACGTTGTAGAGGATGTAGAGCGTGATCAGGATGGAGAGGATCGGGTCGAGGATGTACCAATTGGTGAACTGCAGAACGACGCCGACAATGAGCACGGCGACCCAGCCGAGGACGTCTTCGAAGAGGTGCCAGGCGACGACGGAGACGTTGAGCGAGTTCTGGCCGCGAAGCCGGAGGACCGCCAGACCGTTGACGAGGACGCCGAGCACGGCGAAGCCGATCATGCCGACGGCGTGGGCCGGTTCGGGGGCGAGCAGGCGCGGGATCGCCTCGGAGAGGATGAAGACCGAGCCGAGGATCAGCACGACCGTGTTGATCAGCGCGCCGAGGACCGAGAAGCGCCGGTAGCCGTAGGAGAAGCGATGGTCGCGGCCGCGGCCGGCGAAGCGCTCCAGGTACCAGGCGGTGCCGAGCGCGAGTGAGTCGCCGAGGTCGTGGACGGCATCGGAGAGGATCGCCACCGAGTTGGTCAGCAGGCCGCCGATGATCTCGACAATCGTGAAGCCGAGATTGAGGAAAAAGGCGGTGCGGATCGAGCCGGTGGCCTTTTCGGTGTGGCTGTGGTCGTGCGCGGGCGGCATAGGGACAATATACGGTGCGAGAGCCGGGGTCCGCAAACGGCGACCGGCCGCGCGACGGATGGCAGCCCGGCGGGTTCGAAGACGGACCCGCCCTACAGCACTGCACTACCGCGGAGCACGATACCAAGTCCGGCTGAGCCTGTTGAAGCCTGCCTGCAATCGGCTTTGCACCTGGGCTCTTCACGTGCCGGTCAGGTCCTCGTTGGGGCGGCGCGGCAAGGAGTGGCGCGGTCGTTTGCTCTGTCGTCTCCAGCCTGAGGGGTACCGGGCGGGACCTGACCTCCAGGGCCGCGCTGTCGACACTGGCGGGTTCGCGGACGGACCCGCCCTACAGCCGATGCGTCCCACATCTGACCTCCAGAACTTAAATTTACAAAAGTCGTTGGACAAGTGTGTCCTGCACCGGGTTACGGCGAAATGGGTTCGTTTTGCATATTTTGGGGTCTTTTTTTACGCTATTCCCGCCGGGAGGGAGGCCGGGCCGCATGTAGCCGGGCTTTCCCGACCAGGGGGTGTCGGCAGTGATCAACATCGATCGTGTAGCGAACGTGTGGGTCGGTACAGTTCTTGACAATTCGGGGCGATGGGGCGTTCTTTTGGTAGTACCTGGGGGAATTCAATATCACCTGGGCGGGAGGTCATTTTGAGAAAGCGTAACATAGCGGTTTCGAGGATGCTGGACGTGAAACTCACCCGAAGGGTGGGCCACCCGTTCGGCATATCCGCCAGACAACTGGATCACCTGGGTTGACGTGAACACTGGTGCATTTCTTGGAGGAGGAAATGATCTCTGGAACTAGAAGTAAACTATAGTCGATGTTAGCGGTGGGCAGAAGAGCCTTGAGAATAGCATACTACGACGAAACCGGCGACGACGGTTTCCCCTTGTACTCGTCAGACTTCTTCGTATTGACTGCAGTACACATGCACTACCTTGATTGGCATTCAAACTTTGAGAGATTGCGCTCATTCCGACGGCTCCTCCGAAATCAACTGTCGTTGCCGCTGAAATGGGAATTCCATACGAAGTACTTCCTTTTGAATAAGAACCCGTATCGCCAACTTGTTATAGCGGATCCGGATCGCATAGCAACGATCAGCGCGCTCTGCAGTGCGGTATCTCAGATGAGGTTCAGAGTCGTGACCGTGTGCATCGACAAGAAGAAGATCATTCGGCGAGACTACCGGGTGCTTGATACCGCATTGCGGTACTCTATACAGAGAATCGAGAATGACATCAAACCGGCAGTAAACCCAGAGGGGAAGTTCCTCATCATCACCGACGAGGGTAGACAAGGAGCGATGACCAAAACCTCTCGTGCGATGCAGAAGATCAATTACATTCCGTCGAAGTTTAGTGGTCGACCGATGAGACAAGAAATTGTCTCACTCATCGAAGACCCGTTGCCAAAGAACTCGAAGGAATCATACTTCATACAGGTGGCTGATCTGATTTCATATGTGACTTATCTCTATGCGGCCTTTTCGCGGAGGCAGGTGGAGAGTATCGGCGCGAGAGTTCGACAGTTGGTCTCGGATGACCTGGTGATGAAGTGGATGAAGACACTGCAGCCAGTTCTCGCTGTTGAGGCTACGGAGTACGACCAGTTTGGGGTAGTCTTCCACCCGCGACGGTAGATCGGCAAAACAGAAGAGGCGGCCCCGGGGGGC
>WJMS01000041.1 GCA_014727815.1 candidate division GN15 bacterium
ATCTCGGAGTCGACCGCCGAGGATATGATCGCCCGGGGCGTTCCCGAAAAGGACATTTCGATCATCCACTGCGGGATCGACCGCGAGCGGTACGCTTACGATCCGTCGGTACCCAAGTACGACCGCCCGACGGTGCTGTATCTCGGACGGATCAAGAAATACAAATCGGTGCAGCATTTGATTGCGGCTTTTCGGCAGGTTATCGATATTCTCCCGGGGGCGCAGTTGATGATTGTCGGCGATGGCGACTATGTCCGGCCGCTGAAGAAGCAAGTTCGGGTGCTGGGTCTCGAAGATCGCGTGGAGTTCCCCGGGTTTGTGCCGTCCGACGACAAGGTGGAGCGCATGCGCCGGGCGCATGTGGCAGTGTTGCCTTCGCCGAAAGAAGGCTGGGGATTGACCAATATCGAGGCCAACTCGGTCGGCACGGCAGTGATTGCCGCCAACAGTCCCGGCCTGCGTGACTCGGTGCGCGACGGCGAGACGGGGTATCTGTATGAGTATGGGAATATCGGACAACTGGCGGAGAAGCTGCTGGTGATTTTGCAGGACGAGGCCGGACGTAAACGGCTGGAGCAGGGCGGACTGGCCTGGGCGGAAACGTTCAAGTGGGACGACGCCGCCCGTAAGTTCGAACAGGTTGCGATCGATATCGTTGAGGGGCGACGGTGACACGTAAGCAAAAGCGCCTGCTTTCGGTTGCGGTAGGTATCATCATCTCGATTGTCCTGCTCTGGGTGGTCTTCCACAAGATCAGCCTGACCGAGCTGATCGGTGTGCTGGTCCGGGTGAACTACTGGTGGCTGGTCCCGAATGTCGCGCTGGTCGTGCTTTCATTGTATCAGCGCGCGTTTCGCTGGCGGTACATGCTCGATCCTATCAAGCGCGTCCCGTACCCGTCGCTGCTGGCCTCCACCTGTATCGGCTTTATGGCCAACAATGTCCTGCCGCTGCGTCTGGGTGAGTTTGTGCGGGCGTATTCGTTGTCGCGGCAGGATCCGGAGATAAGTAAGTCGGCATCGCTGGCCACGATTTTCGTCGAGCGGATGGTGTTTGACCTGATGGCGCTGCTGGCCATTCTCGGCGGCGTTTTTGCGATGTCGACACTGCCCCTGACGGGCACCGAACTCGGCATGAGTCTGGAGCAGGGGACCTACCTGGCGGTGGGAGTGGCGCTTGTCGGGTTGATCTTCGTGCTCTTTCTCGCAATGAAGCCTGAGCTGGCCGGCAGTTTGCTGGTGCGGTATCTGTTTTTCCTGCCGGCGGGCATCAAGCATCGCATTCAGGAGGTCGTCCTGCGCTTCTCGCGCGGGCTCGAGTTCATGACCGACCAGGTGGCTATCTTCTGGGTCGGCAGCCACACGTTGCTGATCTGGATCGTGATGGGTCTGTCGAACTACTTCGTCTTCCTCGCCTTTGGCTTCGAGTTGTCGCTGGCCGCATCATTTATCCTGCTGGTGATCGTATCGATTTCCATTTTGATTCCATCTTCGCCCGGCTTCGTCGGCGTCTACCATGCCGGGGTTGCCTTCACGCTCAAGCTGTACGGCGTGCCGACTGACCAGGCCGGCGCCTTCGCCCTGGTGCTGCATGCGGCCCAGTACATTCCGGTGACGGCGATGGGCTTCTATTTCCTGAAGACCCGGCATCTGTCGCTCAAGCGGCTCGAGGAAGAGGCGGTCGAGGAGATGTAATTGGTGAATGGCCCGCGGAAATCTTTTCCCCTGTCATCGATCTGAATTATTCGTATATTGCCCGCCATGAATATCGGAGTAATCGGCTGCGGCTACTGGGGCCCCAATCTCATTCGTAACTTCAACGCGCTCGACGATGTTTCGGTCGTTGCCGTTTGTGATCTCAGCGAGGAGCGGCTCGGGTTCGTGCAGCGCCAGTTCCCGTTTGTGTCGCGACTGGTGCGCGATGCTGACGAGATCATCCGTGCCGGCGACATCGATGCGGTGGTGATTGCGACCCCGGTGTCGACTCACTTCCCGCTTGGTTCGAGGGTCCTGGACAACGGCAAGCACCTGTTTGTCGAGAAGCCGTTCACGCAGACATCGGATGAGGCGCGGCACCTGATCGACCTTGCCGAGAGCAAGAACCTGCGCATCATGGTTGACCATACGTTTGTTTACACCGGGGCCGTGCGTACGATCAAGGAATATATCGACCGTGGTGAACTCGGCGAATTGTACTATTTTGATTCGGTCCGGGTGAATCTCGGGTTGTTTCAGCACGATATCAATGTCGTGTGGGACCTGGCGCCGCACGATGTGTCGATCATGGATCACCTGCTGGGGCAGGAGCCGCGCGCGATCGCGGCAACCGGGACGGCGCATTTCGACAATAATGTCGAGAATATCGCCTACCTCTCGACGTACTTCGACAACAACCTGCTGGGGCACATCCATGTCAACTGGCTGGCGCCGGTGAAAGTGCGGCGGACGCTGCTTTCCGGCAGTCGCAAGATGATCATCTACGACGACACGGAACCATCGGAGAAGGTCAAGCTCTACGACCGCGGAGTTGATTTTATCGAAGACAAGACCCAGATCTACAATTTGCTGATCCAATACCGCACCGGCGACATGCTGGCGCCCCGAATCGATCTGACCGAGGCCCTGCATTACGTCACGCTGGAGTTCCGCGATGCCATCCTCGAAGACCGGGCGCCGCTGTCCGACGCCGTGGCCGGCCTGCGGGTGGTGCGGATACTGGAGGCGGCGACGCAGTCGATGCAGCGCGGGGGGGAGGTCATCAGTCTTGACTGACGCCACCCGCGACTACTTTGTGCATGACACGGCCCTGGTGGCGACGGATCGAATTGGCGCCGGCACCCGCATCTGGGCCTTCTGCAACATCCAGCGTGATGTGACGATTGGTCGTGACTGCAATATCTGTGACCATTGTTCGATCGAGCCAAACGTTGTGGTGGGCGATCGGGTGACCGTGAAAAACGGAGTGTCGCTCTGGGATGGCATGACGATCGAAGATGACGTGTTTATCGGTCCCAATGCCGTCTTCACCAACGATGTGTTTCCGCGAAGCAAGAAGCCGCTGGACCAACCGGACCGGACACTGCTTCGGCAGGGAGCCACGATCGGCGCCAATGCGGTGGTCGTGGCTGGGCGTGTTATCGGGCGCTGGGCCTTTATCGGGGCCGGCGCGGTGGTGACCCGCGACGCCGGCGATTTCACACTCTGGCTGGGCAATCCGGCCCGGCCGGTGGGCTATGTCTGCCGCTGCGCCCGGCGTTTGCCGGTGGCGTATGAGGACGAGGTGACGGGTGACTCGAGGTCAGTCACCTGTGAATGCGGCCTGGAGTATCGAATCGATGTTGATGGCGTGACCGAGCTGTCATAGAAAGTGAATCGGTATGTCTGCGACAACGCTGGTGGCGGTGCTGACCTTTAACGAGGGGGAGAAGCTCAAACGGCTGGTGGCCTCTTTCCCGGAGCAGCGGGAGTACGATCTGCTTTTTGTCGATGATGGGTCGACCGACGATTCGCCGGCGTACCTGGCCCGGCTGGATCATTCGCTCATTCGACACGAAGAGAACCAGGGTGTGGGGGCATCGATTCGCGATGCTATCGATTTCGCGCGGAAAAACGACTATCGCCATATCGTGATCATGGCCGGCAACGGCAAGATGCAGGCGGCCGAGATCCCCCGGCTGCTGGCGCCACTGGTCGACGACACCGCCGACTACGTGCAGGGTTCACGCTATCTGGAGGGCGGGCAGTCGCCGAATCTGCCCTTCGGGCGACGGGTGGCGATCCGGCTGTTTACGCGAATTGTCAATCTCTTCTCGCGCTTCAAAGGGACTGACATTACCTGTGGCTTCCGGGCCTACCGACTCGACC
>WJMS01000042.1 GCA_014727815.1 candidate division GN15 bacterium
ATTCTACGGCGCGATGAACTACGTCTCGCCGATGTTCCTCCGGCTCGAATCAGACGAAGCGACCTACAACCTGCATATCATCCTTCGCTATGAACTCGAACGGGCCATGGTGACCGGTGATCTCAGGGTCGCCGACCTGCCCGAGGCGTGGAATGCGAAGGTCAAAGACTATCTCGGGTTGACCGTCACCGACGATGCTCTCGGTTGTCTGCAGGACACGCACTGGTCAGGCGGGATGATCGGGTATTTCCCGACCTACACGCTCGGCAACCTGTACAGTGCGATGTGGTTTGATACGGCCGTTACGGAGATGCCCGACCTGGCCGAGGATTTCACGCGGGGTGATTTCAGCCGTATGCTCGGCTGGCTTCGGGAGAATATCCACCGCCATGCCAAACGCTATCGGGCGACCGAATTGTGCGAGAAAGTGACCGGACGGCCGTTGTCGCATGACCCGATGATCACTTACCTGACCGAGAAGTACCGGGAGATATACGGGTTTTAGCCAGTGGACATACAGTCAAAACCAACCATAGATGGTGGGCCACCCGACCGACTCAGAACTCACGGTACCCCACCGCTTGCGCCGGGTGGTTTGCCTCCGAAACCAGACCATAAACGGTGGGGCACCCAACCAACGTCATGCTGAGCGGAGTCGAAGCATGAACCTGCGGGTTTTAAGATTTTGGTTCATTGCCCGAGCGTGAGCATAATCGTCACCCTGAGCCCGTCGAAGGGTGACGTGGTGACGACCGCTTGCCAACCGGCAAGGCGCCGGGCGCATCTTTGCATCACCGGAGGTATACCCGGTTCTAATGGACCTTTCCACCGCAATTGCCGTATACTACCACCGGAGGTGACCCGGCCGGCATGACTTCGCCGATTCTCGAAGCCAGAACGATCACACGCCACTACCAGCGCGGGCCGCAAACCGTTAAAGCGGTCGATGGTGTCTCGCTGGCGGTGGCGCCGGGCGAATTTGTCGCCCTCGTGGGCGCCTCGGGATCGGGCAAATCTACCCTGCTCAACCTGCTGGCCGGGCTGGACACGCCCACCTCCGGCGAGGTCTACGCCGCCGGCATGCGCCTGAGCGATCTCTCCGCCCGCCAGCTGGCCGACTATCGCGCCAACCGCATCGGCATGGTCTTCCAGACCTTCAATCTCGTGCCGCACCGGAGCGCCCTGGCCAACGTCGAGCTGGCCCTGTATTTCAACGGCACCCCCCGCGCCGACCGTCATGACCAGGCCGCCCGCCTCCTGACCGAGTTGGGTCTCGGCGACCGTCTCGACCACGTCCCGGCCGATCTCTCCGGTGGTGAGCAACAGCGTGTCGCCCTGGCCCGGGCGCTGGTGAAGGAACCTTCGATCCTCTTCGCCGATGAACCCACCGGCAATCTCGACCATGACAACAGCGAACGAATCGCCGAGTTGCTGGTGACGCTCAACCGCGATGGTCTCACGATTGTCCTGGTGACGCACGACCGCCATCTGGCCGCCCGGCGTGCGACCCGGACAGTCCGACTCCACTACGGTCGAATCGCTGATGGCGATTCCGGATGGGCCGGGGAAGTAGCGCCATGACCCTGGTCGACATGCTCGATATCGCAGCGGGCAACCTTCGCCGCATGAAACTTCGCACCTTCCTTACCACGGCCGGCGTGGTGATTGCTATCGCCGCCTTTGTCGCCATGCTCTCGTTTGGCGCCGGTAATCAACAGTTCGTGCAGGATCAGTTCGATCGGCTCGGGTTGTTTTCGATGGTGATTGTCTATCCCAGGGAAGCGACCGACACCACGCAGGCGAGGGTGCTCGATGATTCCGTGCTGACCTCATTCACCGACGTGCCGGGGGTGGCGATGGTCTATCCATACGATGCGTTCGATGTCCGGGCATCGTTGGCCGATACCACCGTCTCGGTCGAGGCGCAGGCGCTGACTCACTCGGCTTTGCAGACACCGGTCTTCTCTCGATTAACGGCCGGCCGGTCATTCGCCTCCGACAGCGCCCGCGAGGCGCTGGTCACCTCCGATTTCCTCGAAGAACTCGAGATGGACAGTGTTGCATCAATCCTGGGCGACACGCTCGTGCTCACGGTACAGCAACCGGTGGTCGACAGTGCGGTGATGCACATGCTCGATATCGAGGAAGGCCGGCTGGAACGTCGGCTGCGATCGGTCAATGTCGACCGCCTGTTCAACACCGAGTATCGCGACAGCGTATTGTCGGCCGAGTTGGGTGGGGCGGTGCAGCGGTTCTTCGATGGTTTCATGAATGCCACCGTGCCGGTGGCCGAAACCCTGACCGTGGTCGGGGTGATGGATAGTCACGAATCGCGCCACCGGGTGCGTATCCGTCCGATCATCCTTCCGGCCGCCACCGCGCGCAAACTCTCGGTCGGCGTGAGTTCCGATCCGACCGCAGTGCTCTCCGGGCTGGCCTCGGGCAAGCTGTCGTTCAGCAGCACTATCGGCGACCTGCGCACGTATTCCCAGGCGACAGTCGTCATGGAGCCGACCGCCAACTATGAGACGCTGCGTGATACGCTTCAAGCGCGCGGCTTCGGCACCTTCAGTTTCGCCGAGGAGTTCAAGGAGATCCGACGGGCGATTTTCTATTTCAACCTCGGCCTGGGCATGATCGGGCTGATCGCCCTGATCACCGCCTCGCTGGGGATCGCCAATACGATGATCATGTCGATCATCGAGCGCACACGGGAAATCGGCATGCTCAAGTCGCTCGGTGCGGCGGCCTCGGATATCCGGCTGATCTTCCTCGTCGAGTCGGGCGTGATCGGCTCGGTCGGCGCTGCGCTGGGGATTGTTTTCGGCTGGCTGGTGACTCGCGGGGTGTCGGCGGTTGCCCAGGCGGTCATGGAGCGCGAGGGGATCGATCCGATCGACCTGTTCACCCTGCCGTGGTGGCTGATCGGTATTGCGTTTGTATTCGGCACCGTCGTGAGTGTGCTGGCCGGTTTGTATCCGGCGGCACGGGCGGCCCGAATCGACCCGGTCCAGGCCCTTCGCGGGGAGTAAGGGCACAAACAAGGTCATCCACTTCTGACGTGGCTGGTGCACGTCCTCGTGTACCAACCGACCTGACGCCCGGCACGGATGAGCGCGCCACGCACACTTTCCCCGCAACCCCTTGCTCCAACGCACGTACTCCCCTTTATTGGACTACACCAATAACAACCCGTCGGCACGAAAGAGGATGGATCATGACCGCCAAAGACGCCTACCAACAGCTTGTTCGGCACTTCCAAGAGACTTCGACGCTCGAATCCGTGAACTCTGTTCTCGAATGGGATCAGGACACCTACATGCCCCGGCACGGAGTCGACCATCGAGCCGAACAGATGTCGCTCGTGGCCCGCATGGTGCACGAGCGGGAGACCGATCCCAAAATCAACGACTGGCTGGCCGCCTGCGAAGAGTCCGAGCTGGTCAAAGACCCGCTGTCGGTCGAAGCCGTCAATGTCCGCGAGTGGCGCTATGACTATGATCTGCGCACGAAGATGCCGGTCGAGCTGGTCGAAGAGATCACGCGCACTACCACCAAGGCTCGCCAGGTGTGGATCGAAGCGCGCAAGAAACGTGACTTCGCCATGTTTGCCCCCTGGCTCGAGAAAAACATCGAACTGAACCTTCGCAAGGCCGATGCGCTCGGCTACGAGGACGACCGCTATGATGCCCTGCTCGATGGTTTCGAGCCGCACATGAAGACCGCCGAAGTCGAGACGGTCTTCACCGCGCTTCGCCCCGAACTGGTCGAACTGGTGGCCAGGATCAAAGACGCTCCTCGCCGGCCGGATATCGGCATTATCAAGCAGCCCTACGATGTCACAAAGCAGGCGCTGTTTGCCGAGATGGTGGCCCAGCGGATCGGCTACGACTTCGCCTCCGGTCGGCTCGATATCACCACCCATCCGTTCTGCGCCGGTCTCGGCCCCGACGATACGCGTATCTGCACCCGCTGGTATCCTGAAGACTGGGCCGAAGGACTGACCGGCACCACCCACGAAACCGGTCACGCGCTCTATGACATGGGTCTCGATCGCACGCACTACGGCACCCCGATGGGTGACGCCATCTCCTCGGGGATTCACGAGTCGCAGTCGCGGTTGTGGGAAAACCAGGTTGGTCGCTCGCGTGGTTTCTGGGAGTATTTCTTCCCCGTCGCGCAGGGCGTGTTCCGCGAACAGCTCGGCAATGTGTCGCTCGATGATATCTACGGGGCGATGAACTACGTCACGCCGTCGTACATCCGGGTCGAGGCCGATGAAGCCACCTACAATCTGCATATCATGCTTCGTTTCGAACTCGAACGGGCGCTGGTCAGCGGTGAGCTGAAAGCGAAAGATGTCGCCGGCGAATGGAACAAGCGGTTCAAGGAGTATCTCGGAATCGAGGTTGACCACGATGCCAACGGTTGCCTGCAGGATGTGCACTGGTCGGCCGGCTACATGGGCTATTTCCCGACCTACGCACTGGGCAATGTCTATGCGGCGCAGTTCTACGCCAAGGCCAACGAGGACATGCCCGGTCTGCAGAGTGATTTTGCCCAGGGTGAATTCACCCGCCTGCTGGGTTGGCTTCGCGAGAAGATCCACCGCCAGGGCCGTCGGTACCGGGCGGTCGATCTCGTCAAGGAAGTGACCGGACAGGAGCTGTCACACCGTCCGTTGATTGACTACCTGTACGCCAA
>WJMS01000323.1 GCA_014727815.1 candidate division GN15 bacterium
AGAACGTCCGGATAGCGAATGGCCCTCCGGGATCCTACCTCATGATTGTGAAATCTGACAACAAATACTACGGACACAAGGGCTACGGCGTGATCGATCTCCAGTTCGGCGGCTCGATTGGCTGGTAGCTTCCCCTACAGCCTCATCTCAAACTCGATCTCGTCGCGGATCGGGATGCCGTAAAGGCCGATCTCGGGAATCGATGGTTTCAGTTTTCGCGATTCGCCAATCGCCCCGGCGTGAACCGCCGCGATAGTCAGATCACGGCGCTGATAGAAACGGATGGCATCGATATTGTCGTTGGTGGTGATCAGCCACAGCCGTTTGCAGCCGGCCTCTCGGGCGGACTCCGCCACCCGAAGCATCAATTCGGTCCCGATCCCCTGCCACTGCTCGAATGAGTCAAGCGTGGCTACCTCGCACTGCTCGCCGACAATATCATAGGTCACCAGCCCGAGCCGCTTGCCCTCGGGATCTTCGGCGACAAAACCGGGCAGCCGGGCCGGGTACAGTTTGCGACCGCGGCTGATAATGAAATCGGCCCCGCCGCCGGAGAGCCATTCGGTGATCCAACCGGCGTCATCGTCGGTCTTGACGCGTAACTTGAAAACTGGGGTAACCACAGTCCATACCCTCCCGGGGCGCGGAGATAATGATTGACACGCGCGCGGGCGTGCCGTTAGCTGCTGAAAACATACACGCAGGGGAGTCATCATGTCAACAAACGAGCTATCCGACAGATGCCGGGCACAAACGTCGTCCTGAGCGGAGTCGAAGGGCCACGTTGCCGCACACAATGGCGGGTTCGATGGCGTACCCCCGCAAACTCCGGGCAAGCCTGCAACATCAAAAAAGCCGGGCTGCGAGCAGCCTCGGCCTACCGAAGATAGATTCCCGCGGTCGCGGGAATGACAGAACTTTGTTCTGTCTTACGGTGGCGGGTTCGAAGACGGACCCGCCCTACGACCTAGATCCTTCCCGTCAGCAGCCAGGCCACCGAGAAGCGGAACTCGAACTCATTGTCGCCGGGAGCCGGGTTGTTCAGGTAAAACGGGAAATCGACCCGAAGCTGATGGCCATCCCAAACAGGCGGCATCCGCAGCGACAGACCGGCCGACATATACCACTCCCGGTCGGACCCGTATGCAACTGTCTCGTTTGATGCGATCGGTTCGGGATAGCGATCCTCCTTGTTGTCCATCGTAATCCCGGCCGCATCGAAAAAGACCGGGTGGTCGAACCGGGCCAGCCAGCCGCCGATCCACGGCACCCGTCTGAGCCAGCCGAACGGAATCAGGTCGGGCGGGGTCAACTCGAGCGAACCGCCCATCGACTCGGTCACATAAATCAACCGGTCCTGGTAGCCGCGGACCCGTCGTTCGGCCAGGTAGAAATCATCCTCCCACTCGACCGGGAAAGTGCCCGGTGAGCGAAAGACCGGGGCGTGGATGAAGCGGTCGATCGCCGGCGAGCGGCTCAGGTGATGCAGGAACTGGGCCGGCGGCGCCCCGGAGACATTGAGGATCTCCCCCTTGAGCGAAAACCAGGTCTGGTTGTTGCGGGTGAGATCGAGCCGGGCGACGAAGTTGTTTTCGAAGAAGCCGCGACGGTTTTCGCCGTGCTCGTAGCGCCCGACCAGCGCCCGCTCCTCAAACCTGATCGAGCCGTAGCGAAAGGTGCTGATCCAGCCGGTGCCGAGATGGATATAGACCGTCGAAGTCTGATCCCACACTTGCCCGTCGAAGAACTCGCCGACATCGCGGGGGATCGGGTCGAACCGGCTGATTTCATCATGATCATGCGTGAAATCGAGGTAGTTCACCTGCACCCGGACCCAGCTTTCATCCTCGCGGGAGTAGTACGGCTTGTGGGTGACATCGTACCAGGTGGAACTGAACGAACGGTTGTCGACAAACATGAAGCGCTGCCCGGCCATACCGTTTTTAGAGAGCATATTGAGCGGGCCGGAGAACTCGAAATCGGCAAACGGCTCGTTCGAGCGGGTGCCCCAGCGAAGGTCGAGCCGGTGCCGCGAGCGCGTGTCCAGAAACGAGCCGTGCGAATGATAGCCGAGCTGCACCCCATTGGCGTTGTCGAACCAGATGTCCGGACGAAGCCTGAGCGCATATTTGTCTATCGGTACCCGGTCATACAGCAGATTGTCAAGCCGTACCTCCAGCGGCGGGACTATCCACAGCGTCTGCGCGACGTTGTTACGCCGGTCGATATCCATGAGCAATTCGTCCGGGTCAACCACCACCCGGTCGATCCTGCGCTGGGCCGTCACCGTGAACTGATACTCATCCGTGAGCATCCGAAACTGTCGCCACTCCGGCGCCAGGATATAACCCGGCTTCTGGAACGCCATGCCCTCGGGCGGAACGGTATAGAAGGTCGTGTCGCCCTGCTCCCAGATGACCGCCAGGTCGACCGGCGCAACGAAGTCGCCGGGGCGGTTCAGCTTGATCGTGTGTTCGTATTGCCCGCCGCGATCATCGACACTCACTCCAGCAAGGGCATAGTCGAGCCGCTCCCGGCCATAGTACCACTGCCGCAGGTACTCATCGAGCACCAGGCCGGTCGACGCCTCCATCGAAGCCTTGAAATCATCTTCGTAGGGGTGCTTAAACGCCCAGCGGTTGCAGTAGTCGCGCATCGCCTGAAAATAAGCCGAGTCACCGAGGATCGAGCGGAATGAGTAGTGCATGGCGGCCGACTTGTAATACGCCGACACGCGCCACGGCCAGTACTCCTCGCCGCGATCGTAGTTGAACACCAGCGGTTTGTCGTAGCCCTGTTCCATCAGCAGCAGCAGCGGACGGAAACCACGGACATTGCGGTCGGTCAGGTCCGGCCCGAACCATCGCTCGTAGAAGTTCTGCGGGTACGTCATGTTGTCGTCGCGGCCGAGATACTTCTCCATCGCGATGTGCTCGGCGTGGGTCGTGAAGCCCTCGTCGAGGAACGGCCGGTCGATCGCATTCGAGCCAATCATCCCCATAAACCACTGGTGGCCGATCTCGTGGTAGATAAGAAGCGGGAAGTACGGCGAGGGCGCCCCGGTGCGGCAATTGGTCACCATCGGGTACTCCATACCGCTGTACGCATCGCAAATCCGGATCACCGGCCACTGGTAAGGCATGAACAAGTCGGAGAAGGTCTCGATCGACTGCACTCCGTGCAGGACCGCGTCTTTCCATCGCTCGGCCTTGTAGCGAAGCGGGTACGCGACAACCTGCACGCCATCGACCGTATCCGAATCGATACACCAGTGAGCCGAGGCGGTGAACACGAAGTCATTGACCTGCTCGGCGACATAATGCCAGGTCTTGGTATCGTTGGGATCGAGATGCAACTCCGGCCACTGGCTGCGCGGCTTGAGGTAGTTGCTGATATCGAGTTGCTCGCGCAGATCACTCGGCAGGACCTCGTACTCATTGACACAGACCCCGGTGGCGGCGACAATCATGTCGGCCGGCGCGGTGATCTCGACATCATACGAACCATAATCGCCATAGTTTTCGCCCCAGCCGAGATACTGGGCATCAACCCAGCCCATCGTCCGATCATACACGCACGCCTGGGGAAACCAGTAGACCGCCTTGACTACGCCCCGATCGAGCCCCATCCTCATCGAGGCTGGTTTGGGCAGGACGGTCGTGAAGCCAAACGCCAGTATGGTCGAATCGCCCGGCGCCAGGCGCTCGGCCAGGTCGACCGTGATAAGGCTGTTGTCAAAAGTGAAAGATCGATGGTTGCTGCCATTGGCCAGGTATGGATGACCACCGTCGAGTTCGTACAGTTCCAGTCGCCCTTCCTGCTCCGGTTGGAGCGAGGCCAGCGAGTAGTTGTTCTGCGAGCGGCGTTTCTTGTCGGCGTAGGAGCCTTTCTGGATCGCATTCGGCCAGGCTTTGAGATAAATCCGGGGGAGCGTATCCGGCGAATTGTTGATGTACTCGATCCGAATCCTGCCCTCGATTGTCCGCAGGTCATCCGAAAGCGTCACCGCCATCCGGTAGTTCACCTCCTGCTGCCAGTAGGTGGTGTCGGCCGACGCGGAAGTGACTGCTGCAAGGATGATCAGAAGAACCAGAAGTGTTCTCAGGAGGTTGTCAGCGGGCGGAAAGCTGGTCATGGCGCTCGATCTTCTTGACGCGAAAGGTGATGGTGTTTTCGGCAAAGATAGCCCGACGCTTCTATGGAGCAAGTGATTTGTCGGCGAGTTACATTGACCAAAAAGAGGCGCTGCCGAACGTGAGTTCGACAGCACCTCAGCTCAGATTACAGGGCGTACATACGGTCGGTTGGCGCACGTCCACGTGTACCAGGCCAACCACTCAATCCACACCTGTCAGGTGTCCTCGCCTGCCAGCACGGCTTTAGTGCCCGTTGAACTGCGGCGGGCGCTTCTCGGTGAACGCCTCGCAGCCTTCGTTTTTGTCACCGGTACCGCAGACCGCGCCGAAGTTGGCCTTCTCCAGGTCACAGCCGGCCGTCAGGTTGACATCGAGACCGCGGTTGATGCACTCCTTGGCCATGGCGACCGCCAGCGGCGCCCGGGTGCAGATCAGGCTGGCCATCTCCATCGCCTTGTCCATCAACTGATCCGCCGGGTACACTTCCTCGACCAGGCCGATCCGATGCGCCTCGGCGGCATCGATCATCTCGCCGGTCAAAATCAACTGCATCGCTTTGCCGCGGCCAACCAGTCGGGAGAGCCGCTGGGTGCCGCCGAAACCGGGGATCACGCCGAGATTGACCTCCGGCTGGCCGAGCTTCGCCTTGTCCGAGCAAAGCCGCAGGTCACAGGCCAACGCCAGTTCACAACCGCCGCCGAGGGCGAAGCCATTAATGGCGGCAATCACCGGGCGCGGGAAATTCTGGATCGTCTTCATCAGGTAGAGCCCGTGGGCCGAGAAGTCGGTGCCACTGCGCACGTCGAGATCGGCGATCTCGCTGATATCGGCGCCGGCCACGAAAGCCTTCTCACCCGAGCCGGTGAGCACGACACAGCCGATCGAATCATCCTTCCAGTGATAATGAAACATCTGCTGCATCTCGATCACCGTTTCCATGTTCAGCGCATTCATGGCGCGGGGACGGTTGACCGTCACCACCAGTACCTTGTCCTTCTTCTCGACAAGGATGTTTTTATACTCCGTCATTGTCTCAGACCTCTCATCTATTTCACTCGTTGCGTTATTTCTTGCTGTAGTCGTAGAAGCCACGGCCGGCCTTTTTGCCCATATAGCCGGCGTTGACCATCCGCCGCAGGAGCGGCGGGGCGGCATAGTGCGAATCCTTGAACTCCTCGAACATGATATCCGCAATATACAGAATCGTATCCAGACCAATGAAGTCGGTCAGCGTGAGCGGCCCCATCGGATGACCGCAACCGAGCACCATGGCGTTGTCGATATCATCGCGGGTGGCCAGACCGCGCTCAAACTGGCGGATAGCATCGAGCAGGTACGGCACCAGCAGGACATTGGCCACAAAGCCGGGCGAGTCCTTGGCGGTCACGCAGGTTTTACCGACCGACTCGGCAAACTTGAAGGCAGTGTCGAAGGTCTCATCCGATGTGTCAATCGTCCGGACCACCTCGCACAGCTTCATGATCGGGACGGGATTGAAGAAGTGCAGGCCGACAAACCGTTCGGGACGATTCGTAACGGCAGCCATGTCGCTGATCGACAGCGACGAGGTGTTCGACGCGAAAATCGTCTCCGGCGGGCAGAGTTCATCCAGCCGCCCGTACACGTCCTTCTTGATATCGAGATTCTCGACCACCGCTTCGCAGACAATATCGCAGCCGGAGAGATCATTCAGCGCGGTGTGACCCGAGATATTGCCGAGCACCTTGTCCTTGAGGGCCTGATCGGCTTTGCCTTTCTCGATCGCCTTGTCGAGCGACTTGGTGATGTATTTCATGCCGCGATCGACCGCCTCGTTGGCCACATCGCACGCCAGCACTTTGTAGCCGGCGGCCGCAGCCACCTGGCCGATTCCCGAACCCATCTGTCCAAATCCTACGATACCAACTGTCGAGATCATACATCCTCCGTATTTCGATTCACTGATTTCGTTCGATCATTCGCACCAGGTACAGCCCCGGTTTGTCGTGAGTGGTCCCGGCGACCGTAAACCCGGCTTTCAAATAGCAGCCAAGGGCATTGCGATTGTCCCAGGCCACCTGCATGGCGACCTTGGCGACTTCGGGCCGACGTCCCGCCGCCTCGTGCAGCAGGGTGAGCATCTTGCAACCGAAGCCCTGTTCACGTCGCCTGGGATCCACCAGCAACCGTCGAATTTCCATCGCCAGCTCGGCCGGTTTCGGCCAGAGCTCGGCATAGGCGACCGGGCCGTTGCCCGACAACAGCAACCATCCGGTCATATCATCCGATTGCCAGGTTTCGACGATATCCTCGGGCGGGGGAAACTCATCGGTCAGACCAAGCGAGGCAGCGGTTTCTTCCGAGTCGATCCAGCCGCGCACGGTGCGGGCGTATTCTGATGTGAACTTAACGATGTCGGCTTTGACGCGTGTCGAGTCGCTCACCGGGGCCTGCCCTTTGCTTAGATGTGAAGCCGGAATATAATGAATCGGGCATTGCTCAGCAACCGCCGGACGATTCTCACGTAGAGTAATTCCATACGGGGCTCAGTCACTTGCAACATTGCTCGCGCGGCTGCTGTCTAACCCAGCAGACCCGGCTCCCGCGCCTGCGACCGGCGTGCCATACTATTGGCCGGTAACACGTTAAGAAATCAACGCGACCTCGATACAGGAATCCGTCATGGCCCAAAAACGCTTTACCAAAAAGAGAATCATCATAGCTGCCGTTATCGTCGTTGTGATAGCCATTGTCGTGGTCAATATGAACGGCTCCGACGACGGGCGCACGATGGTTCAGGCCGACCTGGCCTATCGTGACAACATCTCGGAGCTGGTCACTGCCTCCGGACGAGTCCAGCCGCAGACCAGTGTGGACATTGTCGCCGAGGTTTCCGCCGAGATAGTCCAGCTGATGGTGAAAGAAGGCGACCGCGTCACGCGCGGCCAGCCGCTTCTGCAGCTCGACACGGTGCAGGCGAAGTCCGATGCCGAGCAGTATCGCTATTCGCTCGATGAACTCAACGCCCGGACCCAGGCTGCCCGCACCCAGTTCGAAAAGGACAAACTGGAATTCGAACGACAGCAACGACTCTTCGAACAAAAGCTGACCTCGGAAACAGCCTTCACCGACGCCCGCTTTGCCTACGAGAATTCCGAAGCCAACCTGCAGGCGATGGAAGCCCAGGTGAAAACCGGCCGGGCCCGCCTCGAAAAGGCAGAGGATAATCTCGGCAAGACCCTTATTGTGGCGCCCATGAATGGGGTGGCGACATTTGTTAATGCCGAGGTGGGTGAAATCGCCCAGGCGCAAACATCCTTCACCCAGGGCAAGACCCTCATGACGATTGCCGACTTGTCGGTCTTCGAAGTCGAAGTGGATGTCGATGAGACAGAGATATCCCGGGTGCGCCTGGACCAGCCGGCGGAGATTCGGGTCGATGCCTTCCGCGACACCGCCTTTGCCGGGCGGGTGATTGAAATCGGTAACTCCGCCAAGGTGACGGGCCAGGGGACCGACAACTACATGACCAGTTTCCGGGTCAAAGTACGCTTCGATGACACTGAGGCGGCCATCCGACCGGGCATGTCGGCCACCGTCGATATCGAAGTTGCCGCTGAAGAGGACGCGTTGCTTATCCCCTACGCCGCCGTCGTCACGCGCGAGTTTGGCCGGGACGAGCTGGCATCATCCAGCCAGCCCGGTGAAGAAACCGACGGCACGCTGGCATCGGCGACCGATTCGACAGCGACCGGCAAGCGCGACAAGAAAGTGAAGAAGTCGGGCGTGTTCTTGTGCCGCGACGGCGTGGCGGAGTTTGTTGAGGTCAGGACCGGAATTGCCGACGAGCGCAATATCGTCGCGTTGTCCGGGGTCACCGTGGGCGACACGATCATCTCCGGCTCCTTCAAGACCCTGCGCGCCCTCTCCGACAGCGACCTCGTGCAAATCGACCAGTACTCGCTCGAGAAGATGAGCGAGGATGAGCGGTAGGCCGATACCGCGGAACGGTCGTTATGGTCCTGCTCTCCCTCGTTCGCGAATCACTCTCGGCCCTCTGGGCCAATCGCCTGCGCTCGTCACTGACCGTGCTCGGCATGGTCATGGGTGTGACCTCGGTGATTGCGATTGTCTCGACGGTCGAGGGAATGCAGAAAAACATCGAAAACGTCTTCTCCTCGATGGGGCCAAACACCTTCATTGTCACCCGCTTCGGTTTCGCTATGACGATGGAAGAGTACCTCGAACGACGGCGGCGCAAGCCGATCACCCGGGGATTGATCGAACCGGTGAAAGAAGGCTGCCCGAACTGCGACGATGTCGGCGCCGAGGGATACGCGTACGACCATCTCAAGTACGGCTCGCAGCGACTGCGCTATGTCGAGATACAGGGGCAGACTCCGAATATCCTCGACATCCGTGATATCGATGTCGCTATCGGGCGCTATCTGACGTGGGAGGATGACTACCGCCGCAAGCG
>WJMS01000324.1 GCA_014727815.1 candidate division GN15 bacterium
CAACTGTGCATCGGCCGGATCGACAATGACCGGCTCGGTGAACTCAAGAAGGATATCTGTCTGGTCCGGCACAGTCTCCAGCGCAGCGAGGGTACTGTAACCCGAGGCCAACACGATTCGTTTGAAGGCAGTTGCGGCCGACTGCGGAACACCGGAACCATCGCGCACCGACAAGACCAGCGAGTCGAGCCGCACCGAGGCAGTCGTGGCGTCGGTACCGGGGTGCTGGTAGCTGATACTCATCGGGAAGATATTGGTCTGTCCCTTGGTCACCGCCGCGGGGATCGAGTTGATCAGTTGCACCGGGATATCACTCGGCGGCGCCTGCAGGGCTACCTCGGCCGTGCTGACAATCGCCGATGAGTCAGGAATCGTCGTCTCGAAGGCGCTGAGCTGCCAGGTCGCTGTGCCGACGGAATCGGCCGTATAGTGGAAGGCGAAAGTCGTGGACTCTCCCGGCGCAAGCGCAACGGGGCCGGCGGTGGCGCTGTCCAGCTGCACCGGTCCGGCAGCAACCGCTGCACCGAACACGCTGTCCATTGGTTGTGCCAGGACATTTGTAACATTCGTTGCTACGAGTATCTGTTGACCGACCGAGTACTTCGTCTTGAGCGGTACGTTGCTGATACGAAGCCCCGAGGTCGATACCACGAACGTGTTGTCGCCGGTAAGCGGCAGATCGAGCGGACCATCGTTGGCCGATTGGTACTGGCAGCCGTTTACCGGAACCTGCAGCTGAATGGACGCGCCCGGCGAGGCCAGCAGGGCAACATCGCACAGGACGAACAACGCCGGCGCCGGACGGCTGATGTCAATCGCCAGGCCGGTGATGCTCCACGATGTTCCGTCACCGCTCATCACGCCGAGCAGCGAATCGGTTGCCTGCCAGACGCTGTCGGCGTTGGTATCGAGCCAGAGGGTCAGTTGATCGAAGTCACCCGACCCCGCGGTTTGCAGGTTGTCAACCTGCAGGGACTGCAGAACATCGAGTTGGTCACCGTTGGCTGCCGGCAGGAAGGCAAAGACCGGTACCAGCGTGTCACCGGGGCGAAGCGTCCGGGCATCGAGCGCGAGGCTGCGATACTGGCGCCGGACGGAACCGTCAACAATCAGGTAGCCGCCGCTTTGCAGCGGGAAGTCACCATTCAGCAGGACCGGTGAAGCGAACGTAAAGTCGGTGGTGCGATCAATCGAGACCGCCAGGCTGTCAGAATCGAGCGCCTGCTCGGCGAGGTCGGCGACCACGAAAAAGTACGACAGCGACTCCGGCGGCATGCTGATATCGATCCCCGAGAACTGCAGGCTGCCGTCGGCGAAATACCCGGTCGCCACCAGCGAATCGTCGCTCAGGATCCGGTTGCGGTCGGCGTCGAAATAGAGCGCCACCTGACCGAGCTGGGCATCGGCGAAGGCCTGGTCGGAACCACTGATACTGCGATTCTGCACCGTTACGGCGTCCAGTTGCTGCTCGCGCCCGACATAGCCGTTGTACAGCGCCAGGGTCAGCAATACGTTATCGGGATCACCGGGATTGACGACCGAACTAACAGCCGGCAGGGCGATGGCCGTCACGCGGTTGGACTGGAAGACAACGTGCGCCTCGGGATTTGCCACCGGCAGATCATCCGGTCCATCGGCGCCGGACGTGTAGCTGATACCGTCGGCAGGAATCTCGAACTGAAGCGTGCCGCCTTCGCGATCATCGGGAGAGATATCAACTGTCACAAAGAACCGCGTCGTCTCGGCCAGCAGCGGGTAGCTGAACTTATCGAGCAGCCATGACGGCCCCACCTGTGTGAACTGCCCCACTACGGCGTCGTCGACTGTGAAGTCATCAGAGCCGTCATCAGCCCACAATGTTACCGCCGACAACGCCTCGTCATCGGCAAGCGTGCCCAGGTTGCGCAAACGGATACTCGTGAGCATGTCGATGGCGTAGCCGTTGCGCGGCAGCTCGAAATCGAAAACAAGCTGATCGGTCTGTCCCCCGAAGAGGTTCTGGCTGGCCACCGGATTGACGACGACTGCCGCGGCCGGGAAGGCATCGACGTACGATGTCTTGGCGTTTTCAAGCGGAAAAGCGGCATCGATCGTAACCGCCGGGGTGCAGTGGATATCGGACTGGCCTTCGATAATGAAGCCGATCGAATTGTTGTTCTTCGGGCCGTAAAGCGACAGCTGCGCCCGCAGCGACACCGCCACATTGCCCCCATTACCATCAACGGTGAGACCGCTGGTGTGTACCGTGACGGCGCCGTCGCTGATAGTTCCACTGGCTGCCAGGGAATCGACCAGTTCGTTGTTGCCGATGCCGTCGCGGATATACAGCAGCACGCTGTCGATCTGGCTGTCGAGTTCATCCTGCGAGGCGCCGGCGCTGTCGAGCGATTCGAGCGTGAACGTGAAACTGTCGATCGCCACCGGCGCGGAATAGGTGTTGGTCAACCGAACCGACAGAAGCGATGGCGTCATTTGACCCGGCGTCAACTTCGATGAAAGCTGGTCGAGCGATGTTATGGACAGGGCCTCAAATGTCTCGATTGTAAAGGTCTCGATCGCCGCCAGGACGCTATCGGCCGGGCCGTCGTTGTTCGAGACTACTTCAATACCATCGATCGGCAACCCCGGAACAAAGCTGGCGCCGTTGGTCGGGAACTGCGCCACCACCGCGCCGACATAGAAGCGCGTGTTTGAAGCGGCCAGCGGCTGTGACAGGCCGCTGATTGTCCAGCGATCCCCGGTGTAGTACATGCGGCCGACCGGCGTTTCGTTGGCAGCGCCGTTCCAGATGCCGTTGGATTCTTCGACGAACAGAAGCAGTGAGTCAAAATCGTTAATACCGGCCGTGCCGCTATTGCTCAGGCTCAGCATCGACAGCGTATCAATCTCATAGCCGTTGCGCGGGATGTCGAGCGTCAGGACATGGTAGACGCTGTCCCCCGGCTCGAGCAGGGTCGTCCCGGTGGGCGTGAAACGCAGTTGCGAGGCGATCAGGCCGTCGACAATCGCGACCCCAAGCGAGTTGGCGCTGTCGGGACCAACCGCAATTGTGCCGTCTTCGATAGTGATGTCGCCTTCCGGCTTGATATAGATATCCAGCGAGTCACCATCGTGCGGGAAACGGTAGACCGCCGCGCCGAACAGCAGCGTGGCGCTCGCATCGGGACCGAGCACGAACGGATCGATCGGCAAAGCAATGGCCGATGTATCGTACGGCGCCCAGGCCAGCACGCTGTCCGGTTCGGAAAGCAGGGAATCGTTATCCTTGTCGAGGTACACGGCGAGCGAATCGATATTGCTCAACAGTTGAGCCGGAGTGCCCGTCCCGGCGGAGGCGTCACGGACAGTCAGGCCGGTGATGGTCTTGTCGGTGTCAAAGTAGTTGTACACGGATAGCGTCATCAGGGCAACGCGTGTCGCGCCTGGACGGATAGTGGAGGTTCCCAGCGGAATCGGCGACACATAGACTTCGTCGACATCGATGAAGTCACTCGTGTCGGTAATCCCATTAAGCGATGAAACCGCGGTAACTTTGCCCTTACCGGCAGCGGTCGCAACAAACAGACCGGTGCTGTCAATGTCTCCGATACGACCGAGCGCATCCCATGATATCTCACCGGCATCGGTTTCATTGTCGTCGGCGTCGAGACCAATCACGTCGAACTGGATAGTGTCACCGATACCAACGGCCGGCGCGGCGGGTGTAATCTCCAGTCGGGCCAGGCCACCGGCCACAACCTCGAGTGACTGGGTGGTATCGACCGGTCCCAGATCGGAGGCTGCAACGACCTGTCCGGTGCCGATTGCGCCGGCCTCGAACAAACCGCCGCCGTCGATCGTGCCGATCGGCGTGGTCACGCTCCAGGTGATTGTGCCGGGATCACGCGGGTTACCATAGGAGTCGTAGCCCTCAACCTCGTATTGCACGCTGCTGTCGGCGGACACCACGATGGAATCGGGCACGACCGAGACAGCCACCAGGTCTCCGGGCGTGACGGTGATTGTTCCGGACGTATCGGCCAGACCGAGTACGACCGTCTCACAGTACGCCTCACCGCTCTCGCCGCGCAGGTACATCGCCTGAACTTCACCGGGTGACAGGGCGCGATCGAATACGGCTACTTCGTCGATGCGACCATTGAAATAGTTGTTGCTGCCCCAGGAGAGGTCCGAGGTCCAGCCGATCGTATATGGCTCGGCATTGTTGCCCAGCGATGTAATGCTCGTGGCACGGCTGTCGATCAGCGTACCGTCCAGATAAATGGCTACCGTGCTGCCGTCGTACGTGGCGGCCACATGTGTCCAGTTCCACAACGGGACATAGTTACTCAGCAGGATCGGCTGGAACTCATCCGAGGACGCCCCATTGATCAGCCGGAAGGCGAGGTTGTTGCCTTCATCTTCCAGCTCCAGGGTGAAGGCGCCTTTTTTGCTGACAATCCCCTCGTCGTGCGACGAGAACAGTCCACCCGGACGGATCCAGGCCATAACCGTCATTGCTGAGCTGATATCCGCTCCCGACGCTGCGGAGATGAACTCGTCGTCGCCGTCAAAGTCGAGGGAATGTCCCACCTGACCGGCCACGCCGTTGGGACATTCGATACAATCGGCATCGTTGCCGCCGGATATGTCTTCATACGGTGGTCCAGTGGTCTTGTCGAGCGGCCAGAAGTGCACCATGCCCGGCGGACAGATCGGGATGCCCAGACCGCCGGTCGAAGCAACTATCGCCCCGGAACCGACAGTGGAAGGTAAGAAGTGACCACCGGCATCAATATCGCCAATCCCGCCGAGTACAGTCCAGACAGGTACGACTTGTGGATTCGATAGATTGCCATCGGCATCGAGCGTAACGGTACTGAAATCGAGACTGCTGTCGACCGACACGGTAGCTTCATCCGGCGAGACCACCAGTTCGGCAGGAACGCCGGCGGTGACGGTGATTGTGCCCGAGGTGTCAACCATGGTCGGTGTGAGCTCTACGGCAAGTCGGTCTGTTCCCGGTGAAGTGAGCGTCAGGCTGGTTGAGGTGCCGTTGACCTGGGCCAGCGATCCAACCGTGCCACTCGTCCAGGTCCAGTTGACCGCAACGTCTCCCAGCAGCGCATCGGCGATATCGTATCCACGGCAATAGACTACCGTCCCATCGTCGTCGGTCGTCAGCATGGTGTCGCCAACCGGAGTCCCATCGAGCCACTCGATCTGCACATAGTCCAGCGATCCGTCGGATATGACCCGGACCTGCGCCGAGTCGATCATCACACCTTTGTATGTTGCATAGACCGAATAATCGGGCGGTGAGACGACATCGCCGGCCTTGTACAATCCGGCCGGCCCGATCGTCCCGGTCGGATCATCGGTCCCCCAGACCACCGAGTCGGTCAGGTCATGGACGAGCACGTCACCGGCATCATACCCGGCTATTGCAAACTGCAGCGAGTCGTACACCTCGACGATGGCGCTGTCGGGCTGAATTCTTACGGAAACGATCGGAGCCGGTGTCACCGTCACCACAACCGTTTCCGAATCGGCCAGGGCGCCGTCGGATGCAATAAACGTGATCGAGTACGCGCCTTCCTGAGCATACCCCGGCGTGAACCCAAACTCGCCGCTACCGTCGCCGTTATCGGTGAGGACGGCGTTGGTTGGCAGGGATACCGCGGTCAGCACCGGGGTGGCGCCATCAGGGTCTGTCGCCGTAACCGGCGCCGTGAGCGACTGCCCCTCTTCCACACTCTGAGCGCCGATCGCCTGCAGAATCGGGGGACGGTTGACGTTGGTAACGGTTATCTCGACCAGCAGGGTATCGGCCAGGGCCGTGTCGGCGGCGATAAATCGCACCGCGTACTCGCCCGCCTGGGTATAATCCGGCGTAAAGGTAAAGGAGCCGGTACCGTCACCGTTGTCGGTAAAGCCGGCATTGAGCGGGACATCTTCAGCAGTAAGCGTGGGCGTCGTACCATCCGGATCGCTGGCACTCAGCGTGAGCGCCAGAGCCTGCGCTTCGGCGATAGTGGTGTCGTTGATATCACTCCACTCAGGCGCGACGTTGGCCGGGATGTACTCTACCGCGCCGATATCGGGCGCGCTGTCGTGGAACCAGTAGCCGAGATCAAGGCCGGCGTCGATGGCCGGGGAGCCGTCGAGGAGACTGAAATCGCCGGCGCTCGTATCGGCCAGCAGCGGATCGGCATTTACGCCGCCGG
>WJMS01000325.1 GCA_014727815.1 candidate division GN15 bacterium
GTCAACGAGGCGCTCACGCACAGCTGGCGGGAGGGCAAGCATTCGACCGGGCAGTTTTTGGAGGACTATGCTTACTATATCCGGGGGCTGATCGACTTGTATGAGTCGGACAGTTCGGCCGACAATATCCGCTGGCTGGAGTTTGCCGGCGCACTGGCCGACAATGCGATCGGGCTTTTCCTCGGCGGCGACAACCAGTTCTACCTTCGCCCGGCCGACCAGACCGATTTGATCATGCGTCCGCGCGACGAGCACGACGGCGCGCTGCCATCGCCGGGCTCGTTCATGATTCTCAACCTGCTCAAGCTGAATCGTCTGACCGGTAAAGAGGAGTATCGCACGACGGCGGAGAAGGCGCTGAAAGCGATTTCGGGGACGATTGAGCGGATTCCCAACGGGATGGCCTCGGCGCTGTTTGCGGTTGATTTCCATCTCAACGACAAGATCGAGATTGTAATTGTCGGCGATGGTGACCTTCGGCCGGCCATGCTCGGCACGCTGTACAAGCAGTTCCTGCCGAACCGGGTGATTGCCCAGTCGGATACCGGCCGTGAGGAGTTGCCCTTGTTTGAGGGACGGGCAGTTGCCAACGGCGAGGTCAAGGCCTATGTTTGCCGGAACTCCGTCTGCAACGTACCGGCGGAGACGGTGGAGGCGTTCGCCGAGCAGTTGAAGCAGTTGTAGGGACGAATTATATGAGCTGGGAGATTGAGACGACAACGATTGGAGAACAACCATGGTGTCTGTGAAGATGAGCTGGCAGGGTGGTGTGGCGTTCGAGGGTACCGGCGCGTTCGGGCACACCCTGCGCACTGATGTCGCGAAGAAGTCGGGTGGTGAAGAATCGGGATTCAAGGCAACCGAGCTGTTGCTGTACGGCATGGCTGCCTGTACCGGGGTCGATGTCATCCGAATCCTGCAGAAGCAGCGGCAGGAAGTGACCGGCCTGGAGATCGAGGTGACGGGTCACCAGAATGAGGAGTACCCGAAACCATTCCATACGGTGGAGATCAAGTACACGGCGCGCGGGCCGAAAGTTGATCCGAAGAAGCTGGCGCAGGCGATCGAGCTGTCGGAGAGCAAGTACTGCGTGGTCAGCCAGACGGTTGCCAATGAAACGGCGGTTAAGACCAGTTTCGACGTGATCGAGGAATAATCCTGAATCATTTGCAGCGGTTTAGCTATCTAATCCGGTAAAGCAGCAGTGGTTACAGGATGGAGACAGATTCGATGACTACCGAGACACGCCTCGAAATGGGCTATAAATTGAGTTCCGACAAGGCGTTTGATGACGTTGTGACGAGCCTCGAAGAGAATGTCGCCAAGCACCAGTTTCGGGTACAGGGGGTGCATGATGTTCGTCAGACGCTCGCCGAAAAGGGGTTCGAGCGCGAGCCGCTGAAGATTATCGAGGTTTGCAATGCATCGTTTGCCCACCAGGCGCTGTCGAAAGACATCGACGTGGCCATGTTTATGCCCTGCCGGTATTCGGTTTACACGAAGGACGGTCGGACGCACGTGACGCTGGCGCGGCCATCGATGATTGCCCGGATGCTTCCGGGGATCGGCCTGGAGCCGCTGGCCGAGGAGGTTGAGACGACGTTGAAGAAGATTATGGAGGAGTCGGTGTAGGTTGGAACCCCTGTGGTTCCGACGGCCGCATGTTCTGGCGACTATAGAAACTGTCCGAACCGCAGGGGTTCGGACCTACGACGAAGAGAACCAAAGGGATCGGTCGATTGTTCTCAGGTCCGGATGGCGTGACGACGATACTGACAGAGAGGACACGATGAAGAAACGACTGCAGAAGGCGGTCCTGTTCACGGCGGTGGGCGGGGCGCTTGGATTCGGTATCTCGCTGGCCTACAGTTACCTGGGGTCGACCTGAATGCTCATGTGCAACCCGTGGGTGCCGACGACGGCAGGCGGGTTGCTTGGGGCGGTTTCGTCCCTGTCGGATTAGGAGAGAGCAGCGATGCCGATTTTTGAATACCAGTGCGAGGATTGCGGGTACAAGTTCGAGCGGCTTGTGCCGCGCGCCGACAGCACGGCGGCGTGCCCGTCGTGCCAGTCCGAGCGGACGAAGAAGCTGCTGTCGATGTTTGCATCGTCGAGCGGCAACTCCGGAAGTTCGGCGCCGTCGTGTGGCGGCCGCGGGTTCAGTTGAGCGCGCTGATGCCGAGCTCACGGTCGTGAGCGTTGATTGAGAGAGACTATCAGGCGCCGCTGGGTGAAAGCCCGACGGCGCTTCTCTTGTGGTGGTTGGAGCACGGGGACGTACACCAGCCACGGGATTGTTCATCCTACCGCTTACGGGCTGCCGAGACTTCCTTGCGAAGCTGCGCCTTGAGATCCTGTCGGCCGAGGTGCCGGCTGATTTCGCCGATCAGTTTGTAGACCAACAATCCGCCTACGGCGATTGCCGCATAGCCGCCGGAGCGTGACAACTCCGAGTCATCGGTCAGGCCGGCGATGGCGCCGCCGGTGCTGCCTGCGATACCCAGCCCATAGAGATAATAGCGGTGATCGTGATACTCATGATCCTCGATCACCAACGAGTCGTACAGCCGGACGTGTGCGCCGATTTGATCGAGTCGTTCGGTAATTGCCCCCGCGCGGGCTGGGTCGGGCGCCGGCGGTTTGTCGGTCGCTACAAACGGCGTCGGCGCTCCGCCGACAGTGAAACCGCTGACGTTGGAGTCAGCTGTGGTTGGTATCCAGTAGTAGAACAGTGACTGCTCACTCATCAGGCCGGATTGCAAAATCAGCTTTCTGGTACGGGTGGTCCCGGTCGAATCGGCTCCGTAGTGTATCGACAAAGGCAGAAACTGTTCTGGTTCACGCGATAGCAGATACCGGCCGACCGACTGTTCCAGATAGTAGACGCGGTACGGTTGATGATACAAAATGTCCAGCAGCGGCTTGCGTTCAAGCAGCACGTCCCGCTCGGCCCTGAGACCGGGCACCACGACGAGCACCAGCAGACAAGCTATGACGCTACTTGTCAAAGCGCGTCTGGAGCGGCCTGACAACCGCTTCATTGAAGTCATGTGCAAAGACGTCATCCTCAACCCAGTATGAGCCGTTGTAACTGATAAACTCGACACTCTCGATCTTCCACCGTCCGGACTCGTTTCTTCGGACAACAAAACTGCCGCTGGTAATATCCCCCTGATGATCCACGGGCCGCCACTCGTAGCCGATATCCGGCGGCGCATTCACTGTCCACACGAGATCGTAGCGGTATTGCCCCTTAGCGAGGTACTCTCGTTGTCTGACCTCAAACCTGTTTTCACGCAATACTTCCTCGAGCGCCACCAGAAACTCGGTATCGCTTATCGAGGCATCGAAAGCCGTCTGAAC
>WJMS01000326.1 GCA_014727815.1 candidate division GN15 bacterium
CTCCGGCCCCGTCATGATGGCCGCCAAAGACAATTCGACCGTGCTCGACGACAAGATGATTACCGACGACATGGCCGGGAAGGTTATTGTCGGCGGTTCGATGGTTACGGCCGATGCGCTCAAGAAAGCGATCAAGGTCGGCGTCAAGGGCATTGTCACGGGCGGGTTCGATGACAAGGACCTGCGCGACTTCCTCGGCTATGATATCGGCGTTGCCATCACCGGCTCCGAAGAGATAGGCGTGACGCTGGTCGTGACCGAGGGGTTCGGACAGATCGACATGGCCATGAAGACGTTCAGCCTGCTGCAACGGCATGAGGGTGAGCTGGCCTGTATCAACGGCGCCACCCAGATTCGCGCCGGGGTGATCCGCCCCGAAGTGGTCATCCCGCTGACCTCCGATACCACCCAGGTCGACGAGACCGAAGGCGAGATCCTCGGCCTGCAGGAGGGCTCCCCGATCCGCGTCATCCGCCATCCGCACTTCGGACGGCTGGGGTCGGTCACTGACCTGCCGGCGCCGCTGCAACAACTCGAATCGGAATCGAAAGCGCGTATTCTCGAGGTCGAGTTCAGCGACGGCGAGAAGGCGATTGTGCCCCGCGCCAATGTCGAGATGATTGAGGAATAGCGACATCACACCGGACAAACAAAAAGCCTCCGGTCACACGACCGGAGGCTTTTTTTCAATCTATGGCAGGCGCCTAGTAGCCCTCGCCCTCCTCGTCCGCTTCGGCTTCTTCCATCATGGAGTCGGCCATGGTCGTATCCATCATTTCTTCATCCATGCGGGTGGTATCAGCCATCTCATCGGCATGACCACCGGCCGACATATCCTCGGCCTCACCCGACTCCTCCTGCTGTCCGCAACCGGCAATCACTGCCACGACCAGAATCGAACACAACAGCACTACCAACAGCTTTTTCATCGAGACGGACTCCTTACTAAGTGCGATGATGATTTGAACAGTAACGGCAGAAAAAACCCAGGCGCCGGTTGTGTGTCAAGTTTTATGGCTGCAACCGGTGACTTTTTTGGGCGTATCGGCTATTGTTGTTGACACTCTACCGGCCCGCGAATAATGATTTTACACTGGGTAATTTTTTCCGGTATACCACAAGGAACGACACAAACTTTGGTCTGAAAGGCGTGTACAACCGATATGGAGATTTGGCAGATAATAAAACAGACATCGACCTTCGGCGCGATAATCCTGCTGGTCCTGGTGGCCATGTCCCTGATTTCCTGGGCGATTATCGTGTACAAGTGGCGACTGTTCCGGGCCGTCCGGCACGCCGACCATCAGTTTCACACCCAGTTCTCCCGCACCCGACGGCTGGCCGACTCACTCGGCCAGGCCAAATCTTATGCCCTCTCGCCTCTGGCTGCCGTGTACACTGCCGGCTACGAAGAAATCACGCGAATCAAGGAGATCAAAAACGAGGCCGGCGGTCTGCAGGACAGAATCGAAACGCTTGATAAGGATGATTTCGAGATAGTCGAAATGGCCATGCAGAAAACCAGCACCGAAGAACTCGGTCGGCTGGAGCAGCGCAATGTCTTTCTTGCCACCACCGGCTCATCGGCGCCGTTTCTCGGGCTGCTCGGGACGGTCGTCGGTATCATGGACTCCTTCTGGTCGATCGGCGAGCGCGGATCGGCCTCGCTGGCGATTGTCGCGCCCGGTATTGCTGAAGCGCTGCTGGCCACGATTGTCGGTCTCGGCGCGGCCATCCCGGCGGTGATCGCCTACAACTGGGCCAACAACAAGATGCGCCAGATTACTGACCGCACCGACGGCTTCATTCTCGACTTCATTGCCCGGGCCCGGAAGGAATCGCGATGATCCGCAAACATCGCAGCCGGTCATACCACACCATGGCCGACATCAATATCGCCAATCTCGTTGATGTCGTCCTCGTGCTGTTGATCATCTTCATGATCTCCGCGCCGTTGCTGCAGTCCGGTATCGAAATCAACCTGCCGAAAACCCGCGCGGCGGCAATCGAAGAAGAAGCCGAAGGCGTGGTGGTGACGGTCGACAGTCTCGGGGGTGTCTACATCAACGATGTCTTCGCCAATCCGAATGTCTTCGAAGACCGCCTGCGCTCGGAGATGATCGACAAAAACACCGGCTCGGTCTACGTGCGCGGGGACTCGGCGGTCGCCTACGGCGCGGTAATCGATGTGATCGGGCGCATGAAAGAGATGGGCATCGAGGCGATCGGCCTGGTGACCGGACATGCGGAAGGCGGCGCACAGTAATCTTCCGATGGTGAACGACTGATGAAACGGGAATTGACCGGCAAAGATATGGCCCTCTCGGCGGCGATTCATGTCGCCGTGGTCGCCCTGACGTTTATTCCCCTCGCCTTTCCCGGGGAAACCCAGCGGTTGGGCGAAGTGGTTTCGGTGCAACTGATCTCCGCGCCACCGTCGATGGCCGAACCGGAGGCCGCACCCGAACCGATTAAACCGCTCGAGATACCGCAGGCGGTCGAGCCCGAGCCGGAAGAAATACCGATCGACGCGCCGGAGACGACCGAAAAAGTCGATATCCCCGAACCGGAACCGGAACCCGAGCCACCACCCAAAGAAGACAAGGCCCAGAAAAACCTGGAAGCCGTTCAGGGCGACCAGCAGCAACAGGGAGCGGCCGATGCGGGTGAGATCGATGTTGATGCGACCGGCCCCGGCTCGCCGTTTGCCGGCGCCCGGGTCGATAACGCATCGTTTGACTATCCGTACTGGTTCGATCTGGCCTTTACGCAAATGGCGAATAACTTCCGCAACCCGATCAACACCGATGCCAAGCTGGTGTGTGTCGTCTATTTCCAGGTGATTCGGTCCGGCCGGGTGCTCGATCTCCGCATCGAACGCTCTTCGGGCGTGCCGGCTTTCGACGATGCCTGCCTGGCCGCGGTCGAGCGCTCACGCCCGTTTAACCCGCTCCCCCGGGAATTTCCGGATGAAATCATCGGCATTACCGTGCCGTTTACCAACAGATAAGGGACTGTCAATGAGAACCGCGCTACTCGTTCTGCTGACCGTACTGTTCGTCTCGGGCAGCCTCGCCGCCCAGGACAATATCCGCACCATTCCGTTTGACACCATTTCAGGCGGCTTCCGGGCTATCCCGATCGCGGTCGACCAGATGACGGCCGCCGCCGGCGCTGTGACACCTGATGACTCAGCGCTGATGCGGGCGGTCACCGGCGTGATCCAATACGACCTCGACTTCTACGCCGATTTCGAGTTGATCCCGGTCGACAGTTTCTTCGTGCAAACCTATGAGCTGACCGAGTTAAACGTAATGAGCTGGGGACGGCTGGGCGCCGACTATGTGGTCTTCCTGGAATGCCAGTTCCCCGGACCCAATATGCTGGTCAACTGGCGTTTGGTCGACACCCGCAGCCGGCGGGAGATTTCCGACGGTCGCTTTGACTATCACCGCCAGTTCTGGCGCCTGCTGGCCCACGACATTGCCAACCAGATTGTCCAGGTGATGACCGGCGATCCCGGGATATTCAGGACAAAAATCGTCTATGTAAAGAAGATCGGCCAGGCCAAAGAGCTTTTCCTGGCCGATTTCGATGGCGCCAATGAACGCCAGCTGACCGACAACGGTTCGCTCAACGTCTCCCCCGCCTTCGCGCCCGATCTCGAACACATCTACTTCACCAGCTACATGGACGGTCCACCGCAGTTATATCGCGTCGACGTTATCAGTGGCGTTATCGAACAGGTGGCCGAGTATCCCGGTTCGATAACGGCGCCGTCGGTCTCCCCCGACGGCAAGAAGATCGCCTGCGTACTGTCCAAAGACGGCAACCACGAAATCTACGTGCTTGATCTGCAGGGTCGGATAATCAAGCGAGTCACCCGCCATCCGGCGATCGAATCCTCGCCGACCTGGTCGCCCGATGGCCGCTATATCGCCTATTCCTCGGATCGTACCGGCTCGCCGCAAATCTACGTCTCCGATGCTGACGGGATCGATACCCGCCGGCTAACCTTTGTGGGCGGGTATAACGACTCGCCGGTCTGGTCGCGGCGCGGGGACCGGATCACGTTTGTCTCGAGGACGCCGCGAGGACGGTTTGATCTGGCCTCGATCGATACCTCGGGCTACGATTACCGGGTGATGACGCAGCTGGGGACGAACGAAAACCCGCACTTTTCACCCGATGGCAAGCATATCGTATTTAGTTCGACACGCTTGAGTTCGGGCGATATCTTCACGATGGACGTTTCCGGGCGCAATCAGCGCCGTCTGACCCGTGAGGGCAATATCTCCAATCCGGCCTGGGGACCGATCCCAAAACGTTAGATACAACCGGGGGGATACAGCGGGGGTATAACAGTCATAAGCCGAGGTCCGAAGCGCGTCCCCGCACAAAAAGCGGCGCTTTTTATGTTGACCGACCTGTAGGCTTTGCATAGATTTTGAGCCGTTATAGGTAGAAAGACAAGAACATACAGGATAATACCCGCGAGGAAGGGCAGGGAAGTATGAAGAACGCATTGTTGTTGTTGCTGGCTGCAGGTTTCTTAATGGCTGTTCTCGGCGGCTGTCCGGGTGAACCACCGCCGCCACCCCCGGAAGAACCGACCCCGGCCGTAGTCGACACGACCCCGGAACCGCCACCGCCGCCACCGCCGCCGCCACCGCCGCCGCCGGAGCTGAAAGAAGCGCAGCTCGAAACGGTGTACTTCGATTTTGACAAGTACAGCCTCCGTCCCGACGCGCTCGAAGCGCTCGATCAGAACTACGAGCTGCTGGTGGAATTCCCCGACGCTATGTTGATGCTCGAGGGACACTGCGATGAGCGCGGCACGGTCGAGTACAACATCGCGCTCGGTGAAAAACGCGCCAATGCGG
The DNA here is from genome assembly GCA_014727815.1 of candidate division GN15 bacterium. GTDB lineage: Bacteria > Zixibacteria > MSB-5A5 > GN15 > FEB-12 > WJMS01. The sequence continues at coordinate 4,884 of WJMS01000326.1, forward strand.
TCAAAGAGTACCTGGTGGATCGCGGCATCGATGAGGCTCGCCTGTCGACAATCAGTTACGGCGAGGAACGTCCGGCCGTCGACAAGTCGACTGAGGAAGCCTGGGCGAAAAACCGCCGCGTCGAATTCACCATCCTCTCGCAGTAACCACGACTGGTGGTATTGACCATGTTTACTGCCTCCAAGAATCATAGAACCGCCATTTTGATAGTGGCGGTTCTTCTTTCCGCGCTCCTGGTCGGCGCCTGCGCCACCAAGCGAGATGTGGAAGAAATCAAGGACCAGCTCACCCGGATCGAATCGCAAAACCGGGAAAGCTCGCGCATCGTCGAACGAGTCGACTCGCTGATTGCCCAGTCGGCCGCCGCCAACAACGCGCTGCGTTCCGATGTCCGTGTATCGGTCAATGACCTGCAGCAGCAGATGGCTACCCTGCTGGAGAACTACAACCAACTGGTCCAGCAGCTCAATGCGCTGACCCGTGCACTCGAGACCCGTGGTATCCTCAAGGGTTCGGTCGGCGAGCAGGTCTACGAGCAGCCGGCCGAGATGACCACGCCGACTCCACCGCCGCCATCGCCCTCGATGGTCAACTGTGACTCGATCTACGATGACGCCTTTATCCTGGCCCGCCAGGAGGAGTACGAACGCGCGATCGACGGTTTCCGGAATTTCCTGGCCGAATGCGGCACGCATGCGAACGTCCCCGATGCCTACTTCTGGATCGGCGAGAGCTACTACCGCATGGAGCGCTTTGACCGCGCCATTCCGGAGTTCGAGCATCTCGTGGCGACCTACAAGGAATCGCCCAAGCTGGTCTCGGCCCTCTACAAGATCGGTCGCTCCCAGCAGGAGTTGGGCAGGGCCGACGCGGCCCGTTCGACTTTCCAGCAGATTGTCGATGAGTACCCCGGCTCAGCCGAGGCACAGCAGGCAAGGGATCGCCTGACGGAGCTGTAGCGGCATGGGCACGGCCCGACTGAAGATTTCGGTAGAACCCCCGGTCGATTCCCTCGCTATCGGCCGGGGTTTTTATCAACTGGAAGAAGATCGGCTCTATGTCCAGATTGCGCCCTACGACGAGCACCATCGCTTCTTCTCCTGGCTCGAAACCGACACGGTTCGTTTCGATCTCGACAAGGATGGCCGACTTTTGTTTGTCGAGGTGTTCGAAGCCCGCCGGCGCTGGACAGTAATCGAGAACTTCGCCGTGCCGGCATACGCCCAGCCTGCCGATATCCGCTGGCTCGATTTCCGCGAAAAACTCCCCGAGCCGCAACTGCTGACCGACCCGGACCGTGCGCGGTTGGTCATCGCGTTCTCCGACGACCCGGTTGTTTCCAGCTATCAACCGGCCTGGGGGATTATGGTCGACTGCAATGACACCGGTCGTGTGGTGGCGGTGCATGTCGCGGATATCATCGATGACCTGGCCGGTCGCGAGATCGCCGCGTTTCGCAAGCAGACCAACCGCGGGCCGGATATCCGCCGCCTTGGTAGTGATTGACACCCACCGCTCCCCGGCCTAGATTGTCCGCATGGCTTCCCCCGACAAAAAGACCCGGCAGGAATACGAGAAGCTCAAGGCGGAGATTCACGAACACAATCGACATTACTATGTCGAAGACAACCCGGTGATTTCCGATGCCGAGTACGACCGCCTGTTCGACCGCCTGCTTGAAATAGAGAAAGAATATCCCGAACTCGTCACGCCCGACTCCCCCAGCCAGCGAGTCGGTGCAGAACCATCGAAGAAGTTCGAGCCGGTCAAACACCGTCAGCCGATGCTGTCCCTGCAGAAGGTGACCACGGCTGAGGAGTTCGAAGAATTCCACCGTCGGGTCACCGAAACGCTTGAGCGAACCGACGTGCAGTACATCACCGAACCGAAACTCGATGGGCTGGCGGTCGAGTTGGTCTATGAACAGGGTGTCTTCACGCTTGGCTCTACGCGCGGTGATGGCGCCATCGGCGAGAACATCACGCCCAATCTCCGCACGATCGGCAGTATCCCGCTCAAACTCTCCGACAAAACGGCCAGGAAATATCCGCTGCTCGAGGTGCGTGGCGAGGTGATCATGCGTCTGTCGGACTTCGCGAGGGTCAACGAGAAGTTGGAGGAGGACGGCAAGCAGCCGCTGGCCAATCCGCGCAACGGCGCCGCCGGGTCGCTGAGACAGCTTGACCCGAAGATCACCGCCGGACGGCCGCTGATCCTGTTCGCCTATGGCATCTCCGATCGGAATCTCGACGGGCTGTCATCGCAGCGTGACGTGATCGCGTTTCTCAAGAACGAGGGCTTCCGGGTCAACGACCTGATTCGGTATCCCTCGGGTGTCGACGAGGTCGAACAGGTCTTTAACGAACTGACCGAGCGGCGCGAGTCACTCGACTATGAGATCGATGGCATGGTCGTGAAAGTTGATGATTTCGAAGCACAGGAAACCCTTGGCCAGATTTCCCGCGCGCCGCGCTGGGCCGTGGCGTGGAAGTTTGCTGCCGAACTGGCCGAAACCAGGTTGAACGATATCGAATTCTCCGTCGGCCGTACCGGTCAGGTAACACCGGTGGCCAAGCTGGAGCCGGTGAAAGTGGCCGGCGTGATGGTTTCCAATGCCTCGCTGCACAACGAGGATGAAATGAAAGCGCTTGATGTACGGCTGGGTGATACGGTGGTGGTCCGGCGGGCCGGTGATGTGATCCCTGAAGTGGTCGAAGTTGTCGCCGACAAGCGGCCGAAAAAAGCCAAAACGGTAGCGTTCCCCTCGAAATGTCCCTCCTGCGGCACCGAGCTGATCCGCCCGGCCGGCGAGGCCGCCTGGCGGTGTCTCAATCTTGCCTGTCCCGCGCAGGTCGAAGGCCGCCTGATACACTTTGCCTCAAAAGGCGGCTTTGATATCGACGGCCTTGGCGACAAACTGGCCCGTCAGTTGATCAGCGAAGACAAGGTCAAAGACCCGGCCGACCTGTTCTTCCTGACCAAAGACGACCTGCTGCCGCTCGATCTCATGGCCGACAAACGCGCCGCCAACCTGATAGCGGCAATCGACCAGTCACGCCGGGCAGAGCTGCCACGGGTGATCTTTGCTCTGGGGATATTCGGCGTCGGTGAAGCCGCTGCTCGGCTCCTGGCCGAACAGTTCGGCACGATTGAAAAGCTGCAGACAGCCACGCAGGAAGAACTCGAAAACATCCCGGGAATCGGACCGGTTATAGCGAAAACCGTTCACGAGTTCTTCGAGAATGATGATACGCGACGGATGCTGGACAAAATGCGTGAGGGCGGGGTCGTCTTTCCACGTTACGAAACCGAGCGCACCGGTGGCAAGCTCGCCGGCAAGACGTTCGTCATCACCGGCACGCTCTCGCGACCCCGCTCACACTTCAAGAACCAGATCGAGCAACAGGGTGGCAAGGTGACCGGCTCGGTCTCCAGTAGTACCGACTACTTGTTGTGCGGTGAAGATCCCGGATCAAAGTTGGATAAGGCCAAGAAGCTCGGGATCGACGTCCTCGACGAGGACGGCTTCAATGTGCTCGTCTCCTGAGCGCCTTACTGCTGTTCTTCTTCCGGCTCCGGATGGTACTCGCCGATCTTCTCTTCGAGATCGCGGACCTTCTTGGTCAGCCTGGTGATCTTGTTGTCGAGCTTCTTGAGGTCGGATTGACGGACCCAGATGTTGTCCTTGGCGAACTTGCTGACACCCTTGCCGGCCTTGTCGGCTTCGTCGAGCACCTTCTTGCGGAACGACTCGGTCGATTTATCGGCCCGTTCCAGCAGTTCCATCACAGCGTCTTTGCGCTGCGACTTGTCGACCTCGCCGCGCTTGATCAAATCGTCGATGATCTTCTCGGCCTTGGCCTTGGTGACATTGAACAGGCCGATCGAGGCCAGCACGGTGTTCTTGAGAATGTTCATAGAGGTATCCTTTCCTGTACGTATGGCGTTCTGTAAGAATTCTGTAGCATCGCTGACGTTATCCCAGACCTGCGACTGCCCGGCCATCACCCGCCCCAGCACGGTCAGCGTGATATCCTCGCCGGTGACCGAGTCGATAACCCGGATCTCTTCCCCCTCTTCGATCATCCGGGCCAGCTCAAACTGGGTGATACTCCGGCTCGTCCCGGTATCATACAGCCGTCGGTTCTTATAACGTTTGATAAGGCGCATGGTTACCGGAAATATAGTGCAGTGCACAAAAAAGTCAAGCGCCGATCGGGGCTCGGCGCCGGAAGGGCGGAAAACCGGTCAGGATCGTGTTACCGTTTGCCGGTCGACATAATAACGATATTGACGATTTCGAGCAGGCGTTCGCAGGAAAACGGCTTTTTGATGAACATGTCACCGCCGACCTTAAACGACCGCCCCATATCGTCATTGCGATCCTTGCCGGTCAGGAAGATGACCGGAATGTGCGAGAGCATCGGGTCTTTCTTCAGTTCGTTACAGATGCTGTACCCGTCGACCTGCGGCATCATGATATCCAGCAGGACGAGATCCGGCTTGAACTGACGGATGGTCTCGATTGCGTTTTGCGGAGAATTCTCCACACTCACCGCATAGCCGGACTCGGTCAGGAAG
>WJMS01000327.1 GCA_014727815.1 candidate division GN15 bacterium
CAACGTGATGATCATGCCCGCTGCGATCGATGTGACGCCGCCTGCAACAGTCGCCCGCCTCCAGAAGAACGACGCGAGCAGCGCAGGCGTGATAGCCACGCCGTACATGGTGTAGGCATACAGGGCCATTTCAAGCACCGTTTCAAAAAAGCGCAGCTGGACAAACGCGATGACACCGAGAAGCACCACGACCACGCGAAGCAGCATCAGCATACGCGGCTGGGAAATGTCGGGATCGATGAAACGCTGGTAGATGTCACGCATGAAGTTGGTTGCGGGCACGAGCAGGAAAGAGTCGGCGGTCGAGACGATCACGGCCACTATCGCGGCCAGCGCCAGGCATCCGATAGCTACCGGCAGGGCATTTTTGACCGAGTGCAGGATGACCATCTCGCCGTCAATCCCGCCAAACAGCCCGGCGCCAACCACACCGAGGAAGACGATCAACGTTTCCAGGACGATCGTGCCGGCAATCCAGCCGACCACCGACCGGCGGGCCGTGCCTTCATCGCGAGCCGAGAAGAAGCGCTGGTACATGCCCGACTCACCGAGCAGAAGCAGCATCGTCGGCAAGCTGTAGCCGACCGCTTCCATCAGCGACATCGTCCCCAGCAGTTCGAAATGTGTGGCCGGCAGGGCGGCAGTCAGGCCGGACCAGCCGTCGATTCGGTCAAGCATAAACGGCAGGGCGATGATCAGCCCGAGTGTCATGATGATGCCGTTGACGACATCGGTGTAGGCGACCGAGATCATCCCGGCCAGCACGGTATAGCCGATCACAAACAGCGCCGTGATAATGATACCGGTGTCCACCGAGAGGCCGGTAACGAGATTGAGGACCATGCCGCCGGCCCGGAACTGGTAGCTGACAATAGCCGTGTAGGCGACAATCGTCACGACGGTGGCAAGTACTCGAGCCCATTGATTGTAGCGGGCTTCGAGAATGTCCGGCACGGTATACTGGGCGAAACGGCGGACGCGCCCGGCGATCAGGTAGAGGATGATGATTGCCACCCAGACCCCGAGATCAAACCAGAGGGCGGCGAAGCCCTTTTCATACGCCAGCCCGGCGCCCGCGATAATCGACCCGGAGCCGATCCAGGTGGCCAGCAGGGTGCCGACCAATACCTTTGCGCTCAGCCTTCGTCCGGCAACCATGAAGTCGTCCTGCGAGCGCACCGCCCGACTGCGCCAGATGCCCACGCCGATCAGCAGGCCGAGATAGACCAGCGTTGTCCAGAAATAAACCATGGCGGAAGTAACGCCGCTGCAGGTGAAAAGTCAAAGGCCGCATTACCATCAGGTACATAAGAAAAGCCCCCGACCGAACCGGCCGGGGGCGGAAACGTCACTCTATGGCGTTGGACTTACTGGCAGGGGGCCAGCGGTGCGCCGCCAAGGAAGAGGTAGTTGACCAGGTAGATGACATCGGGCAGATCGATATCACCGTTGGCATCGCCATTGACGTTGGCTTCCTCGGGACAGCTCGGCGCCGGTCCTCCGAGGAACAGGGCGTTGACCAGATAGATGACATCGGGCAGGTCGACATCGTCCTGGGCATCGCCGTTGACATTACCGGTGAGCCCCTGACAGCACTCACAGGCATTACCGATTCCATTGTCGTTGTCATCCTTCTGGTCCGGATTGTAGGTATCCGGGCAGTTGTCGCACAACGTACCGAAGCCATCGTTGTCGGGATCGGCCTGATCCGGGTTGTACGTGTCCGGGCAATTGTCGACACTGTTGGCGAACCCATCGCCGTCCTTGTCGCTATCCACGGCCGGGAAGCTGATCAGGTCGATCCAGCCGGCATCGGCGCCCGATGACACACTGCCGTCCTTCTCAAAGGCCCAGCGGAAGGTATGGCTGCCGCTGTCGGTCGGATAGCTGACCATCGTCCAGTCGACCGAGCCGGCCCATTCACCCTGCTCGATGCCGTCGATGTAGAAACGCAGGTAGTCGTACCCGCTCTCCGAGGAGACCTTGTAGTAGAACGAAATGCTGTCTTCGGCCAGGTTGTCGAGGGTAATGATCAGCTCGGAGGTCTGGCCGTCGCCGATATCACCCGAGCGGGCGGCATAGCTGCCTTCATAGGGGTCGCTGGTGTCGATAATCCAGTCGGCGTCGCCGCCGTTGGTCCAGCCGAACGAGGTGAAATCGCCCGACTCGAAATCTTCGGCGGCTGCGTTGATACGCATCTCGAACGTAACCGTGTCGACATAGCCGCCAGTGGCGGTGAGGGCCAATTCGAACGGCACGACGTACTCTTCGGGTGTATTGGGATCGGTCTGGATAACGAAATCGCTGGACGAATACTCGGTGCCGCCAAGGGCGGTGATCGAGGGCCACAGTGCGGAGGCGGTGGTTACGGTTACCAGGGTATCGTCGGTTGCCAACTGGCCCACGACACTGTTGGCGTTACCGGCGCCGCTGTTGGTCAGGGCGATCTGGAAGGAAACCGTCTCGCCGCTCTGAACCAGCCCGGCATTCTGCGATACGTAGCTCAACACCGGCTCGTCCGGCAGCGGCGTCAGCTGCATGTCCAGCGTGACGGAGGAATAGTCGGCGACTGTGACGCTGTTGACCGTGTCGGGATAGTAGCCGGGCGCGGAGAACTCGAGCGTATAGGTACCGGCCTTGATCATGCGGTAGTAGTCACCGAAATCGGGATCAGCAAACACTTCGGAGTTGTCAATATCATGGCCGATGGCGCGGATCGTTGCTCCCACCGGGTCGCCGGTCGAGGCGTCGGTGACCAGACCACGGATACCGTAATAGGCCTGCTCGAGATAGGCCAGCATGGAGAGGCGATGGTAGCCCCACCAGGCCTCGAGTTGCGACTCGGGCAACAGCTTGGTGTTGGATATCTCCATGGTGACTTCGCGGCCGCCGTGGAAGTAGGTCATGAAGTCCTGGCGACCTCCCGAGATTGTGTACCAGTCATAGCCGTTGGTGATACCATCGTTGAAACCGTCCATATAGCCCGAAGGCGAATTGGCCTGGCAGAGATCGGCATATTCATGGCAGATCAGCTGCCACCAGTCATCGTCGGCATGCCGCTGCGACCAGGTATCCCACGGGTAGTTCATCACCTCGGCGCCGCCGTGGTAGTTGGCGGAGAGGATGATATTGTGATCTTCGGCGAAGGCCATCATGGCCATCGTCTCCGGCTGCCACGAGTTGCCGTCGGGATTCTGGCCATCCTCGGGGTCAGGGAAATTGCGGTTCAGGTCGACACCGTTGGCGTTGCCGCGCGTGGCGCCGCTGACCGTGTTGTCACCACTGGCATAGGTACCGTCGGGATTGGCGGCGGGATTGATGAAAATCTCCAGTTCATCCACCAGCGTTGTCACCCGGCTGTCGCTGCCGTAGGTGGTGAGCAGTGAGTCCATGAAGCGAAGCGTCATCACATAGCCGGCGGTTTCGTCGCCATGCATCGTCGCGGTATAGAACACTTCGGGTTCGGCTTCTTCAATTGCGGCGTTGTCGGATATCTTGGCCACGAGCAGGAGCCGACCCTCTATTGTCGTGCCGATCGTGTCGAGTACGCAGATACTCGGGTAGTTCGTCGCGTACTGCTCCATCATCGATACATAGGCGCCATACGTCGGATAGGCGTCGAAGTCATACGTATCCTTGTCCGAGTGCATGATCGGGTCGTAGAGCGACGAAGGATGCGGCAGGACGGTGTATTGGTAACCGGCCGCTTGCAGCTTATCGAGCTGGGCCGGGTTGGCATAGGCGTACACGGTGTCGCCGACAATATTGTCGATCGACACGATCTTGTTCAATGACTCGACCTGTTTGCGGGAGTCGGCGGTCATCTGGAGATAGGTCTCTTCGGCCGGGGCGGCGAAGACACCGATGCAACAGGTGAGCACGAAGGCAAGAACAAGTACGGAAGATCTGGTTCGGTGCGTCACAATGACTGTCCTTTCCGATAGCGAGTAAGAGCCGTTAGTACTCCCGTAATATATACAGGAAGGGCGATTTTGCAATCGCCCTTCCTGATTCTGTCGGCAGTTTGGCCAGATTATGGACAGTTCGGCGGCGGACCACCGAGGAAGGCTGCATTGACCATGTAAATGACATCGGCCAAATCCGGACCCGGTTCGGGTGATCCGTTGACATTACAGGCCGCCAGCACCGGCGGTGGCGGACCGCTGAGGAACAGGTAGTTTACCAGGTATATGACATCCGACAGGTCCGGTCCGGCGCCATTGCCGTTGGCGTCACCGCATATATACTGCGGATCCGAACTGACCGTCAATTCAACCGGAATCGAGATGACATCGTTGACCGGGTCGTTCGAGGTAATGACGATAGTGCCGGTATACGTGCCGTCTTCGAGACCCGATGTCCGGAACTTCACATCGATCGTATCCGAGCCGCCGCCGGCGAGCGTACCGAAGGAATGATCCATCTCCATCCACTGGTACGGTGCGTAGAAGACGATCGACAGCGAATCGTGCAGGTATGAGCCGTTATTGAACACCACCTGCAAACCATCGTCGCCTGCGGCATTCTCGATCCCGATCGTACTCGAGGTCAGGTCCAGACCCGAGGCGACTGACAGGTAGTTGTACGTGATGGTTCCGTTCGGCTCGAGGATCACCTGGGCGGTGATTACGTCGCCGGCGCCACCGGAATACTCCGGATAATCGGTGAACTGGATGACACACCGGCCACCGGTGGTGTCGATGTAAATGTGCGCGCCGGGGTTGTTCGGATCGACCGGGTTCAGGTCGTCCCAGAACCAGGCGAGCATGTCGTTCGGCGTGTCGCCTGACGGTATGGCGACATTGCTCAGCGATGACATCCCGCTCGAGCCGAAGCCGATGATACCGTTCGAGCCGATATAGATTTCGTCATAGAAGTTGCCGTAGAACGGGAACGAGAAGCCGAGTGCATGCGGACCGTTCGAGTCATCATCGGTTAGACCGCTGATCACGTCGGTACCGGTGCCGGAGATGTCGTTCCACTCGAAATCGGGACCACCCGCCTCATCGGAGTCGATCCAGAAATAGCCGAACGCGTCCGGGCCACCGGCATCTTTGGTGACCGCCGGGCCGGTGCGCGGGTCGGGCATACCCTTGAGGACTTCTACCGCGAACTCTTCGTCGGCGTAGTCGGTCGGGTAAGCCGCTTCAACCATGCCCATCGCCTTGAGTCGCTCGAAGGTCTGGTTCGATTTGAGATCCTGCTGGACGGCGCCGCTGAAGGTCAGGCCGCCCTGGCCAATGTTGTTGATGTACAGTTTCTGTACCGAGGAATCCCCGGCGGCCAGCGATTCGGTCATGCTGGTCGGCGTGACCTGGATTTCCGGCGGGAAGTTTACGTCGACCGAGACGTTGTCCACAAACCAGTCATCGAAACTGCCTGATGTCGCGGTGTTGCGGAAACGCAGGCGGAAACCGGAATGGTAGGCATCCGGGGGCAGATAGAAAACGACCTGCTCGAATGTCGTCATGTCCGGATCGGCGCCAAGATGCTGATTGACCAGTACCCAGTCCGAGGACTGGTTCAGATACTCGACAAAGAGGTCGTCGCCGCTTTCCGGCGAGTCCCCGCTGCCGGTCTGCTGGTAGTAGTAGATCAGGGCGATATCGGTCGCGCCGGCGACATCGATAGCCTGCGACATAACCGTATCAGCGCCGCTCGGATCACCATTGAGATTGAGCGCGTACGGCGGCGAAGTCGGTGCGATACCGTTGCCGCTGGAAGTCGCGCCGGTGACCTGGACCCACTTGCCGATATCGATCGTAGTGCTCGGGAACTGGTCGATGAACGGCAGGGCGATCGGTTCGCCGGCCGAGGTGGTGGCGATCGTCGCCGTCGCCGAGTTGGCGCTGGCAATCGACTGGGCGGTTATCTCCGCCGTATCGACATCGCCATAGAACGAACTCGGGACAATCACCCGCACCTGCATCTGGAACGTCTCGTTCGAGATCAGGTTACCGGTGGTGCTGACCGGGGTAGTGCCGGTAGCATCGTAGATATCGGTGCTCCAGGCGTTGCCGGCGACCGAAAGGGTGTATTCGTCATCGAAGATGCCGTTGTTGGTCGCTTCGAGCGAATACCACAGTGTGTCGTCAACGGCGCCGGTGTTGGCCTGCTCTTCGGGCGAGAGGATGACACCGTAGTCGGCCACACGGAACATGAACACGCCGGCCGTATCGGTTTCACCGTCGGTGTCGGCCGCGGTCAGGAAGTACGAGATCACGGTGCCGGGCGACTGCGGCGGAATGAAGGCGTTGTATTCATCGGCGCCGCCGGTGGCGGAAAGGGCCACATCGACATACCCGCTGCCCACATCGTAATGCAGATACAGCGAACTCATATCCAGCGGGGCGGCGCTCGACGTGATCGTGCAGAGCACTTCGTAGGCGTTGGTCGTATCCTGGACATCGTCGAGCGGCGTGTGGGCGATCGAGACCCCGGCGCCGTCGCGGCCGTCGAGGACCATCGCGCCGGTGTTGTCCGGGTCGAGATAGTCGGACAGGCCACGCGTCCATGACTGCGAGACCTTGCCGTACCAGTCTTCATCATCGTTGCCGCAGGCGGCGTAGCCACCGTGCAGCTGACCGATAATCCGCTGATTGAAATCCAAAAGCGGCGAACCGGAGGAACCCGGCTCGGTGGTGCCGTCATCCCAGTCGAGCACGCGCCAGTGGGAGTCACCGGAGCCGGGCGCGCCGAGATAGCCGGTCGAGGCGGTCGGGTCGTAGTCGAACGAGATCTTTTTGATGTCGCCGCGCGGGTGGTGAATGCCGCAGGTCGAGTCGACCACCGTATCCATCGCGCTCCAGCCGGCATAGTAGACGTTGTACGAATCCGGCGGCTGCTCGGTCAGTTCGAGCAGGCCAAAGTCCGAAAAGGAACTGTTGGCCAGGAGCGTCGAACCCTGGACCGTCAGGTTGGTCGGCCCGTCGATATTCGTGCAGTTGGGGCTTTCGTACTGGAACATGAAGATCCAGTTTTCCTCGCCGCCCAGACAGTGGTTGGCGGTGAGGAAATACGGGGTGGCATCTTGCCGGACGTTGTTGACCAGCGAACCCGAGCACAGGCGGGAGCCGCCCGAGGTCAGGATCATCGCCACCGCCCGCTTGGTGTCCTGCCAGTCGGCGCCGACCGGGCAGTTGACGTTGTTGTTACAGGAGCCGGAGTCGCCGAAACCCTTGTCGGTCTTTTTACCGAAATAGTTGCGGTAGGCGTGGACCACCCGTGAGATCGTCAGAGTGCCGGTCTCGCGCACGTACTCGGGTACGACATACTCGACCGTAATCGACTGACCGGCCACCGGGGCGGTCGCAAACTCGCCGTGCTCCTTGACGTTCTTGTAGGTAAAGGCGCCGATCACCTGCGAGCGATCGTCATTGTAGACGTACAGCCTGGCGCCCATCGGGATATCGAAGTTCTCATACAGCAGGTTGATCGAGTAGGCATCCTGCGAGACTATCCGCAAACGCCAGACCCGGTCGCCGTTGGCGAGTGTTTCCCAGGTGCCGGAGTTGTCCAGCGAATAGTTGACATCGAAGGGGTAGCCGAACCGCAGGGGCTCATCCTTGGCCATCTCGGCTTCATCTTCGGCTACGAGGGCGTCATTATCGACCGCCGGCATCAGCTTGGTATCGATCGATTGCGCGAGAGCTTTGTTGAAGCTCACCGGCTCGCCGCCGATACTGACCTGGCCGATTGCCGAACCGCTCACGAGACACAGCGCGAGCAGCAATCCAATAGCGCTCCGGAAATTCATACTGACCCTATGTGTTTGTGGTTTGGTGGTTACTCTGTTCTGTTGGGTATATCGTCACTGTTTACTTTTTCGAGCTACCAACTGACGCGCACCAGTCGGTCGACCGGGCAGAGGTTGCCGCGGGCCGATCGGCCGGGGGAGTCGTCAGGTAATACGGGCTGTTCAATCACATCAATTGCGGTACAGGTGCGAGGTACGAGCCGGGTACCCATCCGGCTCACCAATTCAATACCGTTTGTATTGAAATCGTTACCCTGCAAGATACGTGGTGCCCGCTAAATGTCAAGCGTTTAAGCGGTTGGGCGGTTTGATCGGTATGCGAACGTGGAGCAAAACGGGGCGGATTGACACGTTTGTAAGGGGGAGTACGAAGATCGCCGATTCGACTTGGAATGTAGGTTCATGGCTGAGCTTGACCATGTTGACGTGGCTAAGTGACAGTCGGGTCGGTTGTTGGTGGCACCTTCGAGCGGGATTCGGGGTCGATCGTGCGTTTTCGAAGGATTTTCCGGGTGGCTCGGGAGCTGTCGCTATGTGCAAAAATTCTCATTGCATATATTGCGATTGGGTTTATATTGGAATCCCCGCGCGCCGGCCGATAGGCTGGTTCGCGGCATAAACAGACTGAAATGCCGAAGTGGTGAAACTGGTAGACACGCTGTGTTCAGGGCGCAGTGCCTGTACGGGCGTGTGGGTTCGAATCCCACCTTCGGCATTTTTTTATGGGTGGGCGGCTTCCCCGGCAGGTTTGCGGCCCGGCGGGATTGAAGACAGGCCCTTCGAACAACGGACGGTCGTCAGGTCGCAAGCGACCTGACCTACTCGCTCCGGGTGGGGTACAAGTTGCCAGGCACATCCGGCAAATTCGAAGACGGGGCCGACCGAGCAGCTGAGATACCGATGCTGAGAGATCATGTCCGACCCGCGGGGGTTCGGACCTGCAACTCCCGACAACTAATCCCGGACTCGCAACACCACTTTCTCTGCAACATTCCGACAAGCTCCGGCGTATAGTCAAGCCAAAGCGTAATCATCATCATCATCGTGCAAGCTTCCGGAGGGTGTCGTGAAAGCTGCCGCCGCGCTGTGCCTTGTTTGTCTGTTGTTATCTCCCGTGATCTCTCATGCCGAGTCTGATTCAATCACATTTGATTCAACTGTCACCGACCTTGCTCTTTGTCTCGACCATGCCCGTACGCTGTTCGGGCAGGGCAGCCTTCGCGACGGCTGGCACCAGGTCAAACATGCGTTGACCATCGATTCACAGTCAACCGATGCGCTCTTTCTGAAAGGTGAGTGCTGCCTGATGTACGGTTCGGCGACCATTCACAAAGTAATCGATCAACTGCGCGCACTCGGTGATACCTCTCGTGCCGATATCCTCCGGCTCAAGCTGCTGCTTTTCCTTGGCGACTCGCGGTTCGAACATGAGTTGGCCGGGTGCCGCACACGCTATCCCGAGTCACCCGAGATAGAGCTCGCGGCATGGCTGCACGAGCTCGACAAGACCGGTGCGCCGCCCGACCCGGCGGAGATAAACGAGCTGTCCCGACAAGTCACGATGTCGGCGGTGCCGTATCAAGCCGCTTACACGGTCGCCTCGGACCAAACCGATCAGGAGGCGCTGGCCTATCTGACCAGTTACCTGCCGTACGCCGTGTCCTACTACTCTCGTCACGAGCAGAAGCTCGAGACACGGATCACACTCGATCCGCAGTTCAATATCACCGGTACGGTTGCGCTCGAGTACGCGCCGTGCGGCTCCCAGGCCGGTATGTACCTGGTCGATACGCACGGCAACAAAATCAAGATGTCGCTCGACACCGGCACCGGCGGGCGGCTGTTTACGATTCACCATCGCGATGTCGGTGATCGCCTGCACGGCGACACGATGCTCGTACTCGAGGACGGTATCCAGTACAACTACATGGATGCACCGGCCGATGTCGTGATCAAGGGAGTAGACTTTGCGCAGCCTGAGATAACGTCCTTCCCGGTCGAGTATTTCGATGGCGGTTTTTCGATCGCCGATGGTTGCTTTTCGCCGTTCGCTCTCCGTGATGTCGCGATTGTCATGGATCC
>WJMS01000328.1 GCA_014727815.1 candidate division GN15 bacterium
ATGAGATTGACAGTAAGGCTTCGCAGCTCATTCGGCTTATCACCGGTGAGTAACCACCGTGGCACCTGACACGAGCAACATCAACAGCCTCTGGTCCTCGCTGATTGTCGAGGCGCTTTCCCGTCATGGTATTGCCCGAGCCTTTGTCTCTCCCGGCTCGCGCTCGACCCCGCTGACCGTGGCAATCGCGCGGCATCCGAAGATGCGCCCGGTGGTGCATTTCGATGAGCGCGGAGCCGCATTTGCATCGATCGGCTATGCCCGCGCGACCGGCCAACCGGCCGTGCTGGTGTGCACCTCGGGTTCGGCCGTGGCCAACTATCTGCCGGCGCTGGTCGAAGCGTACCAGGATATGCTGCCGGTGATTGTATTGACAGCCGACCGCCCGCCCGAACTTCAGGACTGCGGCGCCAACCAGACAATTGCCCAGCCCGGTATTTACTCGCATTTTGTCCGGCATGAAACCGACCTGTCATGCCCCGATACGAAAGTCGCGCCGGAGGTCGTCCTGACCGAGATCGACCGGGCGGTTGCTACAGCCATAACCTCGCCGGCGGGACCGGTACATATCAACTGTCCTTTCCGAGAACCGCTGACGCCGTCGGATGACGGGCACGACTACCGCGACTATCTCGATTCAATTGCCGGCTGGCTGACGACGGACACCGCGTACACGACGATCCCCGCGCCGGAGGTCAAACCGGCCGTGACCGACATCCACACGGTTGCTGCCAGAGTAGCCGCGACAGAGACCGGCATCATCATCCTGGGGCGTCTCGAATCGGAGTCCGATCGTGATCAGGCGATAGACCTGTCAGAGACGCTCGGCTGGCCGATCCTGCCGGATATCCAGTCCGGCGTGCGACTGGGGCAACATCATCCGAATGTGATCGGCCTCTACGATCTGCTGCTCTGCTCGCAGCCGCTGGCAGAAGAGCTGACCGCTGGAGTGTGTTTGCACCTTGGTGGCCGACTAACCTCGAAACGATTGCTGCAATGGCTGGACCGGACCCGACCGCAGGACTACATCATGGTGGCCAATCACCCGCGACGGCACGACCCGAATCATCAGGTAACCATGTGGCTGCGTGCGCCGGTAGCGGAATCTTGTCGGGCGATCAAGGCGAAATTGACACCGACCTCTGACACCGCCTGGGTTCGAAGCTGGCAGCGGCCACTCGAGATTCTGGAAAGCAAGCTGCCCGAACTGGTAGGCGATGACCTTACCGAACCGGCAGTAGCGTACGAGCTGGCGCGTGTGATTGACTCCTCCCACGCTCTCTGGCTGGCCAGCTCACTGCCGATCCGATTGCTCGACAGCTACGCTCCCGGCTCCGGCGCGTCGGTACCGATCGGCGCCAACCGAGGGGCGAGTGGTATTGACGGCACTATTGCCTCAGCCGTTGGCTTTGCCGATGGCCTCGGCCGACCGGTCACGCTACTGATCGGCGACCTGGCTTTCCTGCATGACCTGAACTCCCTGGCCCTGATCCGTCAGTCGGACCAGCCGATCACAATTGTCCTGCTCAACAACAATGGTGGCGGCATCTTCTCCCTTCTGCCGATAGCCGAGCACAGCGATGTGTTCGAGCGGTTTTTCACGACACCGCACGGGCTGTCGTTTGGCGCCGCTGCCGATCAGTTCGGGCTGGAGTACCGGCGGATCGACTCCCGCACTGAGCTGACCAAAGCGTACGGCGAAGCGGTTGTGGCACACACATCGAGTATTATCGAGGTGATCATTAACCGTGAACAGTCAATCGGCCTGATGAAATCGATCGCAGAGGCGATTCCGAAACTGCTTTCATCGTAGCAAACTATGCCCGATCAACAACCCAGTCTCGCATATCGAACCTACGGTCGGGCCGACCGCCCACCGGTTCTCTGCCTGCACGGCTTCGCCGGCGACAGCGACGACTGGACCGACGTTGGGAATGCGCTGGCCGTTCAGCGTTTCGTGATTGCAGTCGACCTGCCCGGCCACGGTGAAAGTGTGTCGGTTGACGACAAGCACTTTCCGATGCCGGCCTGTGCCTCGGCCGTGATCGAAGTTCTCGACTATCTGGAGATCGACCGGACCGACCTGATTGCCTACTCGATGGGTGGTCGGCTGGGCCTCTACCTTCTCACCGTGTATCCTGACCGGTTCGGTAAGGCCTTGCTGGAGTCGACCTCGCCGGGACTGAGGACCGAGGAGGAACGGTCGGCCCGGCGGCAGCTCGATGATGATCGGGCGACCGAAATCGAACACGGTTCGCTGACCGCGTTTTTCATGAAGTGGTTTGATCAGCCGATATTCACCGGGATGCGCCGTCGCCGGGACGCATTCGAACGCATGTTGACCCGCCGCCTGGCCGGCTCCAGTGCGGGGCTGGCGAAGTCGCTGAGACTGATGGGCACGGGCGCACAGCCCTCGCTATGGGACAATCTTCCCGGGTTGCACCACCCCATCCGACTTGTAGCGGGGCAGTTTGATGGCAAGTTTCGGGCGATCGCCGAGCAGATGGCCGACTTGTGTCCGGCCGCCGAGGTCCGTATTATATCTGACTGCGGCCACAACGTGCATTTTGAGCAGCCGGCCGCATTCTACCGAGAAATCGAGACTTTTCTTCTGGAGGAAACAGGTGAGCAAGGCAGCAATTGACTGGCAGGTCGCCGGCGACTTTACCGACATCAAATATCACAAGGCCGAGGGTATTGCAAAGATCACGATCAACCGGCCCGAGGTGCGCAACGCCTTCCGGCCACAGACCGTTTTCGAGATGGCCCAGGCGCTGGCCGACGCCCGTGAAGATCAGCAGATCGGGGTAGTGATTCTGACCGGCGAAGGTGAGAAGGCGTTTTGTTCCGGTGGGGATCAGAAAGTGCGGGGGGAGTCGGGCTATCGCGATGACACCGGCGTCAACCGGCTTAACGTGCTTGATTTCCAGCGCCAGATGCGAACCTGCCCGAAACCGATTATCGCGATGGTCGCCGGCTATGCGATCGGCGGCGGACATGTGCTGCACCTGATGGCCGATCTGACAATCGCTGCTGACAATGCCATTTTCGGTCAGACCGGTCCCAAAGTCGGGTCGTTTGACGGCGGCTATGGCGCGTCGTTCATGGCGCGCATTGTCGGGCAGAAAAAGGCGCGAGAGATCTGGTTTCTCTGCCGCCAGTACAACGCCCGGCAGGCGCTCGATATGGGACTCGTCAACACCGTCGTGCCGTACGAGCGGCTGGAAGAAGAGACGGTGCAGTGGTGTCGGGAGATCCTGGCCAACTCACCGATTGCGATCCGATGTCTCAAGGCGGCCTTGAACGCCGACTGCGATGGCCAGGCCGGGCTGCAGGAGCTGGCCGGTAACGCCACCATGCTGTTCTACATGACCGAAGAGGGCCAGGAGGGCCGCAATGCCTTTGTCGAGAAGCGCAAACCGGACTTCTCCAAGTTCCCCCGACGCTCGTAACCCACAACGAGGCCGACCGGCATGGCCTCGTTAAACGTCTGGCTGCTGGCCGCCCGGCCGAAAACGCTTCCGGCGGCCGTCGCCCCCGTGCTGATCGGCACGGCGATGGCCTATACCGACTACGGTTTCCATGCTCTTTCGGCCCTGGCCGCCATGCTGGGGGCACTGCTGATCCAGATCGGCACCAATTTCGCCAACGATTACGCCGATTTCGTTAAGGGCACCGACACCTCGGAGCGGCTGGGGCCGATGCGGGTCACTCAGGCCGGGCTCGTCTCATCCGCCGCGATTCGCAACGCGACCGTCGTTGTCTTCGGCCTCGCCTTTTTGATCGGTATGTACCTGGTCTACCGGGGCGGCTGGCCGATAGCGATAATCGGTTTGTTGTCGATCTTGTTCGGCGTGCTGTACACCTCGGGACCGTTCCCGCTCGCCTATATCGGGATCGCCGACCTCTTCGTGCTGATTTTCTTTGGAC
>WJMS01000329.1 GCA_014727815.1 candidate division GN15 bacterium
CCCCTGATGTCTCAGCGGATCGGGCCTGGTGTCGTGCGATGATGTTTCTATATGATCGGTGCGATGTGGTCGGTTAGTACATACCGCCCATGCCGCCCATGCCCATGTCGCCGCCCGGCATGCCGCCGCCGGCGCCACCCTTCTTCTCTTCGGGCTGGTCGCAGACAACCGCTTCGGTGGTCAGCAACAGACCGGCAATCGAGGCCGCGTTTTCGAGGGCCGACCGGGTTACCTTGGTCGGATCGAGCACACCCGCCTTGAGCAGGTCTTCGTAGGTCTGGGTCTGGGCGTTGAAACCAAAGGCGCCGGACTCGTCCTGGACCTTGTTGACGACGATCGAGCCTTCGACGCCGGCGTTGAAGGCGATCTGGCGGATTGGCTCTTCGAGCGCCTTGCGGATGATCGCCACGCCGACCATCTCTTCTTCGTCGGCTTTGACGTTTTCGAGCGCCTTGATCGAGCGCAGCAGGGCGACACCGCCGCCCGGCACGATACCTTCCTCGACCGCCGCACGGGTGGCGTGGAGGGCGTCCTCGACACGCGCCTTCTTCTCTTTCATCTCGGTTTCGGTCGCCGCGCCGACTTCGATCACGGCCACACCACCGGCCAGCTTGGCCAGGCGTTCCTGCAGCTTCTCGCGATCGTAATCGGAGCTGGTGTCTTCGATCTGCTTGCGGATCTGGGCGATACGGCCCTGGATCGCATCGGTCTCACCGGCGCCTTCCACGATCGTGGTGTTGTCCTTGTCGATCGAGATCTTCTTGGCGGTACCGAGATCGGAAAGAACAGCGTTTTCGAGCTTGAAGCCGAGTTCCTCGGAGATAACCTTACCACCGGTCAGGGTGGCGATATCCTCGAGCATGGCTTTGCGACGGTCGCCGAAACCCGGAGCCTTGACGGCCGCGACTTTCAGGGTACCGCGCAGCTTGTTGACGACCAGGGTGGCCAGCGCCTCGCCCTCGATATCCTCGGAGATGATCAGCAGCGGCTTGCCCGACTGCGCCACCTTCTCGAGGACCGGCAGGAGGTCTTTCATGCTGGCAATCTTCTTGTCGTGAATCAGGATCATCGGATCCTCGAGGACCGCTTCCATGGCATCGGGGTCGGTCACGAAGTACGGCGAGATGTAGCCGCGGTCGAACTGCATTCCCTCGACCACATCGAGCTTGGTTTCGGCGGTCTTGGATTCCTCGACCGTAATGACACCGTCCTTGCCGACCTTCTCCATCGCCTCGGCAATCAGCTCACCGATCTGAGAGTCGGCGTTGGCCGAGATCGTGCCCACCTGGGCGATTTCGCGCTTGTCGGAGACGGGACGGGACATTTTGGCGATCTCATCGGTGACCGCCTTGACGGCGAGGTCGATACCGCGCTTGATAGACATTGGATTGTGGCCGGCGGTCACGTTTTTGAGACCTTCGCGGAAAATGGCCTGGGCAATCAGGGTGGCGGTGGTGGTGCCGTCGCCGGCAACATCGGAAGTCTTCGAGGCGACTTCCTTGACCATCTGGGCGCCCATGTTCTCGAAATGATCCTCGAGTTCGATTTCCTTGGCCACCGTGACACCGTCTTTGGTGACGGTCGGGGAGCCAAACTTCTTGTCGATTGCGACATTGCGGCCGCGGGGACCGAGCGTCACTTTGACCGCGTTGGCCAGCTTGTCGACACCCGCTCTGAGTTTGGTGCGGGCTTCCACATCATATTCGATCAGTTTCGCCATATTCTATACTCCTGTTTGGTTTGTCTTCCGGATTTGTGCAGCGTTTAGCCGTTGTGAATGACGGCGAAAATGTCGGATTCCCGCATGATCAGGAAATCCTCGCCCTCGATCGACACCTCGGTGCCCGAGTACTTGCCGTAGAGAACCTTGTCACCCTTCTTGACGTCCATCGGCATACGCGCGCCCTCGTCGCTGGTACGGCCCGGGCCGACCTCGACGATCTCACCCTGCATCGGCTTTTCCTTGGCGGTGTCGGGAATGATGATTCCGCCCTTTTTGGTTTCAACCTCTTCGATCGGCTTGACAACTACGCGGTCAGCCAGCGGTTTGATGTTCATACTCTCCTCCTGAACCGTGAATGTTGGCTGTAAGCTCTTGATTTATAATCTGTTACCCGGCTATTAGCACTCCCGTAAAGTGAGTGCTAACAACCGCTCTATAGTAGCATTTAACACTTGTGCTGTCAAGAAGTTTCCCGAAATCACCAGCCCAGATTGTGATTTTTTTCGGTTTTTAGGCTGGAATCAGTCAATCGGACTGCCACATCCCGGCTGAACAGAAAAGTAAGAGCTGGTTGGCTGAAAGCAGGTGTTCGGTGCACCCGAAGAAGTGATCTCCCCGGTCGCCTGCCCGGTGCCGGTATATCGGGAGTTTTTTGTTGCTCCGAGGATCGGGCCCGCCTACGCTTGCAATACTCACCAACAGGTATAGCCTTGCAGCGTCCGGCCGGGAGCCGGTCCGGGGCGACACGGCGAGACTTGTTTAGCACGTCCGGCGTAATCCTACGCGTCACGGATAGACAGCGACCTTTACAGTAAGCATAGTAATTGGAAAGGAACTCGGAATGAGTCGATGGCGAAACTATGGCGTTTTCCGAAACGCCGTGATCGGGCTTGGCGCGATCGGGCTGATCGCCCTGGTTGCGGTTGGGTGCGGCGATGATGATGAAAACGGCCCTACCGGATCGTCGCTTCGGGCGGTCCTC
>WJMS01000043.1 GCA_014727815.1 candidate division GN15 bacterium
GCCCGGCCGCTCAAGCGGGCCGTCCAGAAATACCTGGAAGATCCGCTGGCCGAGGAGATCCTGCGCGGGCAGTATGCCGGTGATCTGGATCTGATAATCGGTTCCGATGACGAGAAGCTGACCTTCACGTTCAATCAGTCGGATTCAAAACCGTCCAAAAAGGGCACGCCGACAACCTGATTGCAGGCAAGTAATACTGCAGATAGATCAGCGGCCGGGGCCGACACGCCCCGGCCGCTTTGTATTTCGGCCTAACCGGCTGCACCACAAAAAGCTATTAATTCTCTTGCCAGCCCGTGCCGATCTGTTATATTACCAAGCTCTGGCGCCGGAGGCTCGCAGTTGTGAGGGAGAGCTGCTCCTCTGGGGCCGGATATTGTCTGGAAACGAAGTCTGTCAGGATAGAGGATCGCGTTATGGCTCACAAAAAAGGCGTCGGATCGTCCAAAAACGGTCGCGACTCGAATGCCCAGCGACGCGGGACGAAAGTGTACGGCGGCCAGATGGTTTCGGCCGGTTCGATTATCGTCCGCCAGCTCGGCACGCCGATCAAACCCGGCATCAATGTCGGTGTCGGCTCGGACTACACCCTTTTCGCCAAGGTCGACGGTGGCGTGACATTCGAACGCGTCGGCAAAAAGGGCAAACGGGTGTCGGTCTACGCGCCCGAAGAAGCGACCACCTGAGCGCACCCGGTCGCCCACAAAGCATGAAACCGCTCTCTCGCCACCGAGAGGGCGGTTTTTGTTTCGATCACGTTGGCCGAGGCTGCTTGCAGCCCGGCTCCTTGACTCACGGTCTTCCTCGTCGCCCGTCATCACAACCCCCTCACTCATAATACCCCAATTCTTTCAACCGGCGACTGGCCGTGTTGGTCAACGATCCGTACATCACTGCAATCGAAATCGTATTTCCGGTCAAATCGCTGCCGCCGCCGGTGCCATACTTCACCACATTGTACCGCCCCTGCACACCGATATAACGGGTGAGATCGGAACTGACCGCCAGCCGATAGGTCATCCCGATATTCAGGTTCAGCGAATTCACCCCGGCTGTCTCTGAATCATCTTCGCCACCTGCCGGGCCGAAACCATCAAGGCCAATCCCACCGATCAGGCTGAGTGTATGACGCCCTGACCGCACCGCCTCGAAAGCCCCATCGGCGCCGAGATAGCCGCCGAGGAAACTCGTGCCACGGTCCTCCTTGTCACCGTCGCGAATGACATACTCGTTGGCCGATTCGAGAAACCGAAACAACAGGCTCAAATCAACCCCGAGCCGGTTGAAACGATAACCCAGCTTGCCGCCCAGCTGCATCTTGTTACCCAGCAGTTCGGCCCTATCCAGCGGTATCCAGATCCCGGTCATCACCGCCCAGTGCACCCGGTTGTGGTCGCGTAGGGCCAGCTGGTAGTCGATCTCTCGATCGTACGTCTCCTGCAGGCAGGTGCCGGGATAACTGTGCTCACGCAGCCGCGCCCGGATATAGCCCGGATCCCGGACATAGTAGCGCAGCAGCGCATGTTCGGCCGTGGTCGAATCGGTCTGGACCAGCAAACGATCGGTCAGACCCTGAAGCAGGCGGGCATAGGCTGAGGTATCGATCCGCGGCAGCCAGGCATCGCCAAACACGGGCCAGAAACGCGCGTCCCGATGATACCAGCCCCACCAGTAGCCGCCGAATACGACATCTTCGATCATATTGCTGTCGCACAGGTCTCCAGCATATTCGCCGGCCTCGATTGCCAGCAACCGCCGCAGGCGTTCGAAACCGACACCATCACACTGTGATTCGATAAAGTTGATTGTCTCGTAGATCGAGTCGATCCGACCCGTGAGATACCACTCAGGGATCAGGCGACGGGCATTGTGCCGGTAGTCGGCGCAGGGCGTGATTCGCTCTTCAGTCAGGATCTTCTTCAGTGAGGGTTCTTCTTGCGCAGCAAGCGGCGCCAAGACAACAAGCAGCGCCAGCAGGACGCCGCCCAGACGAAGATATGACACGGTGACCCTCCCGGGATGTGCAGCTTCGGTAATCCTGATCTTTATACCGGACCGACCCATCCCCGTTCATTTTGTTGACTCCGGTAGCCACCACCACTAGTTTTTATCAACTATCAAGACAATCTCAATCGTCTATCAAGACATGAAGGAGAGGCGATTATGAAGCGGGCTGTGATTGGTCTGACCATACTCATGGGCCTGTGGCTCATCCTCGGCATGATTGTGCCCGGCTTACCGGTTGCCCAGGAAGTTACCTCGGACGAGGCGAGCGCTACTCCGGCAGTCACCTCCGAACCCACCCGGTCCGAGACCGAAGCGGCGCTCTATCCGATGAGTCACGAGCGTAAGGAACTCCTGATCTCCTACTCGCAGTTCACCAACCAATGGCGCTTCATCTCATTCGGCCTCGGTATCCTCACCCTGGCGATCCTCCTCGTCACCGGTCTTTCCGCAAAGTTCCGCACCTGGGCATACAAGGCGCGACGGCGCTTCTTTGTCATCTTCATCTTCTTTGCCCTGATCATGATCGCCGACTACCTGCTCAACTTCCCCGCCTCCTACTACCGCAACTTCGTCATCGAACATGAATACGGCTTCTCCAACCAGACCTTCCAGGCCTGGCTCTGGGATGATATCAAAGGCCTGTTGATCACCCTCGTGCTGGGTGTGTTTCCCGTCTGGTTTTTCTACTGGCTGGTCGGCTACATGAAACGGTGGTGGCTGGCCTTCACCCTTGGCGCGATTCCCTTCATTATTGCCCTGGTCGTGGTGGCGCCGGTCGTGATCTCGCCGCTTTTTAACGACTTCACCAAAATCGAGGATCCGCAACTGGAAAGCCGGCTGCTCGAACTCGCCGGCAGGGCCGGTATCGACGATCCCGCCGTACTGCAGGTCAACGCGTCGGAGCAATCATCGAAACTCAATGCCTACGTCACCGGCCTGTTCGGCACCAAGCGCATCGTGCTGTACGACACGATGATCGACAACTTCACGTACGATGAGATCCTGTTCGTGATGGGGCATGAAATGGGCCACTATGTCATGAACCATGTCTGGTGGGGCGTCGGTATCACCATTGTCTTCATGTTGTTCGCACTCTGGCTGATGGACCTGCTCATACACCCGGTCATCCGCCGGTTTCGCCGGGCCTTCAAGTTCGATTCACTCGAGGATATCGCCTCCCTGCCGCTGGTACTGATCTTCGTTTCCATTATCACCTTTGCCTTCCAGCCGGTCACCAACTCCGCCTCGCGCTACATGGAGCACCAGGCGGATATCTACGGTATGGAAATCGCCGGCGTGCCGGGGGAGACAGCTGCGATAGCGTTCGACAAACTATCAGTCTTCAATCTGTCCGATCCCAACCCGCCGGAGCTGGTTGAGTTCTGGTTTTACAGCCACCCGGCCCTGAGCAAGCGAATGGAGTTCGTACGGTCATACCAACCGACCGGCCAATTGTAGAAGAGATATGCGTTGGATCGCGCTGACAGTAATGCTTATTCTCTCGGCCTCGGTGACCGCGAGTGAAGACGCGCCGGAGAACTGGGCCGGGGTTCTCCGTCAGATGCAGGAACCATCGCTGGCCGACACCGCCCTGATTGTCCGTGATCTGACAATCAGTCACCACGATGTCGAGTTTCGGATCGACTCGGCAATCTTCTATCCCTTCGCAGCACTGGCCACACCCGATGCCGACATGAGATTGGGATGGGGTGGCCTGCTCCATGGCCGGGCATGGTTCCGCTATGCGCCACCAGTGACAATCGAGCGGCAGCAACTGCGACGCTTCTACGACAGCGACTCGCTCGACCAGTTCGTCACCACCGCCGTACTCTTCTTCGATCAAGCGACCCGCGCCCGGATCGACTCGGCCGGCCGGCCAATCAAGGCCGAGCTAAAGCGTGCCACCCTCCGCGAGTTCGAACGCCATTTCGATCCCCTCACTCGCGATGAGCAGCACTACTTTACCATGGCCGCCCTGCGCAACAATGTCCACCCGCGGGTGGAGCCGTTCCTCCTGATCGGGGTCGATATCGAAGATCGCGGCAAGACCTATTACCTGTTCGACAGTTATCTTCGCGAAGAAATCCACCTGCTGCGAAGCCATGATATCCCCGGCGAGCGCTTTATCGAACTGGTCTGCCGCTACGTGACCGATATCGATGAAACCTATGCGACTATCAACGGTGTCCCCAAAGACCAGCTCCGGCCGCTGCATTTCGATATCGACGGCCTTATCGATGACGGCGGGGAATACTCCGGAAGCACTATCGGTCACTATGAAGTAGTCGACTCAAACGCACAGTTCATCCGTATGATGCTCCACGAAGAGCTGGAGCTCGACAGCATCCGCACCTCAGCCGGCGACACCATCTCGTTTGTGCGCTATGACGATGACTCGCACAAGTCCGAAGACCTCTACCTGCTCTTTGATCGACCCCTTCCGGTCGGCGACACCGCGGCGATCAGCTTCTTCTACCACGGTGATATCGCCAAACGAAAGGTAGGCCAGTATCATGTCGAGGCCGGATCGGTCTGGTATCCGCGCTATGGTTTCGCCAGCCGGGCGACGTTCGACCTGCACTTCCGCACCCCGAAGGACCTGACCTTCGTGGTCTCAGCCGACCTGGTCGACAGCAGCACAGTCGATGACACCCTGTTCAGTGACTGGCGCGTCACCCGACCGGCCGCCAACATCGGCTTTAACATCGGCTGGTTCACTCGCTACGATTACGGTGGCGACACCACTGTCCCGGTCGAACTCTATTACAACGAGCCGCTGCACCGGCACATTCTCGAGAATTCCGGTCGCACCACCTATCGCGAGGTTGGGTCAGATGTTGTCAGCAGCCTAACGCTATTCTCAGACCTGTTCGGTCCCTACCGCTTCGACCGGCTGGTCATCACCGAGCTTGTGCTGTGGCACGGCGAGTCGTTTCCGGGTTTTATCCACATGGGCGCCAACACCTTCATCAGTACCGACCACTGGGGCGCCGACCACCTCTTCCGCTCCCACGAGGTCGCCCACCAGTGGTGGGGCAGTTCACTCGGCTACGAAACATATCACGACCAATGGTTATCCGAAGGCTTAGCCGAGTATGCCTCCTTATTGTATTTGCAACAGGCCAAAGGGGATAACCGTTACTATGATAAGCTGAAGGAATATGCTGACGAGATCTACTCGGCACGCGAGTACCTCTTCTTTTCGGGCAAGGAAGCGGGACCGGTCATTCTCGGGCAGCGCACCGCCTCAACCCGCACCGAGGGCGACTACGGGTTGATCATCTATCGCAAGGGCGCGCTGGTCCTGCACACACTGCGGGCCCACCTGACCGACTGGTCGACACGCGATGATTCCCTGTTTTTTGCCGTGCTGCAGCGGTTCTACGAAGATTACGCCGGCAAGACGGCCTCAACCACCGACCTCCGCCGTACCGTAGAAGAGGTGACGGGTGAACCGATGGACTGGTTCTTCCACCAGTGGATCTTTACGAATGCATTGCCAGAGTACCGCTTTACGTATGATATTGTGGAAACAGAGACGGATACCTACCGGGCCGATGGCCGGGTGACACTCGAGGATGGACCGGAGTCGTTCAAGACACGAATTCCGCTCGCCATCCATTACGACAATGGCCGTATAGTCTACGATGCGGTCACGGTGGCGGGAGCCGTCACCGAGTTTGAGCTGTCGCTGGCGGAACGGCCGGAAAAGATCGTGATGAATCCGAACACCGCCGTACTGGTTCGGGTGAAACAGTAGATGAGCAGATAGCGACGAGGAAGCAAGGTGAGGGATGCGATGCGACGATTGATGATAGCGCTGGTCCTGGCGATACTGGTTGCGCCGGTCACCGGGCTGGCCATCGGCAGCGCCGACCTGTACGCGGCGTACGAACAAATGCAGCAGGTTCCGGCGCAACCGGCCGAGGTGATCGAACTGGCCGACTATACGCTCGAACGCCACGACTTTGCGTTTCGGATTGAATCGGGCCGGTTCTTTTTCTTCGAACCGCTCGACATCAACGGCGCCCGCCACGACTGGGGCGGGCTGTTTGTCGGCAAGGGACTGTTCCAGTTCGAGCCGCAACTGCCGATGGAACGCAACCAGATGCAGCTGTTTTTCGAGTCGGACTCGCTCAATCGTGAGTGTGAATACGCCGTGATGCTGTTCAACGATACCGTCGCGGCGTGGCTGCGCGAGGCCGGCACGCCGGTAGAAGACGCTCCCGCCGTATGGGACGAGGACGCACGCGATGAACTCGAAACGCTGCATGCCCACCTCACCCGCAATGAAAACAAAGCCTATCTGTTCGAGGCCCTGCGCAACGTGACCTTCCCGCTGCGGCGGCCGTTTCTGCTCGTCGATGCCGACCTCGACGACGCCACCGAAGTGTTCTACATCTTCAATCCCGCCCAGCGCGAGGAAGTGTCGCTGCTGAAGGACTACAAAGAGTTCTTCGTCTCCTTCTTCATGGAAACGGTCTGCAACTACTCGGTCTACGCCGACCGAACCTACCGCAAGATCAACGGGATCAACCGGGAACGGATAAAGACCAGTCACTACACGATCAACA
>WJMS01000330.1 GCA_014727815.1 candidate division GN15 bacterium
CCCGATAAACCGGGCCACGCCCTGCTCGATCTGATACAGCGGCATGGCGGTGTTCTCGCGCGAATCACCAAATGTCACCGGCCCGGCGGCGCCATCATAACGCACGATCGATGCCATTTCATCAACCAGCTTCTCGAGCGTTGTCCCGCCGTTTTCGATTGCGCGAATCGCCAGTTGAACGGCATCGTAACCAAGCCGTGACAGGCGACCCGGCTGTCCCCCGTAGCGACTGTCGTACGCGGCGGCGAAGCGTACCAGCGACTCGGATCGCTCAGCGTCAAGAAACGGCGAGGGGAAAACGGCGCGACGGGTGATGCGTTCATCGAGTTCGTATACCGCCTCATCACCCCAGCCATCGGAGCCGAGCAGGGCGGCATTGAGATTGTAAAACAGGATTTGCGGCAAGAGCAGGCGCAACTGGGTCGGTGTCCCTGGCAGGAAGAGACAGTCGATATGCGCCGGGATGACATCGAGATCGACCGTGTCAGCCACATTCGGATCGAGGAAGTAGGTCGAATCAGGAATGTCCCCGAGGATCATGTGCTTGATGTCGCGCACGTACGGTCCGAAATCCTTCTCGCGCGAGCGATAGTACTCAATCGCCAGCAGCGTGCCGCCCAGTTCGGTGAAGCGCTGGGAGAAGGCCCGGGCCATGCGAAGATGATCGGAATTGGTCGACGTAATGATCGCCGCCGAGTCGGCCTTGATGTTGTAGAACGCGTACTCGGCCATCTGTACACCCTGCAACTCGACATTGGGTGAGAGCTGGAAAGCCGTTTCGCTCAGCCGGGTCAGGCCGGCTTGCGTCGCAGCCGGCGCCATCAGCGGCAGGAAATCGCAGGCAAGCGAAGCCGAGGCGACAGCGGCTTCCTCGCTGGTGAGCGGTCCAATGATATAGTCGGTGTTCCCACCGGCCAGCTCCCGGACAATCCGGGCGGCATCGATCGGGTCACCCTTGGTGTCGTACAATGAGAGATTGATCGCCCGGCCGGTCCGCTCACGATACTGCTCGGCGGCGATGACGGCGCCGTTGTACAGATCCTCACCAAATGATTCCAGCTCGCCCGAGAACGGTAGCACGACGGCAACATCGAATGACTCCGCCAGCGATCCACCGACGGCCTCGAGTCCGGGCGTCGTCTCGCCGCACTCGGTGCGCAGGCGCTCGGCATCGGCAAACTGCTCTCGCGACGCCAGCGCATCGGCAATGTCAAGCATCAGCTCACACCGTTTGCCGACCGGCACTGACCGGAAGTCGGCCGGCGACATGCGGACCGATTCGGCATTGGTGATAGCGGCGCTCAACGACGACGTCACCAGGTCGCTTAACCTGAGATCGTCGCTGTCGGCGTAGGCCCGAATCCACTTCTCGACCGCGCGGTTGAGATTGCCGCGGCTGTAGTCTATGTTGGCCTGGAAGAAGACAGCGTACGGCACCATCGGCGAAGCAGGGAAACGCGCCGTGAAGTTGGCGAACCCGGCCGCAGCCTTGGCATAGTCACCGAAATGGTAGTCGGCCTTGGCGCGGTGGTAGAGGAAAAGATCGATATTGGGAGAGCCGGGGAACCGTCCGGCCAGCCGTTCAAAGACACGCGACGCCTCGAGATAGTCACCCTCACGCAGCAGTCGTTTGCCCTTGGCGTACTGGGAGACGGCCTCCGGATCGTCATCGATCGTGTCCGCAAAACCGGCTATCGCCGACACCAGCAGGGCGACAGCCACCAGCAGTGCTACGGGTCTCTTCAAACGTGCCTACAACGAGTACTTGCCGAAATCTTCGGGGTTGATCTTACGCAAACGTTCACGCAGCGATTCCGGGTCGGTCGGCATCTCGGGCGTCTCCGCCGAGGACTCCCCCTCACGCTGATTGAACAGCTCTTCGTTGACGAAGATCGTGGCCTTTGTCTTCAGTGCCAGCGCCAGTGAATCGGACGGGCGGGCGTCGATCTGATGTTCGCCGTTCTCGGTCATGACGTGAATCAACGCATAGAAGGTCTGTTCCTTCAGCTCGGTGATCTCGATCTTCTCAACCGTCGCCCCGAGCGTTTCGATCACGCGCTTGAGCAGGTCATGCGTCATCGGCCGATTCGAATCCACGCCCGACAGTTCCATCGCGATCGCCCATGCCTCGGCATGGCCGATCCAGATCGGCAGAACTTTGTCGATTTCCTTGGGCGAGAGCACCACCACCGGGGTATTGGTGGTCATATCCAGCGCCAGGCCCTCGATATTGGCTTCCAGCATTTTCATAGGGGCCTTTGCAGTTTGTCGTTCGCTATTGCTGTTTCTTTACGACATACAGCTTCAGGTTGGCCACGACATCCTTTTCGATTTTCACCGGGACGGTGTACACGCCGAGCGCCTTGATCGGCTCTTCGAGCTGGACCATCCGCTTGTCGACCTGCACGCCTTCTTCGTCGAGGAGCTTGGTGATGTCGGCGTTGGTGACGGAACCAAACAGCTTGTCCTCTTCACCAACCAGCACTTCAGTCGACAGCGACAGTTTTTCGATCCGGTCTTTGACTTTCTCGGCCGCGCGCCGACGCTTCTTCTCGCGAATCTCGTGCTGCTTTTCAATCTCCGCTACCGCCTGCAGGTTGGCCTTGGTGGCCGGCACCGCGAGGTTGCGCGGGAACAGGTAGTTACGACCGTAGCCGTCCTTCACCTCGACCGTCTGTCCGACCGTGCCGAGACTGGGTATGTCTTCACGAAGTATGACCTTCATAACGACTCCAATATATGTTACGTCACTATGTTACGAAACCGATTCTTTTCTTTTCCATTCCGGGCCGCGTCGCCACGGAAACAGCGAGTCAACCAACCCGATAACTGCCGCACCGATAAGGCCGTACACATGCGCCGCGCCGATCCCCAGGTAGACAATCACGCGCAGCCAGACCGGGACTCGTTTGGCCTCGAACAAAAACTCGATCGCCGCCAGCCCGGTCACACCGTAGAAAATCACCAGGCCGAACAGTACATTGTCGGCGGCCAGGCGCGCGCCGTCGACGCCGATCAGATGAAACAGCACCGCCAACAGCGTCAGCAGTACCACCGGCCGCGGCATCTTCCACCGGGTGAACGAGATCCCGGCTCGCTGCCCCACCGACCGTTTCGCCACCGAATGGAAGAACCATAGCGAACCGATCGAATACTGCACCACCGCACTCATGGTCAGGGCGCCGGGTAAATACCATGCCATCTCGTGCAACATCCGCATGGCTGTCTGCGCGTACGGCAGACCCGACAGGCCGGCCAGTTCAAGCACCTCGGAAGAATCCGGGTCTTCGAGCGCGCTTTCGGCCAGGTAGCGCATGTCGCGCACCAGCGACGGCCATTCGCTCCAGTAAAACGCGATAACGCTCGCGAGCAGCACCAGCAGACCGGTGAGGTAGCCGGCGCGAAAGCGGTCAGTGCGACGCACGACCCAGCCGGTGGCAACCGGCGCCAGCGCAACAATCGACAGCGTGCCGGTGGTGTGCCCGAGCCTGCTCGAGCCACCGAGAGCGTAGCCGATGGCGATTGCCACGATAATCGACAGCAGGACCGCCGGTGTGCGACCGTCAAATGCCAGCCGGGCCACCAGCGAGTAGGCCGCAATCGCCAGGGCGTACCCGGCGGCAGCCGAGAGCATCACCACCAGTCCGCCGGCGCCGCCGTACTCTACCCCGAATGTGGTCAGGGCATACAGCGGCAGAACCGCCGCCCCGAGGATCACCCACAGCAGCGACAACGGCGCCTGACCGGGCCGATCCTGAGTCCTACCGGTAGGACTCACTTACAAACGGCAGGATCGCCAGATGGCGCGCGCGCTTGATGGCCCGGGTGAGCTTGCGCTGCATCGGGGCACAGGTGCCGGTGATGCGACGCGGGACGATTTTACCGCGCTCGGTGACAAACCGTCGCAGCAAACGCTCATCCTTGTAGTCGATGTACTTGATGCCGTTCTCTTTGAACCGGCATACTTTCTTTCGCTTCTTGCCGCCAAAAAATGCCATAGCTCTACCTATATCAAATCTGATTGTTTCGATTCAAGATCATGCCCGGGTGCGCTTAGAGCTCTTCACCACCGGTCAGATTCTGTTTCTTCTCTTCTTCGGGCTTCTCTTCCGCCGGCTTTTCCTCTTCCGGCTTGGCTTCCTCGGTCTTTTCCTCGGCCGGCGCCGGCGACGTCTCTTCCTTGGTTTCCGGCACCGTCTCGGTTTCCGCTTCGCTGGTCACCTTGGGCGCCACGTCGGATTCACCCGAGGTCGCTTCTTCGACCTTCTCCGCTACCGGACCGGTCTCCGGACGAGCCGTTTCCGGCTTGCTCTCCGGCACCGGTTCACCGGGTCGCGCTTCCGGGCGGCGGCCGCCGGTCGGCGACTGCATCGGCGCGGGCGCCGGGCGCTCGGTAACCTGTTCCGGCTCCTGTTCGAGCCACTTGGGGTCACCGTCAAAGCGGATAAGCAGATGCCGGATATACGGATCCTCGAGCTTGAAATGGCGCTCCAGAATGGGCAGGACCTTCGCGTCGGATTCGAAAATGAACGTCGCATAATAGCCCTGGGTCAGACCGGCGATTTCGTAGGCCAGCCGACGCGTGCCCATGTGATCTTCCTTGATGATCTTGCCGCCGTTCGACGTAATCAGATCGCCGACAGCACGGACACTCTGTTCGATGGAAGCATTATCTGTCTGGGGGTTGACGATAAACGTCGTCTCGTAGATACGCACTCGGGCCTCCCTTCGGTCGTTGATCGACATCAACGGCCCTGCCGCGTCATTCTGAGTCGGGCAGAGCAGGGTTGTTATTGGTATTGTATTGTCCCATCACCTCATCGAATCGGTGATGAACGGCAAATATAACTCCTTCGGCCGCAACGGCAACAGTTTTCTGCACAATTTCGATTTCAGCAGTGTCAAAGCTGCCCAGGACGAATTCAACCGGGTCGGCCCCCTCCGGTAGCGGGCCGACACCCAGGCGAAGCCGCTTAAACTCCTCGGTGCCAATATGTTCGGCAACCGACCGGAGCCCCTTCTGGCCACCGTCGGAACCGCCCGGGCGAAAACGAAGGCGGCCCAGCGGCAGGTTGAAATCATCGCAAATCACCAGCAACTCCGCCCGATCGATATCCTGCCGCTCAAGAAAAGCCGCCACCGCCAGCCCCGAACGGTTCATGTAGGTCGTCGGCTGTATCAGATACACCGGTCCGGCCTCGGTCGGGGCTTCGGCCCAGCGATAGAGATCCGTCGCCGGTCGTCCCGAGGCTTCCAGCTTCTCGGCTACCTGGCCCAGCACCACAAAACCGAGATTATGCCGGGTGCCCTCGTATTCCCGACCGATATTTCCGAGTCCGACCAACACTGAAACCATTGCTGTCCGATCACTGCTGCCGTGACATCAAGTCTACAACTGCTTCGTCTCCGATTGCGCCTGCTTTTGAATACCCTCGGCCAGCTGATTCGCCAGTTCCTGCATGCGTGCTTCGGGAATCGCCGTCCAACTTTCCACTTTAAACGTCCCGTCGGCACAACAGATCCAGGCTACCTTGGCGGCCGTCTCTTCATCCGGTGCATGGTAAATATCCATGAAATCGTAGCTGCCGAGAAGCGCAAAATGCGCCACGAATGCGGCCTCCGGCACCAGCTTGCGGGCGCGATCAACCCAGCTGCGAGCGGTGGTCGTGCAGTCACGCATGGTCGTCACGACACTGACCGGCGAGGCGGTCTGGGGATTGATACTCGACATGAGAATAAACGTCTTCATCACACTCCTCCCGACCCGTGAGGTGGATTCATGGAAGTGGAGCCGATAGGTGCCCGGGCGGGATGTGAGGCGAGGGTCGCTTTGGTAGACTTCTATGTAATCGGACAGCGCCGCATCCTGTCGACACTGCCGGTAACCGTCGCAGTGGTGTGTTTCCTGTGTGCTGCCATTAAGATAGCACAAAAGGTCGATATTGTCATGCCTTTTCGGTATCTCAGAGATACGATCGCGACAGCGGAATGTTGCGCCGTACGTCACGGTCGCTTGAAGCGGTAGCCCACGCCCCGAATCGTCTCGAAATAGACGGGGCTGGCCGGGTCATCCTCGAACGTCTTGCGAAGTTTGAGAATGAAGTTGTCGACCGTGCGGTTGGTGGGATACGCATGATAGCCCCAGACGGCATCGAGGAGTTGGTCGCGACTAACCACCTCCCCCTCCCGTTCGATCAGGTACTTGGCGACCATGCACTCCTTGTGCGTGAGCCGGACCTTCCCCCCGGGCCCCTCAGCCTCGAACGTCTTGTAGTCCAGCCGGCGACCGTCCCACTCAAATGTCTCTCCCGCCGATCCCGGCGCGAGCAGCCAGGCCTGACGTCGAAAGATGCCTTGAATCCGGGCCAGCAGTTCAGCCATGTCGAACGGTTTGGTGATGTAGTCGTCGCCGCCGGCAATCAGCCCCTCGACCTTCTGGTCGGTCTGGTCACGGGCGGTCAGGAAGAGAATCGGCAGGGTGGCCCCCTCGTTGCGAATCTGCCGACAGACCGCAAGCCCGTCAGTCCCGGGCAGCATGATATCGAGCAGGATCAGGTCAAAGATGCCGTCACGGAAGACCGGCAGGACCTCCTGGCCGTTGTCGACATGCACCACCTGATAGCCCTCGGATTCGAGATTGAGGATAAGGCCCTGGGCGAGGTTGACATCATCCTCGACAAGCAGGATAGTCTTCATTCGTGAACTCCCGATGGTAACGTAATCTCAAACGTAGCGCCTTTGCCCTCGCCTTCCGAGCGCGCTGCTATAGTCCCCTTGTGCGCGCGGATTACCTCGCGGGCCAGATACAGCCCGAGACCGGTCCCGGTGGAGCGGCGGGTCAACTCGTTGCCGACGCGGTAGAACCGTTCGAAGACTGTCTCGCAGTCTTCGCGACTGAGCCCGATTCCCTTATCCGTGATACTCAGCATCACCTTGCTATCGGTCGTCGTGAGTTTTACCGTCACCTCGACCTGCTGCCCATCATGGTACTTCAACGAATTCTCCAGCACCGCTTCGATCGCCCTTGTCAGCGCAGCCTGATCGGCCATGATCATCACTTCGGGTTCAATGTCGCGATTGATTGTCACCGGCACCGGCGACGAGAAGCCGCTCAATCGGTCTATTGATCGCTCTACCAGTCGGGACAGATCGGTCGGCTGCAGCTCGATCGGCTGACCGTCGCGGTCGAGCCGGCCCGCCTGGAGGACATTTTCGATGATCCGTTCCAGCCGCCGGATATCATCCTTCATGCGCGGAACGAGGGTCTGCTTTTTGTCCTCCGGAATCCGTGGCGATGCCATCGAGTCGAGCGAGACCAGCATCGATGCCAGCGGTGTCTTGAGTTCGTGGGTCACGGCCATAATGAAGTTCTCCTGATGGAACTTCAACTCCTCCGCTTTCACCAGCGCCCGATAGATCAACCAGGCGCCGACGAGCAGCAGGATGAGAAAGAAGGTGCCCTCCAGCCCTACCATGATCTGTCGCCGGGTCTCCTGTTCCTGGATCATCTGCACCATCTCCGGACTGGCGCCGAGATCGCGCGCGATATCGACTTTCTCGTCAACGAGGATCGCCATGAAGACAACCCACCAGATCGCCTGGGCGAACGCGATCACCACCAGGACGATAAACAGGATCAGGGCTGTGCGGCTCGATAGTCTGGGCATGAGTTTGCTTCTCTTCAGGTCACCGTATCTGCCCAAGAGTAACACATTCGCGCGGGTGGCGCAATTGCCGGAAAGGTGGGTCTACAAAATGCGATCGCCCCCGCGCTGCCGGTGGGTGGCTGCGGCGGGGGCGATCAACCCGAGGATGCGTACAGGAATCGGTGATCTAGTCGACCGGAATCGTCTCCAGCTCGGACGCGGGAGCTTCCTCTGTCTCTTCGGCCGGCTCGATCTTTTCCCCCCGAATGAGTTTGTCCGCGGCCGTAATCAGTTTGTCCAGATTCAGCTTCGTCACGTGGGCATCGGCCTTGAGAAACTTGGCCCGCGCTTTCATGCCGACGTCACCAATCGACGAATATACAATCACCGGCGTGTCGGGCCGTTCGGACTGACGGATACGCATGGTCAGGGCCAGGCCATCCATCTGCGGCATCTCGACATCGGAAATGACCAGATCGAAGGGCTTCTTCTCGAACGCCGCCCAGGCCTCGGTGCCGTCGCAGGCATCAACGACTTCAAAGCCGAGATCGCTCATTTCATTGACGAGCATCGAGCGCACGGCGGGAGAATCTTCGGCGACCAGCACGCGCTTGCCGCTGAAATCGGTGTCACCGGAATACTGGAATGATTGCCCCGACCGCAGGTGCGGGCAGAGATCCAGCAGGATCGTCTCATAATCGAGCAGCAGCACCATGCGCTCCTCGGTCGGCTTGACGATCCCGATGACATAGCGATGGTCGATATTGGAGAAGACCTTTTCGGCGTCGATCACGTCCTGCCACTGGAAATGATGGATCCAGTCGACCCGGTCGATCAAAAAGCCGGTCAGCAAGCCGAAAAACTCGGTGACGATTACTTTCTGTTTTTCACTTTCATCATGCTCCAGTCCGAGAAAGCGGGCCATGTCGATCACCGGCACCAGCCGGTTCATATCGCGGATGACGCCGCAAACGGCATGGTGGGCTTCCGGGACGCGTATCAGATCGGTGAGGTCATTGACAATCTTGTTGACCTTCAGGATATTGACGCCAAAGGACTGCTTGCCGGTGCGATACTCCAGCACGCGCAGCTCGTTGGAACCGGTCTTCAGGTATGATTCCGCATCCGTTTTCATCTCTTACACCTCGGCTTTCGGCAGTTTGATCGAGAATACGGCGCCGCCCTTCGGGTGATCATCGGCAATTATCGTCCCACCCATCCCCGTGGCGGCCAGCTTACAAAAGTATAATCCGAGGCCCACTCCCCGGTGTTTCCCTTCGGAGCGCAATTGGAGCTGCCCGTACTTTTCGAAGAGCAGCGACGGCTCGATGTCTCCCAGACCCGGGCCGGAATCCTTGACGTGAACAAACAGGCACTTCTCCCCCGGCTCGGTATACACCGCAACCGTCCCACCCGCCGGCGTATGCCGGATACCGTTGTAGATCAGGTTGTCGACTACCCGCTTGAGCAGTTTCGGGTCGGCTTCGATCGCGATATCGCCGGCGTTGTTGCGATAGGTCAGATCGATCCGATGTTCGGCGGCCGAGGCCGAGGCCAGGTCGATCGCCTCGCGCAGCAGCGCATCCGGCACCAGCGTCGTCAACTCGAGCGGGATCCCGGCTTTGCCGGCTCGCGCCACGGCCATGATATCGTACAGGATCGATTCGGCCCGATCTACCGCTACCCGGCTGGAATGCACCAGCGACCGGTGCCCGTCCCGGTTGGGATCGTAGGCGCCGGATTCGAGCTTGTTCAGCAGGTACTTGACCGATGCCAGCGGTGATTCAAGATCGTGGATAAAGATAGAGAACATCTCCAGCCAGCGATCCACTTCACGGTGCTGCTCGATATCGTCGGTAACGGTTGTGAACGTTGTTTCGTCGGTGATATTCGCCATCACGCCACTCGGATTGCTCCCTCACGTCGTTACCAATAGATATCGGCCGATAGCGCGGATTCTTCAACCCCCGCTAAACGTGAATCTGGATGAGGCGCTAAAGTTCGAGTCGGGAGAGGCGCAGCGAGTTAGTAACGACAAAGACCGACGAGAGCGACATCGCCGCCGCCGCAATCATCGGCGAAAGCGTCAGGCCCAGCGAAGGATACAGCGCGCCGGCGGCAATCGGGATGGCGATGATATTGTAGAAGAAGGCCCAGAAGAGGTTCTGCTTGATCACTTTCATGCTCGAAGTCGATATTTCGAAGAGCTTCTTTATGTCCATCAGGCGAGTGCGAACCAGGACTACGTCCGAGGCTTCCGCCGCAACATCCGTCCCGGCGCCCAGCGCGATACCGATATTGGCCGCCGCCAGCGCCGGGGCATCGTTGATACCGTCACCGACCATAGCGACCGTGAAACCTACCTTGCGGTAAGACTCAACCATCATCTGCTTCTGCTCCGGTCGAATCTCCGCTTCGTAATGATCAAGACCAAGCGACTTGGCAATACCCTCAGCGGTTCGGCGATTGTCGCCGGAGAGCATGGTCACCTGCTTTCCCGCGTTTTTGAGATGGTTGATGATGTCGCGGGCATCAGGACGGACCCGGTCGGTCAGGGCAAAGAAACCGACCACCTGCCCGTCCATAGCGGCATAAACGACCGTCCGGCCACGATCCATCTCCCGCTCACCGGCCATGAGTGACTGGCCGAAACTGACATTCTCTGACTCCATCAGAAAACGACTGCCCACCAGCAAACGACGCCCGTCACATTCGCCGGTCAAACCAAACCCCGGCTTGGCTTCAACATCGCGCACGACGGCCGGCTCGACCTGCTGCATCCGCAAGTAGCGGGCGATCGCCCGGGCAACCGGATGTTCCGACTGTCCCTCGAGGGCGCCGACGATGCGGGTGAGGCTCTGTTCGGAGATCTGTCCGAATGTCTTGACGGAGACAACTTCCAGTTCGCCCTGAGTAAGCGTACCGGTCTTGTCAAATATGATTGTGTCGACCTTGCCGACTCGTTCGAGAACATCGCCACCCCGAATAACAATCCCCGCCCGCGCCGCGCGGCCGGTGCCGGCCAGTACGGCAGTAGGTGTTGCCAGGCCAAGGGCGCAGGGACAGGCAATAATGAGTACGGCAATAGTCGAGCGAATCAGCAACGGGCTGTCCGGCGCCATGAGAAACCAGGCTGCCAGCGTGATCAGAGCCAGCCCGAGTACGATCGGCACAAAGACCGCCGCGACCCGGTCGGCCAGCCGCTGGATCGGCGCCTTGGCCGCCTGGGCGTCCGCCACCATCCGGATCACTGTCGCCAGGTAACTCTGTTCACCGGCAGCGGTGACCTTGAATAGGAACGGCACATTACCGTTCAGTGAGCCGCCGATAACGTTGTCCCCGGGGGTGTGTTCCACCGGTGTCGACTCACCGGTAACCATCGACTCATCGATCACGGGGCGGCCGTCCTCAATCACGCCATCGGCGGGCAAGCGCTCGCCCGGCTTGACCCGGATGAGCATCCCCTCACGGACCGCATCAGCCTCGATATCAACCTCAACGTTGTTGATCAGCGCGGTCGTCTGGGCCGGACGTAGATTCCACAGTGCCCGGATTGCCTGGCCGGCCCGGCCCTTGGCGCGCGCTTCGA
>WJMS01000331.1 GCA_014727815.1 candidate division GN15 bacterium
CCTCCGACGGCGGTAGTGGATTGTTCTTGTGCGGAAATATATAGCGGCCGGCGATACGGGCAAGTGTTGAGCGAGCGGATGGCCGCGCCGGCACAGGTATTAACGAAGAACTAACACGGCCTGCGCGAATGCTGTACCATTTTGATCATGCGCAGCCGACTCATGCTGCGTCACCCGTACCCGGTGCACGTCCCTGTCTACCAGGCGCCAGACCCCAAACCTACTTCACCGCCTCCCATATCCGCTCGAGCTGCTTGTAGTGCAACAGATCATGTCCGGCCCAGCGCACCATCAACTGCGCTACCGTCTCATTGCCCCGCTCACTATGCACACCGTACCGCTGCTTCTGCTCATCGGAGAGCGACTGCAAAAACGCGATATTTATCTTCCGCGCCCCGTCAAGAACCTCCAGCAGCGTGTGCAGCGGGACCTCACGATACCAGTGCTGATCGACCCAGGCATCCTGGTCCATGTCCAGAAAGCGCGGCTTGTCCGAGGCGACAATCATCCGCGTGCGGTAACCGTAAATCAACTCAACATCGAAGATATGGTCGATCACATCCCGCATCGACCACTTTCCCGTCCGCTCTGGAATCGCGACCTTCTCGGCCGGGATCTCCGCGAAAAACGCCGTCAGTGTCTCATACACCCGGCTCATCACCTCAAGCGGGTTCTGCTCGCCGACCAGGGCGTCAACTGCGGCCATATACGTATCGGCATCTTTGCCGGAATAGGGACTGTCTGTCATAGCAACTCCTTGTCGTAAGACCTGCAAAGTACGCCGAATACGGTTCGATCACAACTTCGAATCGGGAAACCGATCTTCCGGAAAACCACTCGACTCGAGCCCCATCTGCTGGGCGTACGCATCATTGAGCCGCTCCCAGCCAAACTCCACCGCCGCGGCGCCGACAATCGGCGGAATCGGGTTGCCCTCGAGCAGCCGTTCAGCGACCACCAGGCACAGATGCCACCCTGCCGCTATCTTGGTGACCCAGTCGGCGTTCGGCACGGTGTGCCGCAACGTCAACAGGGTACCGTCGTTGTGGGCGGTCAACTCCCATACCAGACGGCCGTCCTGGAAACTGTACTCCAGAAGCCTCGGCCGTTCAGCCCGCGCCACCGTGGCAGCCATCGGCTCATCGGTGCTGCCATCGATCATACGAAACGTCCTCTCGCCGGTCACACCCAGGCTGCCATCCGGCACATACGGCGCCCAGTGCTTCATCTGCTCAGGCTCCGTCAGCGCCTCCCACACCTTCTCCGGCGGGTGCGCCAGGAAGCGCGTGAAGACAAGGGTGTGCCTGTCCCCTTCCTGCTCGTATGCCACCTCGGCCAGCGGGCCGGGATCAAACTTCTGCTCGGACATGGTTACTCCTTTTCATCCAGATGCCGCCCGAGTCGATCGAGATGCCTGGTCCACATCCGACGGTACCCGGCCAGCCATTTGTCGAGTTCACGAAATCGTTCTGCCTTGATCCGGTAGATGCGCCGCTGCGCCGCCACCCGCGAGGAAACAAAGCCGGCCCGTCGCATCACGCGAAGGTGTTTCGAAACGGTCGGCTGCGGCAGATCCAACCGATGGACCAGTTCCCCCACCGATCGCTCCGATTTCCGGAGCGTCTCGAGTATCCGCAGCCGCGTCGGCTCAGCGAGAATAGCAAACGTCTCAGCGTCCATGCCATAAAATACCAATAGCAGTATATACCTGTCAAGGCATATTAGTGCGCCCAAGCAAGCGAGAGATATTATTGACGAATTCGTCCATGCTCCGTATACTTGGATAAGGGCAACTATCATCCGGGGCACGCTTCACAACGCTACATACGACAAGGGAACATACCATGCGACTGCTGAAACTCACGTTCTGTCTGACGCTCGGCCTGTGCCTGCTGCCGGCCGCGATCAGCGCCGCGACTGTCGATACCGTCTGGACCAGCACGTTCTTCAACGGCTACTGGGACACCACGAACTGCCTCGCCGCCACCTCCGATGGCGGCTTCATTATTATCGGCGCCACCTGGCAGGCCGGCGAGACACAATCGGATATCAGCCTGGTCAAGGCCGACGCCAACGGCGAGCTCGACTGGTCAATCGAAATCGGCGACACCGCCCAGGAATGCGGCTTCCACGTCCTCGAATGTGTCGAGGGCGGCTACTTCCTCAGCGCCCAGAGTAACCGCTATGGCCAGGGTAGCGGCGCCGCCTGGTTCATCCGCACCGACCAAAACGGCGATACCCTCTGGAGCTATGCCTTTTCGCCGCAGGAACGGGGTGGCTACCCAATCGATGCCATCCAGACTGCCGACTCCGGCTTTGCGATCACCGGCATAATAAACCTGGCCGGGCAGTTTTGGGATGCCTACATACTCTTGCTCGACAAGGACGGGAACTACCGTGACTACGCGCACTACGGCGACTCTCACCTTCAGTCCGGCCATTTCATTACGCAGCTCGAGGACAATGGCTTCATTATCGCCGTCTGGACCGACAGTCACTACAGCACCCAGACCGATTTCCGCGCCATCCGCACCAACGATGCCCTGGCGGTTGTCTGGGATTCAACCTATGCGCTCTCGCCGAGTGCCGAGGAAGTGTACGGCGGCTGCCGTGTCGACGATGGCATCGTCATGGTCGGCAACAATGCCGGCCTGGCCCACGCCCTCAAAGTCGATTTTGATGGTAACACGGTCTGGTCGAAGTCAATCTCCCTGACCCCGTATTCCGAACGCCCCTACTCGATCTGCCCCACCGCCGACGGCAATCTGATGGTCGGTGGCTGGATCAACGTAGCGGGACATCGCCGCGACTTCTGCTTCCTCAAATTAACCCCGGAGCTCGATACGCTCTGGCACCATACCGTGGGAGGCGGCGATGACGACCACGGCCGCACCGTGCTGCAGACCGCCGATGGCAACTATGTTATGGCTGGCAGAAGCTCCTCGTTCCATAATGGCTCCTGTCACTATCTGGTCAAGATTGAACAGACCTTCAACACGACCGTTGGTACGGATGTCCACGTGGCGCTCGACAGCGGCGTAACCGTCACCTTCGACAATGTCACGGGTGACGGAGATACCCAGGTGTCAGTCGGTCCGGACGGTCCCCCGCTGCCGGGCGACCTCCAACTGGTCCCGGCCGATGATCCGGCATACTATGATATCACCACCGACGCGGCCTTCGATGGCGCCGTCGATGTCTGTATCGAGTACGATCCGGCCGATGTTGCCGGCGAGGAATACGGCCTGCGCCTGATGCATTACGATGGCGCCGTGTGGAGCGATATCCGGACGATGATCGACACGCTCAACAATCTGATCTGCGGGACTACCACCACGCTGTCACCATTTGCGATTGCCGAGTCCAAATCACCCATGGCTGTGGGCGATGATTCTGAGGTTCTCCCGACACGCTTCGATCTCGCCCAGAACTATCCCAATCCGTTCAATCCGACGACGACCATAGAGTATGAGCTGCCGCAGCGATGTGAAGTCACGCTCGAGGTGTACAACGTGCTCGGTCAGCGCATCGCCACGCTGATCGATCGGCAACAGCCGGCCGGCCGCTATTGGGTGAAATGGGATGGTACCGACCTGTCAGGTGCGCCGGTCTCGAGCGGTATCTATTTCTACCGCCTCCACACCGACACCTACCGCGCGATGAAAAAGATGGTCCTGGTAAAGTAGGCCACGCCCGGGTGGCTCACGATATATGGTAAGTCTTTTCTTCGGATCGTCGTCTCGCGGTTAGCTCTCTCCGCCGCCCGGCTGGCCCACTATTTGTGGTGGGTTGCCTGTTCGGTCTATCCGACAATATGAGTAAGTCCGGCCCTACTCACGGGCCCGGGCTTGCATGTCACTTACCGCAGGGCAGTGAGTTACTCTGGTTCGTCCTCGCCCTCTGGTCGCACTCGTTCGAGCCGAAACGCGTTGACCACCTCGGCATCGGGACAGCAAAACGTCGCTTTGTCCGGATCCTTCTCCCACGGAAACGACCCGCCATACCGAAGCGTGGTGATGTACGGCAGCAGCGAGCTGAAGGCGCCGAGACACATCCCCTCCGGCGTATACCGCCCGACCGTCCACGTATCCCCGACCTTATGCCCGGCCGGACACTTCTTCAGCTGCGAAATCAGCGTAATCTTGATGTCGTACCGTCGTGCCATGCTTCCTCCTCACGCCTCGCTGTCACCGACCTGATATGACATTAAACTCCTGCCTATTCCAGCAGGAGTCAAAGCAACAAGCGTCTCTATTGCATCAGTGTTTTCCGGAGCAATATGCCTTTCACGTATTCTGGCAAAGTTGATGTAGCCGGACGGTGCCTCACACCAGCGGTCTTCATCAATGCGTTCGTGCAGGTAGATGCGCATTCCGTCAGTTAGAATGATCTTCCTGGCATTTACGAGGTTACGCTTCGAGGCATAAGCCGTGGCTTGACTGAGGACGTTCTGCAGACCATGCCAGAGCCCCTTGGCTTCGCATATCATAACACAGTTTCTCTCGTTGGTAGGCGTTACGGAGAACGCTGCAAGATCAAGGTTCTTCCATTCGACGGCAAGCAGTTGCTCGGACCATCCGAGGGCGAGCAGTAGTGGTAGGATCATGTGAGCTACCACTTCGTGTTCCGTCGGACGGCCCACTTCTCTCCCATTCTGTCGATACCACGAAGCAAGTCGGCGTTGACGTGATATCGCGGCGATCGCTTGATCTATAGAGTCGTTCGGTAGCCCTTTCTCAAACAATCGTTCACCTATTGCTTCGAGGTGCAGCGGAGATGAAGTCTCTTTGGGAATCGCTCTTGGTTCTCGCATGTGCACGTGGTCAAAGAGATGCTGAATCGGACGGAGAACCTTCGTGTCATTGACTGCCGTTATGGTCGGGATTTGCTTTCTCGCCCCAAACAACTCTCCGCCACGCTGCTGAATGCTCTCGAGTTCCTCGGATAATCCATCTTGCCAGATGACTCGTCGCGTATGCTGCAAGTCCCATCCGAATACATCGTCAAAACACTCTTCCCAAGAGTAGCCGTTCAATTGCTCTGCACCGGCCACTACTCCCACAGCAACGACCCTGTGTGACTCCCGGAGAAGGACAATGTCGCCCGGCTGCATACCCGAGCAAAACGTTCGTAACTGGCGTAGCTTGGCACTCGTGATCACATTCGATTGAACGAGGTGCCTGTATTTGCCATCAT
This sequence comes from candidate division GN15 bacterium, assembly GCA_014727815.1. Taxonomy (GTDB): domain Bacteria; phylum Zixibacteria; class MSB-5A5; order GN15; family FEB-12; genus WJMS01. Next base: position 5,197 of record WJMS01000331.1, read on the forward strand.
TCTCTTCCAGCGGGCCGGGGTCCCCTGGCCCCATGCAGACAACATCATGTTTGATCAGTAGATCAGAGTAGCATCGTCCCGAGTCACCGGCTGCGATTTGCCAGACTTGTCTCATTCGTCACCCCTTCCCGCGATCTTCCCGAGTGGGCCGGGTGGCCCACCCTTGCCTGCCCGCCGGGGCGCGGGGTGGGTTCCCGTTTCACAAACTCTGTCATTCGGAGACTTCATACGCGTTCCTCCCCCGCCACCGGTGGATCTGATCTGTCGTCCCTGACCGCAATATAGCCTACCCGGGCGATTATACAAAGAACGTACGGCTCGCAGTTTCCCTACCAACTCGAAGGTAACTCTCCGACAACGACCCTTAAGTAGAAAAGGGCACGATCGCACCGGCAAAAACGATAGAGGATTGATATGCCAAAGCGCTCCACACACCCCCTCAAAACAACAGACAAGCTGTTGGATTGCCACGACTTTGCCGGATACCGAGCGAAAAAGGCACCCCAAAATATGCAAAACGAACCCATTTCGCTCTAAAGCACAGGGGATCAATCTTGTACAATGGTTTTTGCGATCACGAAAGACTCCCGGGTATACCTAATACCGAGTCGGGTCTATACAGCCGACGCGCCCGTTTGAACACAGCGGTGTTGACGATATCCTGGGAAAGACGCCCCCCTGTGAAGCAACCACTACCGGCCACCGTCGGTCGTGGCTCGCGACGGCGCCACGTAGTCGACGCCTTCGTACGCCACCACCGAAAGCTCGCCTTCGTCAATCAACTCGTCGAGGCGCTTCGGCTCGCCAAATGCGTTTGCCACCTCCTGGGCCTGCTCTCGTCTCAAGGGATGACGGCTGGACAGACCGATAATGGCCTCACGCACGGTGCCAAACCCGGCCAGATCAAACACTCCCTGCTCGGGCCGCGCTGCTTTCTGGGCGGAATGCAGGATCCGCTGGGCCGTCAGTATCTTCGTCGGCTCCGGCGGTCGCACCCATCGCTCGGCGGGCGGTCGCGTGGGCACGGTAACATCAACCCGCTCCGGATGTACGGCCCAGGCCAATCGGCGAATGCCGCGCAGGGCAACTTCCGTGTCGTTGAGGCCGGCCACCAGCATCACCTCCAGGAAAATCCGGCCGTGGAACTCCGCACTGAAGTCGATCAGGCCGGATACGACAGTATCGAAATCGAGTTCCGGTTGCGGCCGGTTGATTCGCGCAAACGTCTCCGGATCACCAGCATCGAGCGACGGCAGCACGACATCGGCATCGTGCAGTCGCTCGCACACGTCCTCGCGAAACAGCAGCGAGCCGTTGGTAATGAC
>WJMS01000332.1 GCA_014727815.1 candidate division GN15 bacterium
CGTTGATCCGGCAGCGAATCGGTGATGATAAACCGCAGCTTGGGATCCTCGCCCTCGAGCTGTGCCACCACCGCCATGCCATCGATACCCGACAAGTGCATATCGCAGATGCACAGGGCGTAATGGTGACGCTTGAGTTCACCGACTGCATCGTCGGGATCCTCCGTCACGTACACCTCGAACCCCTCCTCTTTCAGGAAATCCGACAGGAAATCCCGCATCACCTTGCAATCGTCGATTATCAGGATTCGCTCCATACACCTACCCTCACCCCGCCAGCGCGTGGCTGACTGTTTGCAACAGCTCTTTGATGCTAAATGGTTTTGACAAGAAAGCGAATGCCCCGTGATTCACCGATTGGCTGACCGTATACAGGCTGGAGTAGCCGGAAATGACAATGACCCGGGTGTCGGGATACATTTCCCGCGTTGCCCGGACCACTTCTTCCCCCGGCACTTTCGGCATGCGGAGATCGGTGATGACCAGGTCGAACGAACGTTGTTGCAAATGTCCGATGGCCTCGTCGCCGTCAGTCGCCAGTGTCAGATCGTAATCTTCCAGCACCTCCGACAGGAAGTCCCGGATGATCTCTTCGTCATCGACGATAAGAATGGACTGCGTTTGTTCTTCCGACATCCGAATACCAGACCGGTTGCGGTCGATTTAGAACTAACCGTGAACTACAGTATCAGTATCGGATGGACTTGCCTGTTTCTGAAGCGGTAAGACAATGGTAAAGGTGGCGCCGCCATCGGGCGTTTCCGAGACATTGATCTCGCCGCCGTGGGAGCGGATTATGCCGTAACTGACTGACAGGCCCAGCCCGGTGCCTTTGCCGACCTCTTTGGTCGTGAAGAACGGTTCGAAGACTTTCTTGATATTCTCCTGGGCGATACCGTGACCGTGGTCGACAAACTGCAGCTCGACTGTCCCGCCAAACTCGCCCAGGGCCGGGCTGAACTTGGAAGAAATCTCGATCGCGGTGCCGGCCTCTGAGGCGTGCATGGCATTGATCAGCAGATTGGTGAAGACCTGCTGCAGCTGGCCGGTGTTGCCCCGGATGGTCGGCAGGTTGTCGGCCAGGTTCACTTTCAGGTCGATCTTGTTGAGGCGCAACTGGTGTTCGACGAACGTAATCGTCTCTTCAACCGCCCGGTTGATATCGACTTCCTCGAAATCTTCCGCCCGCGATGACCGGGAGAAGCGCAGCAGGTTCTGGACGATCGCCTTGCAGCGGCGGGCCTGAACCTCGATATCCCGGACATAGCGAAGGTAGCTCTCCACCTCCTTGGACGTCGTCTTCTCCGGGACGTTTTTCTGCAGCTTCTCCAGGGTAAACTGGGCATAGCCCAGGATGCCGCCGAGCGGGTTGTTCAGCTCGTGCGCGACCCCGGCGGCGAGCTGGCCGATGGCGCTCATCTTCTCGGACTGGATCAACTGGGCCTGGGCTTCCTCGAGCTGGTGGGTGCGCTCGACAATCTTGTGTTCGAGATTTCGGTTGTACTCCTCGATTTCATCGCGGGATTGCTTGAGCGACTCGATCATCTTGTTGAACGTCGAGGCGAGATGTCCGATCTCATCATGCTGGTTGATCTTGAGCCGCTGGCTCAGGTCACCCCGGCTGACCTGGTCGGTCACCGTCACCATTTCGGTGACCGGCTTGGTGATGGCGTTGATGATAAAGGCCAGCATGACGATCGTGGCCAGCACCACCAGGACGGTGAGCAGGATGGCGATCGTCTGGGCCCGCTGCATTTCACGATTGACCGATTCCAACGAGAGCCCCAGCTCGATTGTCCCGATCTCGCGCGAGATCTGGGTGGGGGCGATCGAGGGATCGACACCGCCGGTGATACCGAGGTTTTCACGGTTGAGCTGCTGGGTCTGGGAAATGACCGGGGCAATCAGGACCAGGATCTCCCGGCCGTTGTTGGTCGTGAAGTAGCGGCGGTAGTCACCGGCGTTGTGCATGTCGCGCATGTCCGTTCGGGCGCCGCTGGAATCGACCTCCCGTTCGCCGGTCTGCGAGAGAATTGTGCCCTCCCGATTGGTAATGATGCAGTAGTCGATCCCTTCGAACCGCGACAGGATACCAAGCAGATCATCGAGTTCGTAGGTCGACTCGAACAGGACCCCGCTCTCGGCGTTGATCGAGAGCATCTTGAGCAGGGTGGCGCCGTTGGATTCCAGTTCCTTGACGAAACTGTTTGAATGGCGCTTGATCAAATATCCGCTGATCACGAACATGCTGAAAATGAGCATGCCGGCGATCGGCAGGATGAACTTGGTCCGCAGACTGAGGCGGCGCAGGCGTCCGAGGAGGCTCATCGATACACCTCCTTGGCCACCGCCGCCAGGCGATCCGGCACCGTAACATCGAGCAGCTTGGCCGTGCGTTCGTTGTAGTGAAACCAGATGACATCGGGCGCGGTCACGCGGATCGAACCGGGACTGGTCCCGTCGAGCACCTCCGCCGCAATCCGACCGGCCTGCCGGCCGATTGCTTTGTAGTCGAAATCGAGGGCGAAGAGGGCTCCCGAGGCGACCACATGCCGGGAGAATCCCATCAGCGGTACGCCCGATTTCAAGGTCCGCATGAGAATAAACTTGGTTGCCTGGGGCGTGAACAGGCGGGGATCGGCCACTGACCAGATACCATCGACCGACCGAACCAGCGAATCGAGCGCCCGCGGCAGCTCGGTTTCATCGGAGATTTTGATCGGCACCAGCTCCAGCCCTTCCTGTTCCGCCAGGACTTTCGACGGGGCGATCAGCGGCGCCGTGTTTTCAGTATACAGAACCCCGATCCGCTTGAGGTCGGGGACGATCTCCCGGAAATACATGAACTGGGTCTGGGCCGAGACATTCAGCGAGGCGCCGGTGATGTTTCGACCCGGACGGGCCAAAGTTTCGACGAATCCGGAGATGGCCGGATAGAGGACCGCCGAGAAGATGATCGGGGTCCGGCTGAAATACTGCTGGGTGAACTCGGTAGCTCGCGACCCGACGGTCAGAATGAGATCGGGTTTCGCCTCTCGAATTGTTGCAGCCAGTTCGTCTTCCTGGCCGGGCGAGGCGATGCTGAACTCGACGAACGAGGCGTCTTTGTGAGCATCGGAGATAACCCGCCTGGCCCCGCTGATCGTGCGGCGGGTGGATGTCAGACTGTCGCTGGTGACAATGGCGATGGTCTCGGCATCGACGGTGGCCGCACTTAAACAGAGTGCAAGAACCAGGCCGCCGAGCATGTGTCGCAGCGCGGGTTTCATCAGCCGGTTGGTCGCCTCATCTGGTATGTATATGGGTGTCAGCCTGTTACCATTCGGTACGCACGGCCGTACCAATCCCATCCGCTACTTTGCATTTGTATCGGGCTTTTGTCCCAAATCTTGACAGGGCGACCCCCCCGGTTTGGCTCGATTAACTTCCGTTAACCTCGCTTCACCTATCAAGAAAATCGGGGGCGGTCCGATAATGCAGGTAAGCGGATAGTCGCGATGAGTACATAACAGAGAAAGTCGCGTGACAGCTTTCACAGAAAAGATCGAGTTGTACATGCAAAACAGAGCTGGAACGTATCGCTGTTCGGCAGGTGTTCTCACTCTGATTCTGACATTCTTCTGGCTGCTGGCGGTACCGGGTGAGGCCGGAGTATCCGGCAAGATTTCCGGAGTGGTGAGTGATTCACAGACGGGCGAGCCGCTGGTCGGCGCAACCGTCCGGGTTGAAAACACCAATCTGGTGACCACCACCGACGAGGATGGTGAGTATTTCATCATTAATGTGCCGGTCGGGAAATACAATGTTACCGTGACCCATGTCGGGTTCGAGGGCATCATGAAGAAGGGTGTTCGGGTACTGCTCGATTTGACCACCCCGGTCGATTTCGATCTCCAGCAGATGGCGATCAACCTCGACCAGGAAGTGGTCGTGATGGCCCAGGATCCTATCATCCAGAAAGACCTGACCGAGTCGAAGGTTATCTTCACGGCGGATCGACTTCGCAACCTGCCCAATATTGTCAGTGTCCAGGCGGTGCTGAACAACTACCCGGGCGTGGTGATTGACGGCAGCAACCAACTGCACGTGCGCGGTGGTCGGTCGGGGCAGGTTTCGTACTACTACGATGGTTTCTCGGTCGAGGATCCGTTCGTGCTCAACGCCGGCATCCGCATCATGCCGACCGCGCTCGAAGAGTTGAGCCTTACCTCGGGCGGCTTCACGGCCGAGTACGGTGACGCCCTCTCCGGCGTGGTGAGCGCGGTCACCCGCGAGGGAACCCAGAACTACCATGGGTCAATCCGCACCTTCGAAGAGTTTACCCATCCTTATCAGGTCAGCGAGGCCGATTGGGGCGGGCTGGAAAACCTCGGCGACCGCTCCCTGGCTTTCGATCTCTCCGGACCGATTCCCGGGCTCGACCCGCGCCGTTACACCTTCTTCGGCGCCGGCGAGTATCTGCGCAATACCGGTTCGCTGCCGCACAACTGGTCGACTGCATACACCGGTATCGCCAAGCTGTCGTTCCGTCCAAGCGGTAAACTGAAGCTCAAGTCGAATATGACGTATTATCAGGCCGATGGCGCGGTCTACGAGCATCGTGATGTCAACGGCGTGTCGTTCGATTTCAACCTCGACGGTCTACCGCTGTTCGAACGCAAAGCCTACCTGGTCGGCCTGTCGGGAAACTACTCGCTGGCGAAAAACGCCATCCTCTCGGCGACGGTCAATCATTTCATGACCCGTACACATACCGCGCCGCAGCACCTGCTCGGCACGCACTGGTCCGACTGGCCGGGCTACGAGGAGGATGCCGAAGGGAATTACACCGGCAGCATTCATATCGACAACTATCGCAACAGCTTGAGTACGTCCGACCCGTATGAGCTGGTCGGATTCGCCATGGGCAGCCGCTTCGACCCGACCTACGCCATGCGCGAGACCAAGTACACCTCGCTGAGCCTGAACGCGGTCAGCCAGGTCGACAAGGTCAACCAGGTCAAAACCGGGTTGGAGTTGCGCCGTTACGATGTCTTCTGGGACTTCAAGCAGTTCTATAATGTGAA
>WJMS01000333.1 GCA_014727815.1 candidate division GN15 bacterium
ACCGACACGCGCGAGGCGATCGGGCTCAGTATCGCCATGTCGCTCAACGCGCCGATCCCCGACCAGAACTACGGTGTCTTCAGGATGTAGGGGAGAAACAGTGGCTTATTCGACAATCACGTATACCAAGGACAAGCGCATCGCCCGCGTGACATTCTGCCGTCCGGAGATCCACAACGCATTCAACGCGACCGTCATCACCGAAATGAACGATGTCTTCGATCAGATTCGGATTGATGACGAGATCCGCGTGGTCATTCTCACCGGTGAGGGCAAGTCGTTCTGTGCCGGCGCCGATCTCAACTGGATGAAATCCGTGGTCGACCAGACGTACGAGCAGAATCTCGACGAATCCAACAAGCTGGCCGACCTGTTCTACAACATGTACACGTGCCCGAGACCGATCATCGGTCGCATCAATGGCGCTGCGATCGGCGGCGGCACCGGCTTTGTGGCAGTCTGCGACATTGCCATTGCGGCGGCCTCAGCCAAGTTTTCCTTCTCCGAGGTGAAGATCGGTGTGGTTCCGGCCTGTATCGGGCCTTATGTGATCAAGAAGCTGGGTGAGGGCAGGGCTCGTGAGTTGTTTATCACCGGTGAGCGCATGCGGGCCAGACGCGCCCATGAAGTCGGCCTGGTCAACAAGGTGGTCGAGGATGAACGTCTTGACGACGAAGTCCGGCACCTCACCGAGTCGATTCTCTCCTCCGGTCCCAATGCGGTGGCGATGGCCAAACAACTGGTCAGCAATGTGCCGCAGATGGCGCCGAAAGAGTTCAAGCCCTACACGGCCGAGATGATCGCCAAACTGCGTATCTCCGACGAGGGGCAGGAGGGGATGAACGCGTTCTTGAGCAAGCGCAAACCAGCCTGGGTTACCAACAACAAAGCATAACGACGGACGATCATGGAAACGCTCTTTAAGAAGATACTGGTGGCGAATCGATCGGAGATCGCCGTGCGCGTGATCAACGCCTGCCGGTCGCTCGGAATACCCTCGGTAGCGGTCTACTCGAAAGCCGACCTGACGAGTAAACACCGGCGCTACGCCGACGAGTCGGTCTTTATCGGCGAGGCGCCGCCGCGGGAATCCTATCTCGATATCGACAAGATCATCGACGCTGCGCAGCAGACCGGCTGCGATGCGATCCACCCCGGCTACGGCTTTCTTTCAGAGAATTCGCAGCTTCCCAAACGTTGCGCCGAAGCCGGGCTCACCTTTATCGGGCCGCCGGCCGACGCCATGCTGCTGATGGGCAACAAGGTCGAGTCGCGGATGCGTATGGCCGATGCGGGCGTGCCACTGATCCCCGGTATGAAAGGCAGTGGCGCCGACATGACGGCATTCGAAGAAGCGGCCGACCAAGCCGGTTTCCCGGTCATGATCAAAGCTGCTGCCGGCGGCGGCGGCAAGGGTATGCGCATTGTCCACAAGCCCGAGGAGCTGGCTGATGCGGTGGAGGGCGCGAAGCGCGAAGCCGCCGGCGCGTTTGGCGACGACACCGTCTACCTCGAGAAGTATATCAGCAACCCGCGCCATATCGAGTTCCAGGTGATCGCCGACACGCACGGCAATTGCGTCCACGTCTTCGAGCGCGAATGCTCGATCCAGCGGCGGCACCAGAAGATCATTGAGGAAACCCCGTCGATTGCCCTGACCGATGAAATCCGGGCGAAGATGGGCGCCGATGCCGTGAAAGTGGCCAGGGCCGCCGGGTATGTCAATGCCGGGACGGTCGAGTTCCTGTTCGATCTCTCCGGCAACTACTACTTCCTTGAGATGAACACACGCATCCAGGTCGAACATCCGATCACCGAGATGGTGACCGGCACCGACCTGGTGGTCGAGCAGATCCGCGTGGCTGCGGGGCTGCCTCTGTCTGAGCAGTTCTACAGCCTGACGCAGCGCGGCCACGCGATTGAATGTCGTATCTATGCTGAGGACGGCGAGGCCAACTTCATGCCGTCAACCGGCAAGCTGATTCACTACTCCGAGCCGGTCGGGCCGGGGGTACGGGTTGATTCGGGAGTGGAACTTGGCAGTGAAATCACGATCGACTACGACCCGATCATGGCCAAGCTGATCGTCCATGCGCCCAGCCGCCAGCTGGCCATTCGCAAGATGATCGCGGCGTTGAACGACTACAAGATTCTCGGCGTGAAAACGTCGAAACGCTTCATGATCGACTGCATGAGCCACAAGGAGTTTGTTAACGGTCACACCTACACGAACTTCATCGAGGTCAACATGGCCGATCGGGAGATGGATGTCGAGGCGTATCGCGATCTGGCCATCGCCGCAGCGGCCGCGGCTTCGGGGCGCAAGGCAGCGCTGGCGTCGGAAGCGGTCGATGACACCGGGCGCTCGGCTGCGCCAAGCCCGTGGCAGAACATCGGCGCATGGCAGATTGGAGACAAGATCCATGACCAGGTATGATTTTCTCTACGACGGCGAGCCGTATGAAGCGACTGTCGAGCGTGAGGGAGAGATCCTCCACGTGACGGTTGGTGAACGCACGTTCCAGCTTCGGCCGGCCGGGGACAACCTGTATGTCGCTGATGTCAACGGGCGCCGCACGGTTGTAGCGGCGGCATTCAACAAAGATGTCTGCCATGTCGATGTCGATTCGGTGCTGCTGGATATCCGTGAGGCCTCCGAGGAGAGTTTCGCCGGGGCGGGTGACCACGCCGCCGAAAAGGACAAGATCTTCGCGCCGATGCCCGGGAAGATCGTCAAGATCATGGTCGAGGTCGGCCAGGAGATTGCCGAGAAGCAGGCGATGGTGATTGTTGAGGCGATGAAGATGGAAAACCAGGTCGTATCGAAGGCGGCCGGCAAAGTCAAGGCGGTCAATTTCAAGGCGGGTGACCAGGTCGACACGGAAACGCCGATCATCGAACTGGACATCGAAGAGCAGAAGTGACGCTGTACGGCGAAACCCGCGTGCAACGCACGAGGCGGTCTTGCCGGTTGGCGCTCAGAAACTAATCCCCACCGTCAGCGGCACGAACGTGTAGTTCTTGACGGCTGTGCCGAAGATATTGGTCAGCCGCGCTTCCACGAACAGAAACCGGCTCGGGTTGCCGGTCACGATCAGACCGATTCCCGCAGTCATGAACAGGTTGTTTTCGGTTCGTTCCGGCACGGTCCGCACGAGGGTGGTGCCGGCAGCTACGGGTCGTTCCCGATCGAAAGCCTTGCGGGTAGTGTGGGCGTAGCCGCCCCCACCGATGACATAGAGTCCGGATGGTTGACCTGAGAGCAGGCGCAGTCGGGCTTCGAAACCGGCCAGGATGAAACGGAGGTCGGGATTGGTGGAGCGGCTCGCGGAGAAGGCGACATAGTCGATCGAGGCGAACAGATCGAGTTCTTTGGATGAGATTGGCGCCGGTTTGACCCGCAGGGAGAGTGAGCCGTGCACGCCGAAATTGGCGCTCTCTCCCGTCTCCCCCAGAGCGCCGTCGAGCCCGCCGCCGATTTCTAGGCCGACCGGCGACTGCTGCGCGACTGCGGGTGCTGCCAGAAACAGCACGATCAGGAGTGATACAGACCCTCGCACCTCACCTCCAGGATCATCTCCGACATACCAAGTTCACCGTGCCCGAACGCGGAGATGCAAGCCTGAATATAGCATGCAGGCACAAGCGCACCAAACGAAAACCGGAGTGAATGACGAGGCTATTTCGATCATGAAAAAGGCCGGAGCGGCAAGCGCTCCGGCCCAAAATCAATCTAAGGTGCGATGGCGACTAGAAGAACTTAAGGCCGACTGAAACCGGGATGAAGCTCGCGGCGTCCCCTTCGGTCTGCACGCTGACGTAGCGAGCCTGGGCGAAGAAGCTCATCATCGGGCCCATCTTGAATTCGGCTCCGGCGCCGAGATTGAAGTACATTTCGGTCTGGCTCTCCATCGCTTCATTGAGCGAGGTGGCCAGCAACAGGTCGTCACCTTCCCAGTCACTGAGGCTGATATTGGCCAGGCCGGCGCCCGCGAAGACAAACGGCTTGAACGGAGCGGCCGGGACGCCCAGCGAGAAACGGCCATCAGCACCAAACATCAGCAGGTTCTGCGTGCCGCCGCCGGACAGACCGGGGATGGCGTTGTTGTCAAAATCAAACGAAAAGGTGTTGTACTCGATCTTGCCGATTACCTGCAGCTTGGGAATGAAGCTGAAGCCGACACCGGCAAAACCATGATAGCCGGTTTTGTACGTTTCGCTGAAATCATCCGGCGACTGCGGCAGCGACAGGGCGCCACCCACATACAAGCTGACCGGCGAGGACGGCATCTGCGCCGAGGCGCCGACCGCCATGAGAGCCACAAAAGCAAAGGTCAGGAAAACCTTCTTCATCACAAACCTCCTCTAATGGGTGATGTCTTGGGTTTTCCCTTATTTCGACAGTTTCCGAGCGGTACTTTAGACGGGACACAGCTTTGTTACAGAACTCTAACAACCGAGTCGCCGTGCAATCCGGAGAGGCAAACGGCAGCCCCGACGCGATGTCGGGGTCGCCGCAAGTCACTATTAAACAATGCGTTACGAGTACAGGCTAGAAGAATTTGAGGCCGAGGGTCACCGGAATGAAGCTGGTCGGTTCATTGTCGGTGCTGATGTAGACATAGCGACCCTGCAAAAACAGCTGTACTTTGGGGGCCAGGCCGAATTCGAGTCCGCCACCGACATCGAAATAGACGCTGGTTTCACGGTCGAACGACGGCACCGCAACAGTGTCGGCGCTGAGAACCTCATCGCGCTCGGTCCAGGCCAGGCCGAATCCGCCAAACGCAAACGGGCGATACGATGCAGTCGGCACGCCCAGGCCGCCGCGAACGCCGATGCCGACCAGGATCATACTCCAGTCGCCGCCATCGAGGCCGGCGTCGAGATCACCTGAGAAGGTGTTGTATTCTGCTTTCAGGACGCCCTCCAGCAGCGGCATGAACTTGTAGCCAACGCCCAGCAGGCCGTGATAGCCGGTGCTGGTCTGTTGGGTGAAGAGGGTGTCGGGTTCGATCGGGAAGGAGACCCCGCCACCGGCATAAATCGAGAATGGTACCGGGACCATATCCTGGGCGGACACGCCGGCCGAGAGCAGCATGGTGCAAAGTACGATCAGAATGGCTCGTTTCATAGCGGACCTTTCAACTTCAGTTTCTCCGTTTGCCGCAAAATAGGCGGTCGCGCGCGGTGACACAAGGGCGGATCGGTCAGAATATGAAGCCGGTGATACCGGCTCCGAAAAGCAACGTGGCGCCGGACACATCGTCCTCATAGTACGGGTCGAACGGACCGGATCCACCGGCCCACTTGTAGCCCGAGATCTCCTCGCGCGAATACTGGATCATGATATCCAGGCCAATCGATCTGCTGAGCATGGCCACTGATCCCAGGCGGGCGCCGAATTGTGACTGCGAATCGCCAAGATACTCGCTGACGCTCCCGACCATGTAGAATGCTCGCACATAGGGGTAAAACGACCCGCTGTCGTGCTCGCCTGAACCGAAACTGAAGTAGTAACCGATCGTCGGGCCGACCAGCACATTTTCCGAGATACTGGGTTCTGATGCCTGAAAGAAGGATAGATTGACACCAACGAACAGGTGATCGACAGGGAACATACCGACTGATGACACGATGTCAAATGTGGCATAGGTGTCCCCAGGGTAGGCGTCGCCACCGTGCATGGTGATCGTGAAAATGCCATCGACGAGCACGCTGTTCCGGTCGATTGGCGTGTCGGCCGCCTGGGCCGCAATGCTGCAGAGAAGCAGCGCCAGAAGTATCCTGAGTGAGTTCATCTTTCCCGTCTCCTGTCGTTCAGAAGATGAAGTATGAGATACCGAGCCCCAGTTGGAAGCGGTAGCCGGTTCGGGTGGAGCCCGAGGAGTATGGTCCCCACGGGTCGAAGGTGACATAGGTGCCGTGGCGCCACTCGCGCATATAGCGAATCCCGGTGTCAAGCGCAACGGCTTCACTCAGGAGGATCTCAACGCCAAAACCGGCCCCGGCGCTGAGGACCCACTCGTCGGTGGCCGTTGTGTGGCTGTACGCGCCGAAGATCTCGACATATTCCAGAGTGCCGGGTGGCCTGGCATCGTCCGACGACGGTGGGGACAGGTAGACGGCCAGCCTGGGGCCAAAGCCTACTTCGGTTATGTCCCGCCCGCGATTGGAATGGTAGATGGTAAATCCGAAACCGGCCGAGAAGCCACGAGAGACGAAACAATCGGCGGCAAACGAGAAGTTCACTTCACTGACATTGTCGTTATCGACTTCATACAGGTCGCCGCTGCGGTAGGCAAAGGAGACGGCGCCACCCAGACGCCAGCTGCCCTTGTCGCCGGCGAATTCTGCGGCGTGCGAGGGTGAAGACAAACAGAGAACCAGTAGCACAGTGGCTACAGCGTATTTCATGAAGACCTCCCTCCCGGCAGGTGGGTGACTGGTGCCATGGGACCGAACCGGCTTTAACCTGAGAATTGTAGTCGCTTATCCATGATTGCGCAATGAAAATTCGTCGTCAAATCGCTCTGCATGTGAATGTCGTCACTTGATTTCACCCCGTCTTTTGCTTACCATTACCGAATCGCATTACGTAACGTATATTTAAGCAACCGGAGGCTTTATCTATGGCGCAACGAGAAGATGCCTATATAGTATCAATCTGCCGGTCGGCGATTGGTGTCCTGCATGGTGGAATTGGAAAAATGACCGCCCCCCAGCTGGGGGCGCTGGCGGTAAAGGAAGCCGTACAGCGTTCCGGTATTGATCCCGCCCTGCTGAATGAAGTGATTATGGGGCAGGTGGTTCAGGGCGGTTCAGGGCAGGCGCCGGCTCGCCAGGCCGCCATTCATGGCGGTGTCCCGGCGGAGGTACCGGCCATGACGATCAACAAGGTCTGTGGCTCCGGGCTGAAGGCGGTTATGCTGGCGGCCCAGTCGATCCGTGCCGGTGATCAGCATGCCGTTCTTGCCGGCGGGATGGAGTCGATGTCGCAGACGCCGTATGTGATACGCGGCGCAAAAACCGGTACCAGGTTCGGTCACCAGAAGCTGGACGATATCATGATTTCCGACGGTCTCTGGGACAGCTTCAACAACTACCACATGGGCAGCGCCGCCGAATACACCGCCCGCAAGGCGAACATCACCCGCGAGATGCAGGATGAGTTCGCATACAACTCGCATCGCAAGGCCGTGGCGGCCATGCAGGCGGGCAAGTTCGATGCCGAGATCTTTCCGATTGAGGTCCCCCAGCGCAAGGGTGACCCCGTGATCTTCGACAAAGACGAGAACCCGCGCCCGGATATCTCCCAGGAGAAGCTGGCCAAACTTCGCCCGGCCTTTGAAAAAGAGGGGACAGTTACGGCCGGCAATGCCCCGGGGCTCAACGATGGTTCGGCCGCATCGGTCGTCGTCTCCGAATCGTTTCTCAAAGAGCACAACCTGACGCCGCTGGCGCGCGTGGTTGACTACTCGGTGGCGGCGGTCGATCCCAAGGAGCTGTTCTTCTCACCGATCTATGCCGTCCAGATGCTCATGAAAAAGATGAACGTCGACATTAACCACTGGGACCTGATCGAGGCCAACGAGGCCTTCTCGGCGCAGGCGCTGGCCGATGGCCAGGGGCTCGGCTGGGACTGGGATCGAGTCAACGTGCACGGCGGCGCAGTCGCACTCGGCCATCCGATCGGCGCCTCCGGCTGTCGCGTACTGGCCACGCTGATTTACGCACTCAAGGATCGTGGCAAGAAGACCGGCCTGGCCACGCTGTGTCTGGGCGGTGGCAACGCGGTCGCAACGGCAATCGAACTCGTGTAGGCGCCTGGGAGGGCACAACCATGACAGTGAACGATATCAAGAAAGCAGCCGTGATCGGCTGCGGCACGATGGGCAACGGCATTGCCCAGGTGTTTGCGACCACCGGCTACGATGTTCGCCTGATCGATATCGATCAGAAGTATCTCGACAAGGCGGTTGCCACGATCGACAAGAGTCTCGATCGCTTCATCAAAAAAGAGAAGATCACCGAGGAAGACAAGAAGACGGCCATGTCGCACATCGAGACATCGACCGAACTGCTCGATGCGAAGGACTGTCAAATCGTGATCGAAGCTATCACCGAAGACCTCGACATTAAACTCAAGGTCTGGAATCAGCTCGAGCAAGCCTGCCCGCCCGAGACGATCTTCGCATCAAACACGTCTTCGCTGCCGATCACACAGCTGGCCGCCGCGACCAACCGTCCGGACCAGTTTATCGGCATGCATTTCATGAATCCGGTGCCGATGATGAAGCTGGTGGAGATGATTCGTGGTATCGCGACCTCGGATGATACCACCGCGCTGGTCACCGAACTGGCCACGAAGCTCGGCAAGGTGCCGGTCGAGGTACAGGACTATCCCGGGTTTATCGCCAATCGTATCCTGATGCCGATGATCAACGAAGCGATCTACGCCCACATGGAGGGTGTCGGGACGGTTGAGGCTATTGACGAGGTTATGAAGCTGGGGATGGGGCATCCGATGGGACCCGTGACGCTGGCTGACTTTATCGGGCTCGATGTGTGCCTGGCGATCCTGGAAGTGATGCACGAGGGGCTGGGTGATCCCAAGTACCGGCCCTGTCCGCTGCTTCGCAAGATGGTCCAGGCCGGATATCTCGGTCGGAAATCGGGCCGCGGGTTCTACGACTACACCAAGTAAGGAGACTGTCCATGGACTTCAAGCTGTCCGAAGAGGACCTTGAACTGAAGCAGATGGCCCGTGACCTGGCCGACAAGCGCATTTACCCGATCGCGCTCGAGATGGATGAGAAGGAAGAGACGCCCGAGGAATTGATCAAGGAGTGCGCCGAACTCGGCTATTTCGGATTTACCGTGCCCGAGGAGTACGGCGGTCTCGGCATGAGCGCCACCGCCTTCATGGGCGTGCTCGAAGAGATCTGTGCTGCCTCGGCCGGCTTCGGTATCATGCTTTCGGTCCACAACTCGCTCACCTGTGAGATACTGAAACTGTTTGGCTCGGAAGAGCTGAAGCAGCAATACCTGCCGCAGATGGCGGCGGGGGAGAAGATCGGTTCGTACTGTATCACGGAGCCGAATGCCGGCACCGATGTCGGTTCGCTCACTACCACGGCCGTGCTCGATGGTGACGAGTGGGTGATCAACGGCACCAAGACGTATGTCACCAACGCGCAGTATGCGGGAGTCTTCATCGTCTTCGCCAAGACCCACCCCGAGGAAAAACGCCACGGCATCTCCTGCTTTGTGGTCGATGCCGGGACGAAGGGCATGACGATCGGCAAAGCCGAACGCAAGTGCGGGATCAAGGCGTCGGATACGCGGGAGGTGAACTTCGACGACGTCCGCGTGCCGAAAGACAACCTGCTCGGGCATGAGCGCGATGGTTTCCGCATGGCGGTGACCATTCTCAATTCCGGCCGGATCGGTGTGTCGTTCCAGGCGATCGGTATCGCCCAGGCGGCATTCGATGAAGCGCTGAAGTACTCCAAGGAGCGCAAGCAGTTCAATCAGCCGATCAGCAATTTCCAGGCGATCCAGTTCAAGCTGGCTGATATGGCCACCAAGATTGATTCGGGCCGTCTGCTCGCCTATCGGGCCGCCACGCTGAAGGACGCCGGGGAACCGTGTCACCGGGAGGCCTCGATGGCCAAACTGTTCTGCTCGGAAATGGCCAACTTCGTGTGCAACGAGGCGGTCCAGATCCACGGCGGTTATGGCTATATCAAGGAGTATCCGGTCGAGCGTTATTTCCGCGATGCCCGCGTGACCGAGCTGTACGAAGGTACCTCGGAGGCGCAGCGCATGGTCATTTCACGAGACTTGTTGAGGGAGTAAACCGTGCTGGAAAAGAAACACCTCGAGTATCGCGAGAAGACCCGGGCGTTTATGGAGGAGAAGATCAAGCCGCTCGCAGTAGCGCTTGATCTCGAACAGCGTTTTCCCGAAGAGCACATGCAGCCGCTGACCGAGGCCGGCTACCTGAGCATGCTCATCCCCGAGGAATACGGCGGGAAGCCGACCGACACGATATCGTACACGATCGCGGTCGAAGAAGCCTCGCGCGTGTGCGGCTCGACAGGCATCATGCTGGCGGCGCACAACTCGCTTGGCTGTTTCCCGATCCTCAAGTTCGGCACCGAAGAGCAGCGCAAGAAATACCTGCCGCGTGCGGCAAAAGGTGAGCTGGTGGCGTTTGGGCTGTCTGAGCCTGATGCCGGCTCCGATGCCGGCGGGACGCGCACGGTTGCCCACAAGCAGGATGATCACTGGCTGATGAACGGCTCGAAATGCTGGATCACGTCGGCGACGAAGGCGTTTGCGACCATTGCGTCGTCGCGGACCTCCGACGATCCGGAGGACCGGGAGATCACCTGCTTCATTCTCGAGAAGGACTGGCCCGGCTATGCGGTCGGCAAGAAGGAGGACAAGCTGGGCCTGCGTGGCTCGGACACGGCCTTCCTGCATTTCGACGATCTCAAAGTGCCGCTGGAGAACCAGCTGGGTGAGATCGGCGAAGGGTTCAAGCAGATGCTGATCACGCTGGACGGCGGCCGTATCTCGATTGGCGCCATGGCGCTCGGGTTGGGGCAGGGGGCATACGAGTGCGCCCTGAAGTATGCCGCGGAACGCGAGCAGTTCGGCAAGCCGATCGCCTACAACCAGGCGATTCAGCACAAACTGGCCGATATGGCCACCGAACTCGAGGCTGCCCGGCTAATGGTGTACGAGGCCAGTCGGATGAAAGACGCCGGGGTGCCGTTCGGGCATTATTCGGCGATGGCCAAGCTGTATGCCTCGGAGGTCGGCACCCGGGTGGCCGCCAGGGCGATTGGCGTCATGGGTGCGGTCGGTTATGATACCGGCAAGTACCCGGTCGAACGAATCTGGCGCGATGTCAAGCTGTGCGAAATCGGCGAAGGGACATCGGAGATTCAGCGGCTGGTGATCGCCCGGCACCTGATTAAGTCGGTCCAGAAGGTCTGATGATTCGAAACAAAAACGCGTTTGACCGTATCATTCGGTAGCCGTATATTGGAGTTGGCCGGTCTTTTTTTAGTCGAGCTGTGGCTGTCATTGACCGAGCCCCCACAGGACTCTTAGCGCAAAAGGAAAGGCACTATGCACACGACCGCTCACTCTACCGCGTATTCACTCATTCGCCCGAACGCCTGGTGGCTGGAACTGCCGCTGCTGCTCGGGTTCAATCTGCTGCTGGTAGCCTGTGCGTATATCGTCTTCACCGTTCCTTTTTCGCCGGTGCCGATCACCGGTCAGACGTTCGGGGTTCTGCTGGTCGCGATGGCGCTCGGCCGGGTGCGGGGGACAGCGGTCGTGACCGCCTACCTGATCGAGGGAATCGCCGGTCTGCCGGTATTTGCCGGCGGCAGCGCCGGACCGGCCGTGCTGGCCGGACCGACCGCCGGGTATCTGCTCGGTTTTGTCGTTGCCGCCTGGGTAGTCGGTTCGCTGGCCGATCGTGGCTGGGACAAGAACTTCGGGCTGTCGGTTGCGGCTATGACGATCGGCACAGCCGTCATCTTCATCGGTGGCCTGGCCTGGCTGACGCAGTTTGTGCCGCTCGAGGGGCTGCTGACCGCCGGGTTGATCCCGTTTGCGCCGGGTGCGCTGATCAAGATAGGGATCGCCTCGGTGATACTGCCCTCGATCTGGCGATTTATCCGCAACGACCGCTAAGCACACGGGTACACAAAGAAACCCATCTCAGGGCACGACTCCGATCCGGTTAACGCGTAGTTATTGGTCGATGATTTTGATTGTCCGTCGCCGACGGACAACCTATGATATACGCGTGTGAATCGTGAATCGTGCTGAAGCGCAGGAGTATCGATTATGCCAATGCCAAAGAGCGAATACATCTGGATGAACGGGGAACTGGTCAAGTGGGAGGATGCCCGGATTCACGTGCTCTCCCATGTCGTCCACTACGGTTCATCGGTGTTTGAAGGGATGCGCGTCTACAAGACGCCTGACGGACCGAAGGCGTTCCGTCTCGACGAACACACTGAGCGGCTGTTCCATTCGGCGAAGATTTATCGCATGCCCATCCCGTTTTCGCATGACGAAATCAACAACGCCATTCTCGACGTTGTCGGGAAGAACAAGTTGAACGCCTGCTATGTCCGCCCGGTGGCCTATCGCGGCTACGAGAGTCTCGGCGTGGATCCCTCGGCCTGCCCGGTCGATGTTGCTATCGCGGCCTGGGAATGGGGCAAGTACCTGGGCGATGACGCCCTCGAAAACGGCGTCTCGGTCTGTTTTTCGTCGTGGAATCGGATGGCCCCGAACACCATGCCGGCCATGGCCAAGTGCGGCGCCAACTATATGAACAGCCAGTTGATCAAGATGGAAGCAATCAGCCACGGCTATGTCGAGGGGATTGCGCTCGATGTTTCCGGGCATGTTTCCGAAGGATCCGGGGAGAATATCTTCCTGGTCCGCAAAGGCGCCCTGATCACACCGACCTTCACGGCCTCGATCCTGCCCGGTATCACCCGCCGCTCGGTCATGCGCCTGGCTGAAGACATGGGGATCAAAGTGATCGAGCAGAATGTGCCGCGCGAGGCGGTCTATCTGGCCGACGAGGTCTTCTTCACGGGTTCGGCCGCCGAGATTACGCCGATTTCATATGTCGACAATATCCAGATCGGTGAGGGTAAAGCCGGCCCGATCACCAAGAAGCTGCAGGAAGCGTTCTTTGATATCATCGAAGGTCGCGCCGAGGACAAACACGGCTGGCTGACGCCAATACCGAAAGCGAGTGAGGTTGCGGCGCGATGAAGATTGCGATCGGCGCCGACCACAAGGGCTACGACTTCAAGGAGAAGGTCAAGGCGAAGTTGACCGAGATGGGCCATGAGGTGACCGACTTCGGGACTGACTCGACCGATTCGGTCGACTATCCGGACTATGGTCTCAAAGTGGCTCGGGCGGTGGCGGACAAGTCCGCCGATAGGGGAATCACGATCTGCTGGACCGGCAACGGTATGAATATGGCCGCGAACAAGATCAAAGGTGTGCGGGCGGGACTCGTCATTGAACCCGAAATGGCGAAACTGACGCGGCTGCACAACGACGCCAACGTGATGAGTCTGGCCGGCAAGTACACGCCCGAAGACAAGCTCGACGAGATCGTGAAGCTGTTTCTCGAGACCGAGTTCGAGGGCGGCCGGCACGTCTCCCGCCTCGACAAAATCAAAGCCGCCGAACACGAAGACTGCTGATTGTGTCGTGGGTGGTGTATGCCCCCGTGTACCACACGACATTTCGTGCCTTAGCACCTTCCGTTGTGCAGGTCCGAACCGCAGGAGTTCGGACCCAGGCAATGTCGGAACCACAGGGGTTCCGACCTACTGAACTTTGACGATCAGAACCGAACGATCATCGTCGGTGTCCCCAAACTCCGAGGCAAAAGCGAGCAAGCGCTGAGCGATGTCGGGCGCGGGCCGGGTGGCAAGCT
>WJMS01000334.1 GCA_014727815.1 candidate division GN15 bacterium
GAGATGGTGATGCCGGGCGACAACATCCAGATGTCGGTCGAGTTGATCACGCCGATCGCGATGGAAGAAGGTTTGCGTTTTGCGATTCGCGAGGGTGGCCGGACGATTGGCGCCGGTGTCATCGCGAAGATTATCGAATAAGGTGAAGGCCAAGACGCCATGGATGTACAGAAGATAAGAATCCGGCTCAAAGCGTACGATCACTGGTCGCTCGACAAGTCGACCAAAGAGATCGCGCGCACGGTCGTGCGGACCGGCGCCCGTATCGTCGGCCCCGTGCCGTTGCCGACCAAGCGGACGGTGTACACGGTACTGCGGTCGCCGCACGTCGACAAGAAGTCGCGCGAGCAGTTCGAGACGCGGGTCCACAAGCGGTTGATCGATATCTACGACTCGACGCCGCAGACGGTGGACGCGCTCATGAAACTCGACCTGCCGGCCGGGGTGGACGTAGAGATCAAAACCTGATAGGTTCGTGCTGTTATGAAAGAGATTCTCGGACAGAAAATCGGCATGACCCGCGTGTTCATGGAAACCGGCGAGGCCGTTCCGGTAACGGTTATCCAGGCCGGTCCCTGCCCCGTGGTGGCCCGTCGGACCGTTGAAAAAGACGGCTACGAGGCGTACCAGGTCGGGTTCGGTTCGCGCAAAAAGCAGCGGGTGACCAAGCCGCGGGCCGGGCAGTTCGGCAAAGCCGGGGTCGAGCCGACACGCTACCTGCGTGAGATCAAGTTCACCGAGGCCGAATTTGAGGTCGGGTCCAGGATTACGGTCGACGCCTTCAAGGCCGGTGATCGAGTCGACGTGACCGGCACCTCCCGCGGGCTCGGGTTCCAGGGCGGTATGAAACGCCACAATTTCCAGGGCGCCAACAAGACCCACGGTCAGTCCGACCGCTGGCGCGCCCCCGGATCGATCGGCCAGTCATCCTACCCGTCACGTGTCTTCAAGGGCCTGAAAATGGCCGGGCGCATGGGCAAAGAACGGGTGACGGTCCTCAACCTTGAAGTGGTCAAGGTGATCGAAAGCGAGAACCTGATGCTCGTCAAGGGCTCCGTCCCCGGGCATCGCGGTGCCCTGCTGAAAGTACGGACCACCAACCGGGCAATTCGATAGGTAGATGGTCATGGATGTGAAAGTATACAACAAAGAGGGCGCCGAGGTCGGGACCGTTGAGCTGCGTCCCGAAGTCTTTGAACTCGAGCCGAACGAAGCGCTGGTGCACCAGTATATCGTCAACTATCTGGCCCGCCAGCGGCAGGGCAATGCCGATACCCGGACGCGCACCGATGTGCGCGGGGGCGGCCGCAAGCCGTGGCGCCAGAAAGGCACCGGGCGAGCCCGCGCCGGGACGATTCGCTCACCCCTGTGGCGTGGCGGCGGCACCGTGTTCGGGCCGCATCCGCGCGGCTACGGTTCCAAGATGCCCCGCAAGATGAAGCAGCAGGCCATCCGCTCGGTCCTCTCCGATAAGGCCCGGGCCGAACGGATCAGGGTGGTCGAAGATTTGCAGCTCGATGAGATCAAGACCCGCAAGGTGCTGGGCATCTTGACCAACCTCGACCTGCAGGACAAGAAGTGCCTCATCCTCGACGAGGGTCGTAACGAACAGTTGCACCTGTCCTGCCGCAACCTGCCGCGCGTGACATACAGTCGTGCCGCGCTGGCCAACGGCTATGACCTGCTGAATGCCGACTATGTCGTCATCACGAAAGCCGGCCTCGATAAGGTCCAGGAGGTGTTCGGATGATCAAGGATCTGCGCGGCATTCTCAAGACGCATATCACGACCGAGCGCACCACGCTGCTTCGTGAAGCGAACAACGAATACGTCTTCGAGGTGAAGAAGACCGCCAACAAGCACCAGATCAAACAGGCCGTCGAGCAGGCCTTTAAGGTGCAGGTCGACTCCGTCCGCACCGTCAACGTGCCCGGCAAACCGCGGCGCATGGGCCGGTTCGAGGGCAAGACCCCGACATGGAAAAAGGCGATCGTCCGCCTCAAGAAAGACCAGGTAATCACGATCTTCGAGAACGTGTAAGAGTGGTATCGAACAATGGCTGTTAAGAAATTTCGTCCCGTCACACCGTCGCTGCGCTTCCGGCAGACGTCGACCTTCGAAGAGGTCACGTCGGCCGTCCCGGAAAAGTCGCTGCTGACGCCCCTGAAAAAGAGTGGCGGTCGCAACAACAAAGGTCGGATCACCGCGCGCCATCGCGGCGGCGGCCACAAGCGTCACTACCGGATTATCGATTTCCGCCGCAACAAACGCGATATCCCGGCCCGGGTGGCCTCGATCGAATACGATCCCAACCGCTCGGCCCGCATCGCCCTGTTGCACTATATCGACGGCGAGAAGCGCTATATCCTCGCGCCGCTCGGTGTGCAGGTGGATGATCAGGTGATGGCCGGTGATGCCGCTGAGATCCGCGCCGGCAATGCCATGCCGCTGTGGCGCATGCCGCTCGGTACGGTTGCCCATAATGTCGAGATCCGCCCCGGCAAAGGCGGCCAGATGGCCCGCTCGGCCGGCTCGTTTGTCCAGGTCGTGGCGAAAGAAGGCCCCACCGTCACCCTCAAGATGCCGTCGGGCGAAACCCGCACGGTTCCGCGGGAGTGTTACGCGACTGTCGGGCAGCTCGCCAACCTCGATCATAAGAACCTGGTCTGGGGCAAAGCCGGTGCCGCCCGCTGGCGCGGTCGCCGGCCGCGTGTGCGCGGTGTCGCCATGAACCCGATCGACCACCCGATGGGCGGTGGTGAAGGCCGCAGTTCCGGTGGGCGCCATCCCTGCACGCCGTGGGGCAAGCCTACCAAGGGATACAAGACCCGAAAGAAACGCAAGTCGAACGACCACGTGGTGGAAGATCGCCGGAAAAAGAAGCAGTAGTCTCGGAGTAAGCTATGCCTCGTTCGTTGAAAAAAGGTCCGTTCATTGACGACCACCTGCTGGAGAAGATAGAAAAGCTGAACGCTACCGGCGACAAACGCGTGATCAAGACCTGGTCGCGCCGCTCGACGATCAGCCCCGAGTTCGTCGGACATACCGTCGCCGTCCACAACGGCAACAAGTTCGTGCCGGTGTACGTGACCGAAAACATGGTCGGCCACAAGCTCGGCGAATTTGCCCCGACCCGGACCTACCGCGGCCACGGTGGCCGGCTGGTCGAGCGGGCGTCAAGTGTGAAAGGCTAAGTGATACGCCATGTCGGTAAGAAGTCATCTGGAAATCGGCCGGACCAAGTTGGTGCCCACTATTAAGGAGCTCAACGACAACGGCGAGAAGAAGTTGATCAAGACCAGTGCGCGTCAGGTGAAAATCACCTCCGACTTCGTCGGTCACACCCTCGACGTCTTCAACGGGCGCCGCTACGTCCGCATCAAGGTCGACGAGGAGATGGTCGGCGGCCTGCTCGGCAAGTACGCCAAAAGGGACACCCCGACCGCGCGACTGCGCTTCTTGAGCATCCCGCCGCGCAAGATGCGCCAGGTGGGTGACATGATCAAAGGGATGAAAGTCGAGAAGGCGCTGAATATTCTCAACTTCACGCCCCGCATCGCCGCCAAGCATCTGGCCAAGACGGTCAAGTCGGCCGCCGCCAATATCCTCTCCGAGGAAGGCTCCGATCATGTCAACGCCGAAGACCTGGTCGTCACCAACGTGGTGGTCGAAGCTGCCCCGACCGCGAAGCGGATCCGCTTCCAGTCGATGGGCCGGGTCTTCCGCTATCGCAAGCGCCACTGTCACCTGTCGGTCTGGGTCGAAGAGGCCCGCGAAGCGGTGAAGGCGCGCGAGGAAGAGGAAGAACGGGCGCGCAAGGAGAAGCCGAGAGGCGGCGCGAAGAAGAAAGCCGCCAAGAAGACGACCGCCAAAAAGTCTACGGCCAAAAAGTCGACCGCCAAAAAGGCGACCAAAAAGACGACGAAGAAGGCCGAGAAGGCCGAAGTGAAAGAGGCCGAGGCGGCCGCTGCGGCTTCGGCTTCCGAAGAGACCACAGCCGCCGAGGTCGAACCTGCCGCCGAGCAGCCGACCCCGGCCGAAGATACGACTGCGACCGAGACGCCCGAAACCAACGACGCCGAGCGCGACGAGTCCTCGGGCGACGAGCAGGACAAGAAAGCATAACCGGAACGGTTTGAGGAGTTACTGTTGGGTCAGAAGACACATCCGATAGGTTTTCGTCTGGGTGTCATCAGACACTGGAACAATCGGTGGTTTGCCCCGGACCGCACCTTTGCGGATCTGGTGCACGAGGACATGATGGTCAAGCGGTACATCAACCGGCGCCTCGACAACGCCGGTATCGCCAATGTCGTCATCTCCCGCCAGCCGAAGAAAGTCACGGTCGATATCATGACCTCCCGCCCCGGCATCGTGATCGGTCGCCGCGGCGCCGAAGTCGACAAGCTGCGCGAAGAGCTGCAGTTGTTGACCAGCAAGGAGATCATGCTCAATATCGTCGAGGTACGCAAACCCGAGCTTGACGCCCAGTTGGTGGCCGATTCGATCGCCCGTCAGATCGAGGGCCGTGTCTCCTTCCGTCGGGCCCTGAAGAAATCGGTCGCGGCCACCATGAAGATGGGGGCCGAGGGGATCAAGGTGCAGTGCGCCGGTCGTTTGGGCGGCGCCGAAATCGCCCGGACCGAGAAATACAAGGATGGCCGCACGCCGCTGCACACGCTGCGCGCCGACATCGACTACGCCACCTCGACCGCCCGGACAACCTACGGCTCGATCGGCATCAAGGTGTGGATCTGCCGCGGTGAAGTGCTCGACCCGTCCCGGGTCTTCCGTGAAGACGACGCCGAGCAACCGCAACTGCGCGAACCGACCCCGCAGCAGCGCCCGCGCCGCGACCGTCGCGGTGGACCCGACCAGCGCAAGCGTCCCCGCGGACGCGTCCGTCGGCACGCCCAGGGTGATGCCCCACCGCCGCGCGGCCGCCGTCCCGAACAGCCGCAGTCGGCCCGACCGACCCCGGAAAACAAGCCGGACAACAGGGACAAAGGTGAGAACAAGTCCGGTGGGGACCAAAGCAAGTAAGGTCGCGTACGAGGAAGTGGAGATATAAATCATGCTGATGCCCAAACGGACCAAGTATCGCAAGCAGCAGCGCGGCCGTATGACCGGCAAAACCAAAGGCGGCGCCTCCATCGATTTCGGCGAATTCGGCCTGAAAGCGATGGAAGCCTGCTGGTTGACCAACCGGCAGATCGAAGCCGCGCGTGTGGCGCTGACTCGACATATCAAGCGTGGTGGAAAAATCTGGATTCGCGTCTTTCCCGACAAGCCGGTAACCAAAAAGCCGGCCGAAACCCGTATGGGCAAGGGCAAAGGCGCCCCCGAATACTGGGTGGCCGTGGTCAAACCCGGCCGGGTCCTCTTTGAGATAGAAGGTGTGTCCGAGCAGCTGGCCCGCGAGGCGCTGCGCCTCGCCGCCAACAAGCTGCCGATGAAGTCGAAATTCGTCAGCCGCACCGATACGGAAGGAGTGGTCTAGTGAAACTTGCGTCGATGCGCGAACTCACGCGCGATGAGCTGCTCCAGCGCCGTCGCGACCTCGAGGATGAGCTGTTCAACCTGAACATGCGGCGCTCCCTCAAGTCGCTCGACAACCCGCTGCGGTTGCGCACCGTCCGGCGCGAAATCGCCCGTATCCACACTGTGTTGCACGAAGACGAACAGGGCGTTCGCCCGCTGGCCCAGGCGAAAACCTCGGTGCTGGGCGAATCGAAAGCGACCGACACCAGCGCCGGTGCAGGTGAATAAGGGAGTCACGAATGACTGAGACGTTACAGCGCAGCAGGCGGAAAGTACGCCAGGGCACGGTTGTCTCCGACAAGATGAACAAGGGGATCGTCGTTCGTATCGATCGAACCATGAAACACCCCCTGTATCTCAAAACCGTCCGCACCTCCGCCAAGCTGTATGCGCACGATGAAAACAACGATGCCCGGGTCGGCGACAAAGTGCGCGTCATGGAGACCCGGAAGCTGTCCAAGCTGAAGCACTGGCGGCTCGTCGAAATCGTGGAACGCGCCAAGTAAGTGCTGCGAGCAGAGCCCAGAAAGGTAGAGAGGCGATGATTCAGGAGTACACCAATCTTACGGTGGCGGACAACTCGGGCGCCAAGCGCGTCATGTGCTTCCGGTTGCTTGGCGGCAGCAAGAAAAAATACGCCACTATCGGCGACATTATCGTCGTGACGGTCAAGGAGGCCATCCCGGGCGGGACGGTGAAAAAGTCGGAGGTGTGCAAGGCCGTGGTCGTACGGCAGAAATCCGAACTGCGGCGCAAAGACGGGTCCCTGATTCGCTTCTCGGACAACGCCGCCGTCATTATCAACGACCAGAAAGAACCGCGCGGCACCCGTATCTTCGGACCGGTTGCCCGCGAATTGCGCGACAAACAGTTCATGAAAATTGTGTCTCTCGCCCCCGAGGTGATATAACAAAACGGTAGGATCATGCGGATACGAAAAGGTGATACGGTATACATTCGCTCCGGCCAGTACAAAGGCAAAACCGGCCGCGTGCTGTATGTCTTCCCCAAGAAAAACCAGGTGCTGGTCGAGGGTGTGAACATGCGCAAACGACACCAGCGGCCCACCCAGAAATCGCCCAAGGGCGGCATCATCACCAAAGAAGCGCCGATCCATATCTCCAACGTCGCGCTCTACAGCAACGCCCTCGGCGGCCCGACCAAGGTCACCAGCCGCACTATCGAGGAGGCCGGGGCCAAGCGACGGATACGGGTCGATGCCAGGACCGGCGAGGAGGTCTAAGGGGACAGGATCATGGCCAGATTGAAAGAAAAATATCTCAGTGAGGTCCGCCCGAAACTGATGAGCGACAACGGTTACAGCTCCATCATGGAAGCTCCGGCGCTCGCCAAGATCACGATCAATATCGGTGTCGGCGAGGCCACTCAGAATTCCAAGGCGCTCGATGCGGCGGTCGAGGACCTCACCGCCATTACCGGGCAGAAGCCGATGGTGACACGGGCCCGCAAGTCGGTCTCGAATTTCAAACTCCGGGCCGGCATGCCGATCGGCTGCATGGTGACCCTGCGGCGCGAACGCATGTACGAGTTTCTCGACCGTCTGATCAATGTCGCCATGCCCCGCATCCGTGACTTCCGCGGGATCAGCGCGAAAGGCTTCGACGGGCGCGGTAACTTCAACCTCGGTCTGCGGGAACAGCTCGTCTTTCCCGAGATCGACTATGACAAAATCGACAAGATACGTGGTATGACCATTACGTTCACGACGACGGCGCGTACCGATGACGAGGCGCGGCAGTTGTTGGCCGAACTGGGCATGCCCTTCCGTCAATAGGGTGATCGATGGCTAAAAAATGTTTGATCGAAAAGCAGAAGCGGCAACCGAAATTCAAGGTGCGCAGCTACAACCGCTGCCGCCGCTGCGGCCGGCCCCGCGCATACATGCGCCGGTTCGGCATCTGCCGCATTTGTTTTCGTAATATGGCCCTCGCCGGGGAATTGCCCGGTGTCGTGAAGGCCAGTTGGTAAACCGACAGAGTGGCAACGGTAGGAGTGTCGTAGTATGAGTATGACCGATCCGGTCGCGGACCTGTTGACCAGGATACGCAACGGCGCGCAGGCGAAAAAACCGGCTGTCGACGTTCCGGCGTCGAACCTCAAGCGCGAAATCGCGCGCATTCTCAAGGAACATCGCTTCATTCGCGATGTCATGGAGTTGCCGGACAACAAGCAGGGTATCCTGCGCATCTATCTGCGCTATAGCGCCGGCGACGTGCCGGTGATTCGCGGTATCCAGCGCGTCTCCCGACCGGGCCTGCGGCGCTATCTCAATGCCGACGATGTGCGGCTGTCGACCAATAACACCCGCGGGATATCGGTGGTCTCGACGTCATCCGGCGTCATGACCAACTTCGATGCCGCCCGGAAACATATCGGCGGCGAAGTGCTGCTGCGCTGCTGGTAGAGCGAGAGGGTGCAAGAATGTCGCGAGTAGGAAAAGCACCGGTCCCGATACCGGATAAAACGAAAGTGGAGATCGACGGCCGGAACGTCACCGTTACCGGTCCCAAGGGCTCCCTGAGCCGCGAAATCCATCCCGAGATCGAGGCGGTCATCGAGGACAACCAGGTCCTGGTTAACCGCCCGAGCGATCTCAAGAAACACCGTGCCCTGCACGGACTGACCCGCGCCCTGATCAACAACATGGTGGTCGGGTGCAGCGAAGGCTTCAAGCGCGAACTGCAGATCATTGGCATCGGCTACCGTGCCGAGACCAAAGACAAGGCGCTCGTGCTCTATGTGGGCTACTCCCACCCCATCGCCTTCATCCCGCCCGAGGGCGTCGAGGTGACGGTGATACCGAAAGAGAACAAGATAACCGTTGAAGGTATTGACAAGGAACTGGTCGGACTGACCGCCGCGAAAATCCGCTCCTTCCGCAAGCCGGAACCCTACAAAGGCAAGGGCATCCGGTATGTCGACGAACAGGTGCGCAGCAAGGCCGGTAAGGCGGCCGGCTAATCCGACCGGAGTGTAGGCGAACATGGCTGACAAGAATATCGTCAAGCAGAAAAAAGCGATCCGGCGCCGCATGCGCGTCCGCGGCAAGGTGCACGGCACCGCCGAACGCCCCCGGCTGACCGTCGCCAAGTCCCTCAAGAATATCTTTGTGCAGATCGTCGATGACCAGAACCGGACCACCCTGGTCGGTCTCGCCAGCAACTCCAAGGATATCCGCGAGGCCGTGGCGTCGAAGTCGAAGACCGAGGCCGCCAAAGAGGTCGGCAAGAAGATCGCCGAGCTGGCCCAGTCAAAGGGCGTCAGCGCGGTTGTGTTCGACCGCAACAAATACCAGTTCCACGGGCGAATCAAGGCCGTGGCCGACGGCGCCCGGGAAGGCGGCCTGAAGTTCTAAGGTACGATGCAAGAAAGAACGTTTGGAAATAGAGCGAGGTAAGCTTGGCACGTTTTGAGATGGACAACCTCGAACTCGAGGAAAAAGTGATCAATGTCAACCGCGTGGCCAAGGTGGTGAAAGGCGGGCGCCGCTTCAGCTTCACCGCGCTGGTCACGGTCGGCGACAAAAAAGGCAAAGTCGGCGTCGGCCTCGGCAAAGCGCCCGAAGTGGCCGAAGCGATCCGCAAGGGGACCGATGCCGCCCGGCGCAATATGCAGCGCATCAACCTGGTCGACGGGACCATCCCGCACCAGATCGACGGCATCTTCGGCGCCTCCACCGTCGTCATGCGGCCGGCCTCGCCCGGTACCGGCGTGATCGCCGGCGGCGCCGTCCGCGCCGTCCTCGAAACGCTCGGGGTGCAGGATATCCTGGCCAAGGCGCTCGGCTCCCGCAACCCCAACAACGTCGTCAAGGCGACCATGAACGGCCTGATGGAACTGCGGACCCGGGAACAGGAAGAGGAGTTCCGCAACCAGGCCTGAGCCTCGGTTCGCGGAAAGAAACACCGCCATGGCCAAGTTGAAAGTCACCCAGATTCGCAGCACGATCGACCGCAAGGAACCGCAGAAGCGGACTATCGAAGCGCTCGGGCTCGGCAAAATCCGCCGCTCCGTGCTGCACAACGACACCCCGCAGATTCGCGGGATGATCAACGCCGTCAGACATCTCGTGACGGTGGAAGAGGTCAACGAATAGCAACGCAACGCAACGATAGAGGCTGACGATGGATTTACACAGCTTGAAACCGCCGGCAGGATCGACCAAAGACCGCAAGCGCGTCGGGCGCGGCTCCGGTTCCGGTCTGGGCAAAACCTCCGGTCGCGGCCATAAGGGGCAGCAGTCGCGCAGCGGCGCCGTCAAGCGGCTCGGCAGTGAGGGCGGCCAGATGCCGCTCCAGCGACGGTTGCCCAAGCACGGTTTCACCAACATCTTCAAGAAAGAATTCCAGATCGTCAATGTGGCCGACCTGGAACGGTGCGAACCCGGCGACGTCACCATCGCGACCCTCAAGGAAAAGGGACTGGTCAAGAAGACCGATGTCCCCGTCAAGATACTCGGCAACGGCACGCTCGAGAAAGCGCTGACCGTGAAAGTCGATGCCTTCAGCAAATCGGCGAAAGACAAGATTGAGAAAGCAGGTGGAAAAGCCGAGGTGGTTCCGTGCTAGAGACATTTGCGTCGATCTTCCGGATTGAAGAACTCAGAAAACGGATTTTCTTCACGCTCGCCATACTGGTCGTCTACCGCATCGGCGGGCACATTCCGACCCCGGGTGTGGACGGTTCCGTCCTGACCCAGGCGCTGTCGGGTGATTCCATTTTTGGTCTGCTCGACTTATTTGCGGGCGGCGCCTTTGCCAAGGCGACCATCTTCGCCCTGGGCATCATGCCCTACATCTCCGCCTCCATTATGCTCCAGTTGCTCGGCGCGGTCGTGCCGTACCTGCAGCGACTGCAGCGTGAGGGCGAAGAAGGGCGGCGCAAGATTACCCAGTACACCCGCTACCTGACCGTGCTGATCGCGGCCCTGCAGGCCTGGGGAACGGCCGGCTTCATTACCACCATCTCCTCCGGAGCCGGGGTCTCCGCCGTCCACATGGACACGACCTGGTTTATACCGCTGACGATCATCACCTTTACGTGTGGCTGTATTTTCATCATGTGGCTCGGTGAGCAAATCACCGAACGAGGCATCGGCAACGGCATCTCGTTGATCATCTTCATCGGTATTATCGCCCGCTTCCCCGACGCCGTCGTCGAAGAAGTACAGATGCTCTGGCACGGCACCCGCGGCTTCATTACCGAAGTGCTGATGGTTGCCATGATGCTTGCGGTCATCGCCTCGGTCGTGCTGATCACCCGCGCCCAGCGCCGTATCCCGGTGCAGTACCCGCGTAAGGTGGTCGGCCGGCGCGTTTTCGGCGGCGCTACCACTCATCTGCCGCTGTCGGTGAACTCGGCCGGTGTCATCCCGATCATCTTTGCCCAGTCGATCATGTTCCTGCCGTCGACTATCGCCCAGTTACCCTACTTCCGCGAAACCGACTGGATTCAGAACTTGATCGCCTACACCCTGGCGCCGGGCTCCTTCTGGTACTCGATCATTTACGCACTGATCATCATATTCTTTGCCTACTTCTACACCGCGATCGTGTTCAACCCGATGGAGATTGCGGACAACATGCGCAAGAACGGCGGCTACATTCCGGGGATCCGTCCCGGG
The DNA here is from genome assembly GCA_014727815.1 of candidate division GN15 bacterium. Taxonomy (GTDB): domain Bacteria; phylum Zixibacteria; class MSB-5A5; order GN15; family FEB-12; genus WJMS01. Next base: position 11,186 of record WJMS01000334.1, read on the forward strand.
AAAAACACCGCCCAGTACGTTGAGAAAGTGCTGACCCGCATCACCCTGCCCGGCGCGCTTTTCTTCGCGGCGATCGCCGTGCTGCCCTGGGTGCTGATCGGTCAGTTCGGCGTCAACTACTTCTTCGGCGGTACCGGTCTGCTCATTGTCGTCGGCGTCGCGCTGGATACCCTCCAGCAGATTGAGTCGCATCTCATGATGCGTCACTACGACGGGTTCTTGAAGAAAGGCAAAATCCGCGGGAGGTCGATGTAACTATGAATCTGGTGTTTCTGGGCCCACCAGGGTCAGGGAAGGGTACGCAGGCGATCCGGGTCGCCGAGAATCTCGGCGTGACCCATCTGTCGACTGGCGACATGCTGCGCGAGGCGGTCAAAAACCGAACCGAACTCGGCGTACAGGCCGAAGGCTACATGAAAAAAGGGGAGTTGGTCCCCGATGAGCTGATTGTCGGCCTGATTGAAAACAAGGTCACCAGCGGTGATCTCAACGATGGTTTCATCCTTGATGGTTTCCCTCGCACGATGGAACAGGCCAAGAGCCTCAAGGAAATGTTTGAGAAAAACAACATCCAGCTGGACAAGGCCGTCCTGCTCCAGGTGTCCGACGAGGAAATCGTCAAGCGCATCGCCGGCCGGGCCGCTGAAGAAGGCCGCGCCGACGACACCGAAGACGTCGTCCGCAACCGGCTGGATGTGTACAACCGGCAGACCAAACCGATAGAATCGTTCTACCGCGAGGAGTCGATCCTGACCGAAATTCAGGGCGAGGATACGCCCGAGAACGTCTATCATAAGATAATGGCTGCCATAAAGTAACGAAGAACGGCAGGTCGCTTGATCGTCCTGAAAACGACAGACGAAATCGAGAAAATGCGAGTCGCCGGCCGCGTCGTCGGACAGGCCCTCGATCTCGCCGGACGAGAGATTAAACCGGGAATGACTACCAGGGAGCTGGACACGTTGATCGAAACTTATCTGCGCGACAATGGCGCCATACCCGCCTTCAAGGGCTACCATGGCTTCCCGGCGTCGGCCTGTATCTCGGTCAACGAAGAGGTCGTCCACGGTATCCCGGGTGACCGCGTTATTAATGAGGGTGATATCGTATCGGTCGACGTCGGCTCTATTATCGATGGCTGGTACGGCGACTCGGCCCGCACCTTTGCGGTGGGGGCGGTTGACAAGACCCGCACGGAGCTGATGGAATGTACGCTGCAGGCGCTCATGGCCGGTATTGACAAAGCCCGAAAAGGCCATAAATTGGGTGAGATTTCCTCGACCGTACAGCAGACAGCCGAAAACCGGGGCTACGGTGTCGTACGCCAGCTCGTTGGCCACGGTATCGGCAAGAGCATGCACGAGGAACCCCAGGTACCTAACTTCGGTTCCCCCAACGAGGGTCCGGCCCTCAAGACCGGCATGGTGCTGGCCATCGAACCGATGATCAACATGGGTACCCGTGAGGTGAAGACGCTTGCGGACGGCTGGACGGTGGTGACGGCTGATGGACAGCCGTCGGCCCATTTCGAACACACGGTGGCTATTACCGATGATGGGCCGGATATCTTAACGGTCGCGTAAACAGGGAGTCTATGGCCAAAGAAGAAACTATTACCGTAGAAGGCAAGGTGATCGAGCCGCTGCCGAATGCGATGTTCCGGGTCGAACTCGACAACGGACATGTCGTCTTGGCACATATCTCCGGCAAGATGCGCATGCATTTCATCAAGATCCTGCCGGGAGACAAGGTGACTCTGGAACTGTCACCCTACGACTTGAGCCGCGGTCGCATCACCTACCGGTATAAATAAGCAGGCTGAGTAAGGACGGGTTGACACGATGAAAGTAAAATCGTCGGTCAGAAAGCGCTGCGAGCATTGCAAGATTATCAAGCGGCGCGGCGTGCTGCGTGTGATTTGTTCGAAAAATCCGAACCACAAGCAGCGCCAGGGTTAATTCGATAGTGTATTGTTCGAGATAAAGGAGAACCAGCTTTGGCTCGTATCGCCGGGGTAGACTTACCCAAAAACAAGCGAATTGAAATCGGCCTTCGCTATATCTACGGGATCGGACCGCATCACGCCTCCGAAATCCTGCAGAAGACCGGTGTCAACCCGGATACCCGCGTGCACGCACTGGCCGACGAAGATGTCGCCAAGCTGCGAAGCGTGATCGAAAACGAATATACGGTTGAGGGTGCCCTGCGCGGTCAGATCTCGATGCATATCAAGCGACTGATCGATATCGGCTCGTACCGCGGTCTGCGCCACCGGCGCGGCCTCCCGGTCCGGGGCCAGCGCACCAAGACCAACGCTCGCACCCGCAAGGGGCCGAAACGGTCGATCGGCGGCCTGAAAAAGAAACCGCCGGGCAAGGGTTAATAAGCAGTGACTCAACGAGAAGAGGTTGTACGTGGCTAATCCGAAAAAGGGACGCCCCAAAAAGACAAAACGGCATGTGGAATCGACCGGCGTCGTCCACATCAAAGCGACCTTCAACAACACCATCATTTCCATCAGCGATTCCACCGGACGAACCGTCTCCTGGGGGACCGCCGGCAAGGTAGGCTTCAAGGGCTCGAAAAAATCGACCCCGTTTGCCGCCCAGATGGCTGCGGCCGAAGCCGCCAAGGAAGCGATGGATATGGGGCTGCGCCGGGTCGAGGTCTGGGTCAAAGGACCCGGGTCGGGCCGCGAAGCGGCGATTCGTTCGCTCTCGGCCGCCGGGCTCGAAATTACCCTGATTAAGGATGTCACGCCGATTCCGCACAACGGCTGCCGTCCGCCCAAGCGCCGCCGCGTCTGATACGAACTGTGAGTAGTGTAGTATAGAGGAGAGTCAATGGCTCGATATCGTGAATCCAACTGCAAGCTCTGCCGCCGCGAGGGGGAGAAGCTCTTTTTGAAGGGCTCCCGCTGCCTCAGCGAAAAGTGCGCCATCGAGCGCCGGCAGTTCCCGCCCGGACAGCACGGCCAGAATATGCGCCGGAAAGTGTCGGCGTACGGCTTGCAGCTGCGCGAGAAGCAGAAAGTGAAGCGGACCTACGGCCTGCTGGAGAAACAGTTCCGCAACTACTTCAAGAAAGCCGCAACCGCCACCGGCGTTACCGGTGAGCAACTGCTGCAGATGCTCGAGCGGCGCCTGGACAATATCGTCTACCGGCTCGGCTTTGCCGGTTCGCGCAAAGCGGCCCGCCAGCTCGTCCGGCACCGACACATCACCGTCAACGGCCGTATTGTCGACATCCCGTCCTACCAGGTCAGACCGAATGAGGTCATCCGGGTCAAGGATAAATCCAAGAACCTCGATCTCATCCACGACTCGCTGAAGCTCGGCCGGGGCGACGACATCCCGTGGCTGCGTCTCAACAAAGCGGCTCTCGAGGGCGAACTGCTGGAGGTCCCCAAGCGGACCGATATCCCGCTCACCGCCAACGAGTCACTGATCGTGGAGCTGTATTCCAAGTAAGATCACATTCCCCTGTGGGAGGTCTGTTCAGGTATGAAGTGGAAGCCAATTACAATGCCCAAGGAGGTCGTCTCCGACCAGTCTTCGGCCACCGAGAACTATTCGCGCTTTATCATCGAGCCGCTCGAACGCGGCTATGGTGTCACGCTCGGTAACTCGCTGCGCCGGGTCCTGCTCTCCTCGATTCAGGGAGCTGCGGTCGTGTCGATGCGCATTACGGGCTGTTTACATGAATTCGCCACTATTCCCGGGGTGTATGAGGACGTAACCAACATCGTGCTGAACGTCAAGAACCTCATCATCCGGATGCACGCCGATGAAATGCAGACGCTGTCGCTCAAAGCTACCCAGAAGGGCAAGCTGACCGCCGGCATGTTCACCGGTAACCCGGATATCGAGATTCTCAATCCGGACCAGCACATCTGCGAACTCACCGACGATGTCGAGTTTGAGATGGAAATCGATATCGCCTCCGGCCGTGGCTACCATGTCGCCGAAATGAACAAGCGCATGGACGCACCCGCCGGAACAATCTATGTCGACTCGCTCTTCTCGCCGGTCACCAAGGTCGCTTTCCAGACGGAGAACACCCGCCTCGGCCAGAAGACCGACTACGACCGGCTCATTCTCGAGCTGACCACCAACGGCGCCATCACGCCCGAGGATGCGCTCAGCTTCGCCGCCAAGCTGCTCAAGGACCACCTCCAGCTCTTCATCCATATGGACGAGGAGATCATGGTCGAGGAAGAAGAGCAGGAGGACGAGGAGGTCCTGCGGATTCGCAACCTGCTCAAGACCCGGGTCGACGAACTCGAACTTTCGGTTCGCTCCTCCAATTGCCTGCGTGCGGCGAATATCCAGACTCTGGCCGACCTGGTCACCAAGACCGAGTCGGAGATGCTCAAGTATCGTAATTTCGGTCGCAAATCCCTCAATGAAATCAGCACCCTGCTCGAGCAGATGGATCTTCATTTCGGGATGGACATCGATAAATACATGGAACCGCAAAAGGCCTAAGCCACGAGTTGAGAAACAGTCATGGGACATCAGGATAAAGTCAGGAAGCTCGGCCGC
>WJMS01000335.1 GCA_014727815.1 candidate division GN15 bacterium
GACGTTTTTGATGCCCAGTTCGGTGAGTTTCTCGACCAGGTCTTCGGTCATCGGTTCGCCCACGGCGTACACCACTTCACCGGTTTCGGTGTCGATGACCGTTTCAGCCAGGAACGAGCCTTCGACGTCGGTGGCTTTCTTGCCGGTCAGCGAATGCTTCTGCACGGGGTAGAAGAGGTCGACGATTTCTTCGTCGGAGGAATAGCCGATCGCCCGCAGGAGGGTCGTGACGGGAAGCTTTCGCTTCGAGTCGAGATAGACAAACATGACATCGTTGATGTCCATGCTGAATTCGACCCAGCTGCCGCGGTATGGAATCACGCGGGCCGAGAAGAGCTTCTTGCCGTTGGGGTGAATCTCCTCATCGAAGAAGACGCCCGGCGAGCGGTGCAGCTGGCTGACGATAACCCGTTCGGCGCCGTTGATGATGAAGGTGCCCCATTCGGTGATGAGCGGCAGTTCGCCGAGGTAGACGTCCTGCTCGATAATATCTTTGACTTCCTTCTGGTCTGCCTCGCCCTGACGGCTGACCAGGCGCATGGTTACTTTGAGCGGGGCCGCGAAGGTCATGTTGCGCTCACGGCACTCGTCGATCCGATAGCGGGTCGGACCGAGGTGGTAGCCGACATACTCCAGCGAGAAGTTTTCGTGGATATCGGTTACCGGGAAGATCTCGGAAAAGATCTGGTGCAGTCCCTGCCGCTGGCGTTTGTCGGGCGGCAGATCGCCCTGCAGGAAGTCCTCATAGGATTTCACCTGGACTTCGAGGAAGTTGGGCATGTCGGTGTAGTCGCCGACGGAAGCATAGGAAGCACGGGTCACCGCATCTGGGTTTGCCAAAACGAATCCCTCCTAAAATAGAAAAAGGCCCACGGGGGACGTACCTCTCCCGTGAGGGGATCTTCTGGAAGCGAAAGCCTGTGTATCGTGCGTGGACGATTCTGTCATTAACGTCATCAATTCTCCCCAGAGCATTCTCTGTGGGGAGCCAAAATTGCAGTCAATCGACCAACCAGAAAAAACGTTGGGAATTGCGCCACGGGCGCATCTACCACGTGATAACCGGCCGGGAGGCAAATAGTTCCCGGCCGGTTCACACTCGGAAACTACTTAATCTCGACAGAGGCGCCGACTTCTTCGAGCTTGGCCTTGATCGATTCAGCCTCGTCCTTCTCGATACCCTCTTTTACCTTGGCAGGGGCACCGTCGACCAACTCCTTGGCCTCCTTGAGGCCGAGGGAGGTGATTTCACGAACGACTTTAATGACCTGAATCTTCTTGTCGCCGGCCGACTGCAGCTCGACATCGAATTCGGTCTGCTCTTCAGCCGCGGCTTCGCCGCCCGCGGCGCCTGCGGCGCCACCCGGCATCATCGCGACCGGAGCCGCGGCGGACACTCCGAACTTGTCCTGGATCGCTTTGGACAGATCGGCCAGGTCCATCGCTGTCAACGTCGAGATTTTCTCGACGATTTCTTCAACTGCTGCGTTTGCCACGTCAATAACCTCTCAAACTGGCTACTATGTTTACGTTTCGTGTTCTACTCAGTTTCCGGGGCGGCGTCGGCCTACCCCTGTTCTTCGCGCTGTTTGGCGAGGGCGTCAATCGACCCGACCAGCTCACGGAAGACCGCGTCGAGGGCGCCGACTATCGATGTCAGCGGTGATTCAACCGCCGCCACCAGCTCGGACAGCAACACCTCGCGGGTGGGCAGTTCGGCCAGGCGCTTGATCTCTTCGGCCGGATGCACATGCTCTTCGACCACGAAGACTTTCACGCGCGGCAGCTCCCGCTCCTTGAAGGAGTCCTGGATGATCTTGGCGGGGACCGACGGGTCCTCGCTGCAGAAGGCGACCGCGGTCGGGCCCTCGAAGGACGCGAAGACGTCCTCGGAGATGCCGGCTTCCTTCGCCGCAATCTTCAGCAGGGTATTTTTGGCCACCCGGTAGGTGACGTTCCCCTCGCGCAGCGACCGCCGCAGGGCGGTGACATTGGCCACGTCGAGCCCCTGGTAGTCGGTCACGAAGAAGGAGCTGGCGTCCTGGAAGAGCTGCTTGAGCTCAGCGACTTTTTCGAGTTTTTCCGGTTTCGGCATGACAGCTCCTTTACTTCTTCACCGATGCGGCGAGTTCGGAGTGATCAAGCTTGACACCGGGGCTCATCGACGAGCACAGGGCCGCGCCGAGCAGGTAGGCGCCCTTGGAGGCGGCCGGCTTGGCACGGATGACGGCGTCGACGAAGGCGCGGATGTTCTCGACCAGCTTGTCTTCCTCGAACGAGAGCTTGCCGATCGAGGCGGCCACGTTGGCCAGCTTGTCCACGCGGAATTCGATGCGCCCGGCCTTGAGTTCCGACACGGTGCGTTCGATATCCATCGTCACCGTCCCGGTCTTCGGGTTGGGCATCAAGCCGCGCGGCCCGAGGATTTTACCGAGCGGACCGAGGACACGCATCATGTCCGGCGTGGCCACGGCTACTTCGAAATCGGTCCAGCCACCCTTGACCTTCTCGGCCAGATCCTCGGCGCCGACAAAATCGGCTCCGGCGTTGCGAGCTTCCTCCGCCTTGTCACCGGCCGCAAAGACGGCGACGCGAACCGATTTGCCGGTGCCGTTGGGCAGCGACACAGTTCCGCGGACCATCTGATCGGCGTGTTTGGGATTGACTCCCAAGCGGATGGCCAACTCCACCGACTCGTCGAATTTCACGTACGAGTTTTCTTTCAGGAGCTTGACCGCTTCGGATACCGGGTACCGCTTCTCTCGGTCAACCTTGGCGCGGAACTCCCGATACTTCTTTGAATGTTTCATAACCTCCTATTCTCCCCGATTGAGCCGGCGGCTCGCACAGGTGCCAACGAATATATGGTTTGTGGTGATCGGACTTAGCCGGCCACCTCTATACCCATGGAGCGGGCGGTACCCGCCACCATTTCCATCGCCGCCTCAATCGAGGAGGCGTTGAGATCCTGCATTTTCTGCTCGGCGATTTCACGAATCTGCCTGGGCGTCACCTTGCCGACCTTATCCTTGTTGGGCACGCCCGAGCCTTTTTTGACCTTGGCGGCCATTTTCAGCAGGGTCGAGGCGGGCGGTGTCTTGGTAATAAAGGTAAACGACTTATCGCTGAAGACGGTGATAATGACCGGGGTCAGCACGCCGTTACCGCCCTGGGTCCGGGCATTGAAGGCCTTGCAGAATTCCATGATATTGACCCCGCGCTGACCGAGGGCCGGTCCTACCGGCGGCGCCGGATTGGCCTGGCCGGCCGGGATCTGCAGTTTGATTTCACCTACCGGTTTCTTTGCCACGAGTCGTCTTGCTCCCGCTCACCCTATCAGGATTTTGCCTTTACTGGTTCCACCTGCAGGAAGTCGAGTTCCACGGGGGTGGGACGGCCGAAGATCGAGACCATCACTTTGACTTTCCTGCGCTCCATATTGACTTCACTGACCGTCCCCGAGAAGTCGGTAAACGGTCCGTCGTTCACTTTCACCGAGTCGCCCGCCTGGAACGGGATGTCGTCGGATTCCTCTTCGCGGCTGCGGTCGATCTGACCGACAATCCGGGCGACTTCTTTTTCCCGCAGCGGCTGCGGTTTGCCGCCGGCGCCGACGAAGTTGGTGATACCCGGGGTGTTGACCACCAGGTTCTGGGTCTGCTTGTCGAGGTCCATCTCGATCAGGATGTAGCTGGGCAGGAACTTGCGGGTCGAGGTCGACCGCTTGCCCTGCTTCATCTCGGTCACCTGCTCGGTCGGCACCAGGATCTGGCCGAACTTCTCCTGCAGGCCGGCGTTCTCCACGGCCGATTCGAGATAGCGCTTGGCCTTCTGTTCGTGGCCCGAATAGGTATGGGCGACGTACCAGCGGAGAGCCATATCAGACCCCAACGCCTCCTCCAAACACCAGCTTCATTGCGAAGGTCAGGATGCGATCGACGATACCGATAAAGATCGCGACAATGAGGGACACCACGACAGTCACGATTGTCGAGCCGATCAACTCATCCTTGGTGGGCCAGGTCATCTTGCGAAGCTCGCCCATCGTTTCCTTGAGGTACTTTCTTACCTTCTCCAAAGCGTCAACACCTTATGTAATATAGCAGGCCAGGAGGGATTCGAACCCCCAACATCCGGTTTTGGAGACCGGCGCTCTACCGTTCGAGCTACTGGCCTTCAAGCTTGTCAGCCGGGCCTACCGGGTCTCTTTATGCGGCGTGTGCTTGTTGCAGAACGGGCAGAACTTGCGGTACTCGACCCGCTCGGGGTGGAGCCGTTTGTTCTTCTTGGTATTGTAGTTCCGCCGCTTGCATTCGCCGCAAGCCAGTGTGATTCGATCTCTAGGCACGACCTGTCTCTTTCGTTACCCGATTGTTATTCGATAATCTTCGCGATGACACCGGCGCCAATCGTCCGGCCACCCTCGCGAATCGCAAAACGCAAACCTTCTTCCATCGCGATCGGCGTGATCAACTCGACCGACATCTGGATGTTGTCGCCCGGCATCACCATCTC
>WJMS01000336.1 GCA_014727815.1 candidate division GN15 bacterium
ATGCCTCCATCGCCTCGATCGCCGCCTCGGTGTCCTGTCCGAACAGCAGCAAGTCGTGACCGGCCAGAAAGGCGGCTATGGCGCGTTCACCCACATCGCCGAGTTCCGCAGCGCCGGACATGAGCAGGTCATCAGTGATCACCGGACCCTCATAACCGAGCATGGTGCGGATCATGTGGTCGGTGATCTTGCTCGAGCCGGTGGCAATGGTATCATCGATCGCCGGAAGTCGCAGATGCGTGGTCATGATCATGTCGACCTGCGCTCGCACGGCGATTTCAAACGGACGCATCTCGCGGGTCGACCAGGTATTGAGGTCGTAGTCCGCTTCGGCAGTCGCCTCATGGGGGTCGATTGTGGCGGCGCCCAGCCCGGGGAAGTGTTTGGCGCAGGAGAGCAAACCGTGCGTGCGGGCCAGCTTGATCGACTTTTCGATAAACGGCCCGACCACCTCCGGCGAGTCGCCGAAACAGCGACCATCGAGACAGGTGTTGCCCTCATCGAGAAACAGGTCACAGACCGGAGCGAGATTGCAGTTGATCCCGAGCGACTCCATGTAGACCATCGCCCGCGAGAAATCCTCGGCGTACTGCTCAAGGGCATTGTCACGGGCGTAGTCGGCCGGCGCGCGAAATTCGGCCGGAACACCGCGCAGCCGACAGACCCGTCCCCCCTCCTGATCCACCGCAATCATCGGCGCCGTCCGCGTATACTGCTTGCGGATCGCTGCGATCGATTCCCGGGCAGCCGTGTAACTGCGGCAGTTGTCCTCGAAGAGAATCACGCCGCCCAGCTGCCGCCGACCGACCAGGTCGACAAACGACTGCGGTACCTGCTCCCCCTGATAGCCGACTACGAACAGTTGCCCTGTGTCTGTGTACGTCCGTGTTACCATGTTTTCCCCCGATACGCCCCCCGAAGGGCTCTCGTGTTTGCGTTGCGTTTATACCGAACAAACCAGGTTCTTGCCGGAGCCCTTGGCCCGGTACAGCGCCTGGTCGGCCGCCGTCACCAGGTCCTCGTGTGACCGTCCGTTTTCCGGATAGGCCGACACACCGACCGACACCGTGATCTTGAGTTTCTCGCCCTGCTCCGTCGTAATGATCATCTCCTCAACCTGCGTGCGAATCCGCTCGCCGATATGCTCGGCCTCGAGTTTGGCCGTTTGCGGCAAAATGATCGCGAACTCTTCACCACCGTAGCGGCAGAAGATATCGACATCGCGGATGCACCGCTTGATCACCGTCGACAACTCCCGAAGCACCTCGTTGCCCGCCTCGTGGCCGTAGCTGTCGTTGATCTTTTTGAACCAGTCGATATCGACCATGATAATCGACAGCGGCAGATCATAGCGAAGCGCACGTTTCTTTTCTTCCTCGAGCTTATGCACAAAGTAGCGATAGTTATACGTCGCGGTCAACTCATCGATCATGGTGAGTTCTTCCGTGCGACGGTGAAGTTCGGCATTTTCGAGCGCCAGGGCCGCCGAACGGGCTACTGAGGTAAACTGCTGCATGTCCCGATCGGTGAAATGGTCCTGGCCGATCGACTCGGCGATCAGCAGGCCCTTGACCTTGCCGTGCGCAACCATCGGCGTCACGATCGCCGAGCGCGCCTTCTTGTACATCGGCTTGTAATCATCCCGCCCCTCGATATCCTTGATCCGCACCGGCTCCTCGAGTGTGATCACCCGTTCGATCAGTTCGTTCTCACCCCGATCGATCGCCTTGAACAGCCAGTTCGGACGACCATCGAGCGACCGCGCCCGGTAGTAGAAGTGCCCCCACCGGTCGCGCTGGACCACCGCGCAGTACTGGTAGCGAAGGGTGCGGGACATAATCCGGATCAGTTCCTTGACAATACCGTCCTCGTCCAGAATCGCCCCCAGCGTCCGGGTATTCTCGTAGAAGACCTCCAGCTGCGCCTGAGACTTCTCCAGCTCGGCAGTGCGCATGTTGAGGGTGTTGAACAGCTTGATCAGGCGCGCTTCGGATTTGCGCAGGTAGCGCGACACGTAACTGATCGCCAGATAGTACACCCAGAGAAAGCCGAGCCGAAGGGCAAAATCGAAGAGGTTCAATACGCCCAGCTCCCCGACCACCAGCGCGACATAACTGAGTGTCACCAGCGCCACGACCGCCGTCGCAAACCAGAACGTCAGGACATAGGCCGCCACAGAGATAGTCATGAAGTAGAGCAGATACATCGACGAGAACAGCCCGCCCGACAGCGAGATCGCCAGCGGAACGAACAGGATGTCATAGATAATCGAGGAGAGGTAGGCCAGCTTCAGGTCGAATCGTCCCCGCATAGCGGCGTAGAAGACCGCCAGGTGGGCCACAAAGGTCCCGAAGATGATCAGGAAAGTCACTTCGTGGCGCTGCGTGAAGCCGCTGTGGTAGGCAAACCACGAAAAGCCCACCAGCGTCATCACCCGCGTGATCAGATAGATCACATCGATACGCGGCAGAAGCGTCCTGTTTCTGTCGAGGAATAACTTCATTGTTGTTCCGGCCTATAGCCCAAGTATCGGTTGTATCGGCGGTTTATTTATTGTCGGTGAGTCGCTTAAGAGAATTTTCCCGGCACCAAACGCGGGAAAATCGGAAGAAGCCGAAAACGGGGTATCGGGGCAGTCGCACATCGAGCTGTCGTAGTCCTGGCTGCGTAAAGAGGAGACTAACTTCAGTGAGACCTTCGCGAGACCCGTGGCGCGAAGGCGGGGGACATGTTATCTTGCTGAAAGATAACGATTTGCCTTCGTACGGTAATCACCTGGGGCGTACAATCCGGTTGGTCTTCAGGCGAACCGACACCAGCCCTGCCAGCACCCCGCCCAGAATCAGGACAATGCCCAGACCAAGCTGACCGTATAC
>WJMS01000337.1 GCA_014727815.1 candidate division GN15 bacterium
GGTGACTACCACCAGGTCAACCAGCAGTTCCTCGGCGTCGAGGGCCTGTCGCACAAGACCGATGGCGATATCCTGGCCGTTCGAACCGATGCCGACGTGATTTACTTCTTTGATCTGGCCGAACTGCCGGACATCGTCCAACTAGGCCAGGCGGATCTCGGTGAACCGTTTTACGACTTCACGCTTATCGACGATGACCTCTACGTCGCCAGAGGCTTCGACGGCCTCTGGCGCTACCGTCTCACAGACCACAACAACGCCCAGTTCACTGATTCCAGCATGCTCGGCATACACTACATTCGGGTAGATCACGTCGGCAGTGAACTGTATGCGCTCGATGACTACAACGGCATTCTGCGTTATGACATCAGAAGCGATGGTTTCGGGCAGTTCCAGGACTACCTCTTCCTGCCGTTTCAGGCGACATCATTCGCCAAAGCCGACTCTCTAATGCTCATAGCCGTCAACAGCCCGCGCCTGCTCGTGGGCAGCTTCACGGGCGCTGCGCCTGCGGTGGTTGATACGATCCCACTGTTGTTCACCGCGGACCGCATCCATGTCGGTGACACCCTGGCAGCAACCTTTAATGCCGGTACCGCAACCACCGAAGTGTTCTCGTTGAACAACCGTGAACCATATGTCAGCGAACTGGCCATTGCGCCGGACACAACCTTCAACGGCAGCGTCCGGGTGGGGGCCGATGGCGCCTCGCTGCTTATGCCGAGTGACGCCGGCGGGCTGGCTCGCTATGATCTGTCCGACGTGCAGAGCGGTCCGATCGGCGAACGGGTGCTGGAGCGGGCCGGGCCGATCGGCGCGGTCAGTTTGCATAACGGTCAGTTGTTTACCGGTGGCGGCAACAACCCGGTTGATATCTATGATCTGGCCGGCGATGGCCGCCCCGTCTTCGATACCACCTATTACGCCGGCCTGCGCGGTGTCGGCGAGCTGGAGTTTAACGGCGATACGATGTTTGTCATGTATGAGGATCTGCGACGTATCTTCATGATCGATCTCTCCAACGACACCATACCGTTTCTGCAGTCGGTTGGGCCCGACCTCGAAGAAGTCCGCGATATTGTTATCGGCGACCACCCGGTCGACACCATGTCCGCACTTTTTGCGACCGGCCTGACGGGGGTCGAAGTGTTCTCGATTTCCGATTCATCGGGCGTAATCTCACGCGGCATCATCAACACCCTGGGCGGTGTCACCGGCACCGTGTACATGGACTCGCTGATATTCATCGCCTCCCGCAAAGCGGGGGTGCGTGTCTACCGGCTGTACAATGACTTCACCGTCGAGTACCGGACCAGCATTTCGTTCAGCCTCTACCCCACGCACATCCGCGGCTACGCCGGACGCTTGATGGCCTTCGCGGGCGGCGACATCCTCCTGTTCGATGTCAGCAACCCGAGCAATATCGTACTCGACACGATCGTCGATGCCGCCCGGCTGGTGACCGAGTCGGCGATTGACAATAACCAGATGTATACGATCGGGCCGAACGGGATGGCCGTTTATGATGTCAGCGGCGCGGTGCCGGTGTTGATCGATCAGGGTGGCCGGCCGGGGACGATGATCGACGCCGAAGACGGCTTCATTGCCGCCAGCGACGGTAATTCGGTGAACATCTATCGCATGAGCGACATCCCGACCGACGTCCCCGATGACAACCCGATCCTGCCGAGACACGCGCAACTGGCTCAAAACTATCCGAATCCGTTCAATCCCAGTACCACGATCGGGTTTAGCCTGCCGCAGCAGACCGATGTCTCGCTGACCGTCTATAACGTCCTTGGCCGTACCGTGCGAGTACTGGTCAATGACTCCCGGCCCGCCGGTGAGTATGAAGTGGTGTGGGATGGTCGCGGCGACGATGGCCGGTCGGTCGCCAGCGGCGTTTACTTCTATCGACTGGTAACCGAGCAGCAGGTGCAGTCGCGCAAAATGCTGCTCGTCAAGTGAGTCAGGCAAGAATGCACTGCAATCAACCCACATGGCGACTGGTGGTCGGCACGATGCTTGTGCTGCTGCTGATGTCGGTTACTCCGACCCGGGCGGCAGTCTACATTGTCGACGTCACCGCCGACCTGCCGGATGAGCAAATTGGCGATGGTGTCTGTGCCGTTGCGGGGGGTGGCTGCAGTCTTCGTGCAGCGGTGCAGGAAGCCAATGCCGGTGCCGGACCGGACACTATTCAGATCACCGACCTGGGCGCCCCGTACCGCCTTGCCTACGGTCCACTCATCGTCAGCGACAACGGCACTGCAATAATCGGGAGTGCAAGTGCCCCGAGCATCGATGGTTTCTCATCGCCGTTCGAGAGCCCATCGATAGTCCTTCGATCCGACAGTAACGGCGTGAGCGGACTAACCTTCCGCCGTGCCCGTGGTCATGCTGTCCTGATCGAAGGCGCCAACAACGTTATCGGCGGCGAGACAACCGAGCAACGCATCACATTCGTCAACAACGGCCTGGACAACGGCAGTTCGGCAGCGGTCTGTTTGAGCGGCCCGACAGCAACAGACAACACGGTCCTCGGCTGTTACATTGGTGTCTTCGGCAACGGCCTCGACAGCGATGGCAATCCGCTCGGTGTATTGATCGAGCGCGGCGCTTCCGAGAATGTCATCGGGAGTGACGCAGCCGGCAACATCATCGCCGCCAGCGGCGGCTACGGCGTTGAAGTGCGCGACAGCGATACCCACGGCAACAAGATAGTCGGCAATCTGATCGGCCTGCTGGCCGATGAAACAACTCTCTCAGGCAACATGGCCGGGGGCATCATGATCACCGACGGCGCCCGGAAGACGGAGATCATCGGCAATGTCATCGCCGGCAACGATGGTGATGGCGTGCATATCGCCGGCCCGATGACCAGCCAGACGAAGCTGTCCGGTAACCTCATCGGCCTGGCCCGTGACGGCATCAATCCGGCCGGTAATGCCGGCGCGGGTGTGCGTATCGATAACGCCGCCACGGAGACGGTGATCGGTGGCGAATCAGTCGACGACCGCAATGTTATCGCCGCCAACCGCGGCGACGGCGTGTTGATCAGCGGCGCCGATACCCGTCATAATCGAATCCAGGGCAATTTCATCGGTATCGATTCGACCGGCCGGCGATCACGCAGCAACGGTATTGACGATGGCCACGGGGTAACTATCGCCGACGGCGCCCGCGATAACACCATAGGCGGCGGTCTCATACCCAACACGATCTCCGGTCAGCTCGGTTTCGGCATCTTCATCACCAACGCGGACAACAATCTCGTGATCGGCAACTTCGTCGGGGTCAATCCGAGCGGCCAGTTTGCCCAGCCGAACGGCTCCGGGGTCGTACTGCGGGCAGGCGCCTCGGCCAATACGATCGGCGGAACCGAAACCGCAGATCGCAATATCATCTCCGGCAACTACGGCGATATCTATCCGTTCGGCTGCGGCGTGATGCTGCTCGATGCCGGCACCCGCGACAATCGCGTGATCGGCAACTTCATCGGCACCGATGCGGTAGCCGGGCGGGCGGTCCAGAACCGTGAAGCCGGCGTCATGATCGGCGCCGGCGCCTCGTACAACACGATCGGTGGCAGCGCACCGGGCGAAGGCAATCTCATCTCCGGCAACGGCTTCGGTACCATTCTTCCCAATCTCGGCCGCGGCATCCACGTGTTTGGTGACGGCACCAACTACAACACACTCGCCGGTAATGTCATCGGCGCCTCGCCCGATGGCGCCAATCAGCTTGCCAACAACGGCCATGCTATCGCTGTGCTTGCCGGGGCCGAACACACCACGATCGGTGGCGACGTGGCCTCGGCCGGCAATGCAATCAAGTTTAACCGCTTTCACGGTCTGTATATCGCCAACCCGGCGACACGCTTCACGACCATCCGCCACAACAGCATCATCGACAACGACTCCCTTCCGCTCGTGATCGCCGACAGCGCCAACGAACAGATCGTACCGCCCGATTTGCTTGCTGCTACCCTGACCACGGCTGAAGGCGATAGCGCACCATCCGGCGGACAAGTCGATATCTATCGTCTGACCCTGACTGAACAGGAACTGGTCGGTTCCGGAGACGCTGATCAGTTTGGCAGCTTCATGGTGGCGCTCGAGAACGTCCAGTTTGGCGATTCCCTGTCCGCAATCGCCACCGACCACCGGGGGAATTCTTCCGAATTCGCCGAGCCGATCACCGTGTCGTCCGTAACTGATGTCGAAGATGATCTCGAGCAACTGCCGGGCGAGTTCCACCTGGCGCAAAACTACCCCAATCCGTTCAATCCCACGACCACAATTCGCTACAACCTGCCGAGCGCAGCCCATGCGACTCTGGAGATTTATAACTCTGTTGGCCGACTGGTGCGCACCCTTGTCGGACAGAGACAACCGGCCGGCGAACATAGAGTCATCTGGGACGGTCTCGACGACTCGGGCAGCGCTGTCGCCAGCGGCGTCTACCTCTACCGACTCACTACTCCGGATCTGTCGCAGTCACGCAAGATGCTCTTGCTCCGATAGTCTTCAGCCGCCCATTACAGATAGTCCCTGAGCAGCTTCCGGATGATCTTCCACTCATTCGGGCGGACCGGCTGGACCGACAGCCTCGCCCCCCGCTGGGTAACCATCATCTCCTCAAGCCCGGCCGTCTCCTTCAGCACTTTCAGCGGCAGCGTCTCTGGCAGTTTCTTTTTGAGAGTCACGTCGACCATGTACCAGATCGGGTTGTCCGGGCGTGCCTTGGGGTCAAAATGCTCCGAATCCGGATCCCACGCGGTGTGATCGGGATAGCCGGCCCGGCTGACGACACACAGGCCGGCGATGCCGGTCGGCTTGGCCGAACTGTGATAGAACAGGACTTCATCCCCTTTCTTCACGTCGTCGCGTAACAGATTGCGGGCCTGATAATTACGCACCCCGTCCCAGTGTGCGGTTTGATCCGGCGACGCCGCCAGATCTTCGATCGAAAAACAGTCCGGCTCGGATTTAAACAGCCAGTAGCGTTTCGCCATTGCGAGTTTTCTCTCCTTCAGGAAATAACCAGTATACCCGAGGTATATAGCGTCCTGCGAAAGGACTGTCAAACTAAGATAATCCCAAAGAAGCCAACGGGATACCGGTTGACAACGTACCCTTTTCAGTTATATTAGTGGCGACTGATACGATCAATCATACCGCCATACATACCCGAACCCACCTTTCTCGAACAGGAAAGGACACCGATGCTTACACGACTACGCGCCCTGGCGGCTGCATGCGCAACCGTGCTTCTGGCAGCCTCGCCTGTCTTTGCCGACCTTGACTACACCATCAAACTGCGCACAGGCGAGTTCACCCCTGCCCCGGTTCGCTCAGCAGTAGCTGCGGGCCTGGTGGCTCAGGATGAGCACGTCTTCGTGCAGTTCGAGGAACCCATCAACGAGAACACTCGCGAAGCTCTCGCTAATCAGGGAATTCGCCTGCTCGACTATGTCCCCAACCTGGCCTTCACGGCGCGCCTCGACCAGATCCCGGACCAGGCGCTGCTCGACCAGTATGGGATTCGCTGGATCGGACCGATTCAGCCGGAACACAAGATTTCCCCGATAATCGCCGAGTATGGCATTTTCGACTGGGCCCGACGAGGTGGTGACAAGGTGCAGTTTGTGGTCGTGCTCCACCGGGACGAAGACGGTCAGCGGTGGATGCAGCGTTTCGCCGATGATTTCGGAGCGGAGATTATCGGCTTTGAGCCAACCATGAATTACATCGACCTGATCCTGCCGGAGCCGGCCTATTTCCGGCTCGCCGAGCTTGACGCCGTGGCATGGATCGAACAGGCCTATCCGTATCCGGAAGAGCACAACGACGGCGCCCGGACCAACACCGGGGCCGAGGTCCTCCAGGGCTCGCCATGGAACCTGACCGGAGCCGGCGTAGTCGTCAGTGAATGGGATGGCGGTTCGGTCGACGACCTGCATCCTGACCTGCTCGGCCGGGTCCAGAAGATGGACTTTTCGAGTAATTCCACGCACGCTACCCACGTGGCCGGCACGGTCATGGGGAACGGCGCCTCCAGCGGTGGTACCTATGCCGGCATGGCGCCCGGTGCATCTCTGAAGGCTTACCTCTGGTGGGGCAGCGGTTCCGAAGCACAGAACGAATACAGCACCGTGATCAATAACTACAACGCCCGGGTCGGCACCAACTCCTGGGGCTACGGCGTCGGGGATCCGGCCACCCAGTCGGCCTGCGAATCAGTCATGGGCGCCTACTACACGGTCTGTGGCACGATCGATAACATCGTCCGCGGCTCCGAAGGCGCACCGATCGCAATCACCTGGTCGGCCGGCAACCAGCGCGGCTCAGCCTCCAAGTACTGCGGTTCGATCGGCTGGACCTACAACACGGTCACCCCGCTGCCGACCGCCAAGAATGTCATCGCTGTCGGCGCCATCAACTCCAACAACAGCAGCATGACCTCATTCTCCTCCTGGGGACCCACCGATGACGGCCGGCTCAAACCCGACGTGGTCGGCCCCGGTTGCGAGTCGGGCGGCGGAATAACCTCTACCTCCCCGGGCGGCGGCTACACGACGATGTGCGGTACCTCGATGTCCTGTCCTGCCACGGCCGGCACGATCGCTCTCGTGCTTGAGCGCTGGGACCAGGAGATTGGCACCGGCACCCTGCTCTCATCGACCGTCAAAGGCATCCTGATCAATACCGCCCAGGATCTCGGCGCGGTCGGCCCGGACTACCAGTTCGGTCACGGCAAGGTCGACGGTGTGGCAGCTGTCGAGAAGATCGGCTTTGGTGAGAACTCGTACGTCCAGTCGGAGATATCGACCGGCACCAACCATCTCTACGACCTGACAGTCCCCGGCGATGCCTCCAAACTCAAAGTTACCCTCGTCTGGGATGATCCCGGCGGTACCGTGAGTTCGTCGCAGAACCTGATTAACGACCTCGACCTGGTGCTGATTGATCCCTTTGACGGCGAAGAGTACCCCTGGGTCAAGGATCCCGACAACCCGAGCATGGCCGCCACCAAAGCGGTCGACCGGAAGAACAACGTGGAGACTGTGGAGATAGACAATCCGACACCCGGTCTCTGGAAAGCCCGGGTGTCCGGGTTCAATGTGCCCGATGGGCCACAGTCGTATTCGATCGTATTCAGCCCCGACGGCATCAATACGCCGGGCAATCTGGCCGCCCTGGCCGTGTTTGACGAAGGCGGCCTGGAAGAACTGCCGGGCCAGTCGGTTCCGGTGGACTTCTATGTAACCAACATCGGCGCCGATCTCGACTCGGTGACCGTCGACGTATCCGACATAAACGGCTGGCTCGGCGGTTCGATCACCGACTCGGTCGTGGTGCTCGCGCCGTGGGACTCGGCCCTGTTCAGCCTGACTGCGACTGTGCCGTCAGCCGCCCTGGCCGGTGAATACGACCTCGTGACCTGTGAGGCCACCAGCCTGAGCGATCCGCAGGTGTTTGCCGAACAGCAGACCCAGGTGACGGCCGGCGCCGTCTATCAGGTGGAGCTGACCACGCCGCCGCTGGATACGATCGGCTCGCCGGACACCTTGCTGTTCAGTTTCGACCTGACCAACTCAGGTAACGACACCGACTTTGTAACGATCACGCCCACCAACGACTCGGATTGGGTCCTCCTGCCTGAAATCTATCAAACCCTGCTCGATCCCGGCGAAGTCGCCAATGTCTCGTTCTCGGTGGTGACCCCGGCTGAGGTGCCCGATGCTGCCCAGACGACCGTCACTATCGACGCCTCCTCCGACGGCGGCGCGCTTGCTCAGACGCAATTCGACCTGTTCACCAGCAACCCGTTCTTCCCGCCGGCCCTGGTAGCGCCGGCCGACCCAACCTACCTGCAGAATGGCGTGGTGACATTTGAATGGGACGCCATCGCGGACAGCTATACCCTGTATATTGCGTCGGATTCACTGATGACTTCCCTGGTGCGCACCTATCCCGGCATTGCCAACACCAGCTTTACGATACCATCGCCCGATTCTCTGCCTGACGGCGGCTACTACTGGGGAGTGCGACTGCATGTCGGCAGCGATTCATCGTCTCTGCAGCGCTACCCGCGCCTCGTGGTCGTTGATAATGTCGCTCCGGCCGACCTGATCCCGCAGAACCCGGGCGACAGCTCCTACATCAAACAGCAGGACTTTACGTTCAGCTATTCGGTGGCGCCGGACAAAGATCCCGAAGACACCTCGCCGGAGATCAACTGGATTCAGATCGCCGCCGATCCTTCGTTCACCACCTCGCTGAACACGTATGGGCCGGTGTCGGGGCTCAACTTCCCCATGCCGGACTTGCTTGACGACGGCCGGTGGTACTGGCGCGCCTTCGCCGAAGATTCGGCCGGCAATGTCTCCGATACGTCGCTGTCCAACACGTTCCTGCTCGACACCCAGGCGCCGCTGGTGGCCGAACCGAGTTTGCCGATAGATGGCGCCTCGGTCAACGCCGATACCATTCTGTTCCG
Source organism: candidate division GN15 bacterium (assembly GCA_014727815.1). Classification (GTDB taxonomy): domain Bacteria; phylum Zixibacteria; class MSB-5A5; order GN15; family FEB-12; genus WJMS01. Next base: position 8,506 of record WJMS01000337.1, read on the forward strand.
GTGGTCGTCGCAGCCCGATCCCGGCTACGAGACAGCGCCCGAGTACTTCTACGTGCACATTTCGAAACTCGAGAACTTCGGCGACTTCAACACCTTCGCCAGCTTCGTACACGCCGACAGTCTGCTGCTCCCGGCCAGCACACTGGAGCTCAATCAGCAGTATTGGTGGCGTGTGAAGGCATTTGATTCGGCCGGCTGGTTTGCCGACTACTCCTCGGTCAATACCTTCACCTACCAGCAGTACATCTGTGGCGATGTCAATGCATCGGGTGAAGCGCCGGACCTGTCCGATGTCATCTATCTCGTCAACGGGCTGTTCCTCGGTGGACCACAGCCACCGAACCCATCGGCGGCCGATGTCAACTGTTCGAGCACGGTTGACCTGCCGGATGTCATCAGTCTCGTCAACTTCCTCTTCCTCGGAGGTGACCCGCTCTGCTGCCTCTAACGGTTGTTCAGAGGGTAAATGATCTGAGGCCGGTCGACGGTGGTTGACCGGCCTCATTTTTCTTCGAACAATCCCCCGGTGGCCCGGTGTTACGAGAGTGTACTGGGAGACATGCTGTTATGATTGGAGATTCTGTTTTTACCGAAGAAGAATATGAACGCCGACGGCGTGAGATGGTCGAGCGCCAGATCGCCGGCCGTGACGTGACCGATCGCAATGTCCTCGATGCCATGCGCGCCGTGCCCCGACACCGCTTCATTCCGGAGCAGAGACGCTCCGATGCATACGTCGATGCGCCGGTTGCGATCGGCCGCCAGCAGACCATCTCACAGCCCTATATCGTGGCATCGATGACCGAGCATCTGCAACTGCAACCGCGCGACAGAGTCCTCGAAATCGGTACCGGCTGCGGCTACCAGACCGCCGTCCTGGCTGAGATTGCCGGTGATGTCTATTCGATCGAACGCATCGCCGAACTGGCCGATCAGGCACGGGAGAATCTGCAACAACTGGGATACCATAATGTCTCTCTGAAGATAGGTGATGGCGGACTTGGCTGGCCCGAACATGCGCCGTTCGACGCGATCATCATTACCGCTGCCGCGCCCAGAATGCCGGAGACCTTGATCGACCAGCTGGCCCTGGGCGGACGAATGGTCCTGCCGATGATGACCTCGTACGGTCAGCAGCTCGTTCGCCTCACCCGCCGTGAATCGGGTATCGAGGAAGAGTATCTCTACGCGGTGCGGTTCGTACCGATGCTCGAAGATACTGAATAGGCTCTCAGAGCGTCCCCACGATCCGACACAACTGCGCGGCTGCCCAGGCGGCGTAGTTGCCGATCGCATACCCAACCATCGCCATCAGAATCGACACCGGCACCAGGTTCGGTTTGTGATACGCTGCGACAATCGGCGCCGAGGCTGCTCCGCCGATATTGGCCGCCGATGATATCGCCGCCGTGTGCACATCGACCTTGAAGATACGTGCGGCGGTCAACAGGAAGGCGCCGTGGATGAAGATCCAGATATACGCCCCGGCGAGAAACCAGAACACCGACGCATCGAGATTCGACAGATCGGCCCGCGCTCCCATGCGCGCGACAAACAAATATACCAGCGCCATCGCCAATTGATGCGCGCCGGGAATCTTGCTGGCCCTGGTGAACGAGAGGCCGATCCCGATCAGGGTGACGATGAAAATATTGTACGTGCTGGTCGTGAGATACGGCGGCAATTCCGGGATCTGTGCCGAGAGCCACCCGGCCAGTGCCGTCCCACCAAACCCGAAGAATGCCAGGTAGAGCAGATGCCGCATCTCGACCGGTCCCTTGTCGGTGGCCAGCTCATCGGCCGCTGCCTCCATCCGTTCCAGCCGTTTTGGCGAGACGCGCGTGAAGCGGTGGAATTTCTCCGCGAAGTTCTTCGAACCAAGCATGATCGGCAGCCAGATCAGATAGACCATATTGTCGGCAATCACCGCATAGCCGAAGGCGAGCGACTCCTCCGGCAGTTCGATCATCTGCGCCACCGCCGCCATATTGCCGGTACCACCGATCCAGCTGCCGGCCAGGGTGCCGAAGCCCTTCCACATCTCCGGATCGAGCCCGCTCTTGACGATGAAAAACGCGATCGGGGCGCCAATCACCACCCCCAGGGTCCCCAGCAACATCACGAACAAGCCCTTGCCCATCACCCGAATCGTTGCCAGCAGATCGACCTCGAGCAGCATGATCACCAAGAACATCGGCAGGATATTGTCGCCCATGAAATCGTAGACCGGTGATTTCGACGGAATGATCTCCAGATTGGACAGAAAGACCGGGATCACGTAGATAAAAATCAGCGGGGGCAGGAAATTGAACAGATTCCACTTGGTCTTCTTCTCGAGAAAGAAGAAAAAGGATGTGACAGCGGCCAGTACGGCCATTATGCCGGCCTGTGATGAGATAAGCGCGTCCATCATGCTCCTTGGCTATCGGGGATGTTGCGCCATGATATTGCGAGTTGTCGCAAAAATCAACGGCAAAATAGAGGTCCGCTTTCCATGTAGACCGGATTTTGGTATATTGCGCCGTGTCTGATCAGCCGCGACTGAAAGAACCGTACGTGCGAGCGCGTTGCTGCCGGCCGTCTCCGCCGGATGCCATTGTCGGCTACTACAGCCACGACAATGTGCTCAAGGTGCACGATGCCGCGTGTGCCAACCTGGCCAAAGCCGAGCGCCAGCGACTGGTTACGCTGGTCTGGGACGACATCCTCGCGCCCGATGATGACGGCCCCGGTGAGGACTTTGCCGATCTCGATGCGACCGACTTCGCGATCCTGGCGCATCATCGCGACCTGGGTATCGACTACTCTCTCAAAGTCGCCGCGAAACTGAACATCGACAAGCAGCTCGCCTTCGATCGACACCGTAAACTTCGTGACATGGGACTCCTGCAGCGAGTGGAACCGGTGATGGTCCAGTACCGTAAAGGAGTCGTGGACAACAAGTGGATCAAACACCGGAATCACACCTACTATGAACTCACCGACAAAGGCCTCGCGTATCTATCCCATGCCACCGACGGCCCCTGCTGAAAGCTCGGTGTTTTCCGGGAGCCGTCGAATCGAGCTTCAGTGCAACAAATTCCTCGTATCGGACGTTGTTAGATTGATACGTGTATAATCCGCCTCAGTGTAAAAGGAAGAGATTCATGCGAACCAGACTCATCATTGCCCTGACGCTGGTCTGTGCCCTGTGCCTCAGCCTGCCGGCGTCCTCTTCGGCCGAGCCGCTCAAGCGCACCCTGACCGGGCTGCAGAAGGATTCGGGGAGCAAGCAGAAAGCCGCCCCGAGCAAAAAAGGCAAAGAGCCGAAACCGTATCAAGCCCTCGTCAAAGACATGGTCGAAGTCGACGGGCTGTTCACCTTCTACCGCGACACCACCGACAACAGCGTGCTCATGGCGATCAAGCCCGACCAGTTCGACAAGGTCTTCCTGTGCGGCGAGACAGTCGCCCGCTCGGCCGGCGTCTTTTCCGATAACGGTCGGATGTATCGCACGTATCCGTTCTATCTCACCCGGGTCGGCGAAAACATCCAGTTCATGGAAAAGAACCTCAGGCTCCGCGCCGATTCAATCTCGACCCTCTCGCGTGCGGTCGACGCCGGTATCTCCGATCACCTGCTGGCTGCCACCGAAGTGAAGTCGAAACCGCACGACTCGACCGGCGCCATCTTGATTGATCCGGCCGACTTCTTTATCACCGACGCAACCAATCTGTCGTATTTTGCCGGCAAAATCGCCAAGACCGGCTTTTCGTTCGACAAGAAAAACAGCTATATCGAGCAGGTTCTCAGCTTCCCGTACAACAGCGAGATCGATGTCAAGCTGCACTATCGCGGCAGCAAGCCGCTCAGCGCGAAGACCATGCAGAACCCGTACTCAGCCTACCAGACCCATCGCTACTCCTTCACCGAACTGCCGGAGTCAGACTATGTCCCGCGGTTTGGTGACGAGCGCATGGGCCACTTCCTGACTGTCTACCAGGATTACTCCAGCCCGGCCACCGAGACGCCGTACGTGCGCTATGTCGAGCGGTGGAACCTGAAGAAAAAGGATCCGTCGGCCGAACTCTCTGAGCCGGTCGAACCCATTGTCTACTGGGTGCAGAACACCGTGCCGGAAGAGTACCGCGAGTATGTTGCGGCGGGAATCGAATTCTGGAACCCGGCCTTCGAAGAGATCGGCTTCAAGAATGCGGTCGTGGCGAAGCAGATGCCTGACACTGCCTCATGGGATCCGGCCGACATCCGCTACAGCACGGTCCAGTGGATCGTCCCGGGCAGTGGCCCCGCCGTTGGCCCCAGCCGCGCCAACCCCTTTACCGGTGAGATCTTCGACGCCGACATTCGGATTCCGGCCGACTTCATCCGCTTCATGTTCAATACCGCCGATGAATACGTCGGCCCGCTGTCGTTCGACGGCTACGAAGTCGCCGAAGACGATCCGTTCGAGGCGCTGCGCGAGTGGCAGCACGACGATGGTTCACACAACGGTCCGGTCTGCAACTATGTCCGGGAATCCATGGACAACGCCGCCCACGGCTTCGCGTTTGTCGCCAGCCTGCCGAATGACTTTGCCGGCAAAGAAAAACTGCAGAAGGAATACATCCGGCAGTACATTATCCAGCTGGTCGCCCACGAGGTCGGCCACACCCTCGGCTTCCGCCACAACTTCAAGGCCTCGACCATTTACAGCTTCGACCAGATCAACGACCCCGAGTTCACTGCGATGCACGGCAACGTCGGCACCGTCATGGAATACCCGTCGGTGAACATTGCCGGCGCCGACATGGAAAACCAGGGCGACTTCTACAGCACC